>DASVBK010000022.1:0-25644 GCA_036375875.1 Candidatus Nanopelagicales bacterium
GGCACGTTGTCCTTGTAGAAGAAGCGCGAGACCTTCGCCCGGCGGCGGCCCTGCTTCGCCTTGGGATTGGCGACCCCGTGCTCGTCGACGGCCTCGGGCAGCGCCAGCGGCTCGACGTCGGCCTTGGACATGATCTTGGCCTTGGTCTCCTCGTCGACCGGCTCGTGGATCTCGAGGAACTCGCCCGAGGGCAGCCGCAGGACGCGGCCGGTCTCCCGGCCGTGCAGCAGCAGGTCGCGGTCCCGGCGCTGCAGCGACAGGGCGATGCGCTTGGTCACGATGAACGTGATGACCGGCACCACGAACAGCGCGACCTGGAGCACCCGGATCATCGTGTTGATGCTCAGGTCGAAGTTGTAGGCGATGACGTCGTTGCCGCCGCCGATCATGAGCACGATGTAGAAGGCGACGACCGCTGCGCCGAGGGCGGTGCGCACCGGGGCGTTGCGGGGGCGGTCCAGCAGGTGGTGCTCGCGGTTGTCCCGCGTGGCCAGCCGCTCGATCCACGGATACACCATGAGCATCACCAGCAGGGCCGGCGCCAGCACCATGGCCGGGAAGAGCACGTTGATGCTCAGCGTCACCCCGAACATGGAGAGCTCCCAGTTGGGCATCAGCCGCAGCGCCCCGTCGAGGAAGCCGACGTACCAGTCGGGCTGCGAGCCAGCGGTCACCTGGTCGGGCATGTAGGGCCCGTACGCCCAGATCGGGTTGATCTGCACCAGACCCGACAGCGCCACGATGGTGCCGAAGACCACGAAGAAGAAGCCGCCCGCCTTGGCGATGTAGATCGGCATGAACGGGTAGCCCACGACGTTGTCGTTCGTGCGGGCCGGCCCCGGGAACTGGGTGTGCTTCTGGTACCAGACCATCATGAGGTGCGCCGTGACCAGCGCGAGGATGAGGCCGGGGACGAGCAGGATGTGCACGCTGTAGAGCCGGGGCAGGAACGCCGTGCCCGGGAACTCGCCGTCGAACAGCAGGAACGACATCCACGTGCCCACCACCGGGGTGGCCTGGATGATGCCCTGCGTGATGCGCAGGCCGGTGCCGGAGAGCAGGTCGTCAGGAAGGGAGTAGCCGGAGAAGCCCGCCGCGATGGCCAGCACGAAGAGCACGCAGCCGATCACCCAGTTCATCTCACGCGGCTTGCGGAAGGCACCGGTGAAGAACACCCGCAGCAGGTGCAGCGCGATCGCCGCCACGAAGAACAGCGCGGCCATGTGGTGGATCTGGCGGATCAGCAGCCCGCCGCGCACATCGAAGGAGATGTTGAGCGCCGAGGCGAACGACTCGCTCATCTTGACGCCCTTGAGCGGGGCGTAGGAGCCGTCGTAGACGACCTCGGTCATCGACGGGTTGAACCACAGCGTCAGGTACACCCCGGTGAGCAGGATGACGATGAACGAGTACAGCGCGATCTCGCCCAGCATGAACGACCAGTGGTCGGGGAAGACCTTGTTGATCTGGCGCCGCAGCCACGGCGCGTTGCCGAGCCGGTCCTCGAGCCAGCCGGCACCCTTGCCCCCTGCGTCGATCACGGCACTCATCCGCGCTCCCAGAAGCTAGGTCCCACGGGCTCCTGGAAGTCGCTGCGCGCCACCAGGAACCCTTCCTCATCGACCGTGATCGGCAGCTGCGGCATCGAGCGCGCCGCAGGCCCGAACACGACCCTGCCCTCGTCAGCCAGGTCGAACGTCGACTGGTGGCAGGGACACAACAGATGGTGCGTCCGCTGCTCGTAGAGCGCAATCGGGCAGCCCACGTGGGTGCAGATCTTCGAGTAGGCCAGGATCCCCTCGAACCCCAGCTGCCGGGACTGCTCGCTGACGATCTCGTCCGGGCGCATCCGCACCAGGATGATCGCCGCCTTGGCGCGGGCGTTGAGGTTGCCTGTCGCTTCCTCGACCTCGTGGAGGTTCTCGGGGTTGGCGGCCACCAGGCCGCCGACCGGCACGTCCTCGGGCTTGATGGGCCGGCTCGCGACGTCGCTGACAACACGCATCCCGGGTTCCCAGATCGTCATCGAGAGCTGCTCGGCGGGACTGGGCGCACCGGCCGGCGCGGTGTAGAGGTCGCGCAGCATGATCACCAGCGGCAGCGGCAGGAGCAGCAGCGCCAGGATCAGCGTGCGGCGGATGATGGGCCGCTGCGCGAACCCGGAGTCGGCCAGGCCCCGCTCGAACGCGGCGACTGCGGCCGCACGGTCCTCCTGGGACGAGCGCATCTCGTGGCGCTGGGCGACCACCTCGGTGCCCGGCATGAGCTTGCGCGCCCAGTGGATGACGCCCAGTCCGATGCACAGGATGCCCAGGCCGAACGTCAGGCCCAGGGCCACGTTGAGTGCCCCGACCGGACCGGCGAGCGGCAGGTTGATGCCGGCGTCGACCGGGATCACGACGTAGGAGACCAGCGCCAGGACCATGCACAGCGCGGCGAGGGCGAACAGCGTCACGACCTGGCGCTCGGCGCGCCGGGCGGCGCGTGGGTCCACGTCGGTACGGCGCGGTGCGTGGGCGTGGCCGGCCGCGACGAAGTCCGGCTCCGGCGGGGCCTCCTGGCCGGTCTGGGTGATCTCGCTCATCGGACCTTCGCTCCGATCCAGACGGCGGCCCCGGCCATGAGCGCGACCGCGAGGGTGAACAGCAACGCGCCCTCAGTCACCGGACCGAACGACCCGAGCGCGAAGCCGCCGGGCTGGGTCTGGGCCTGCAGGTGGTCCACGTACTTGAGGATGTCCTGCTTGTCCTGCACCGTCAGCGTGCCGTCGCCGAAGACGGGCATGCTCTGCGGGCCGGTGAGCATGGCCTCGTAGACCTGCTGGGGCGTGGAGTTCATGAGCGTGGGGGCGAACTTGCCGCGGGTGAGCGCTGCCCCCTTGCCGGCGAAGTTGTGGCACTGGGCGCAGTTGGTGCGGAACAGCTCGCCACCGCGCGCGAGGTCGGCGTTGGTGGTGTCGAGCTGCTCGGGGGTGGGGCTGGCCGGGCCGGCCCCGAGGGTGGCGATGTAGGCCGCGAGCTGCGCCGTCTGCTCCTCGTTGTACGTCGGCTCCTTGCGCTTGACCTGCACCGTGGGCTGGGCCAGCGGCATCCGGCCGGTCGAGACCTGGAAGTGCACGGAGGCCGCACCAGCCCCCACGAGGCTGGGCGCGACGCTGGTGCCCTCGGCGTTGAGGCCGTGGCAGGAGGCGCAGCCCTCGAGGTAGAGCGCCTTGCCCTGCTCGACCTGCGTCTCGGAGGCCGGGGCGCCGGCGGCCCGCGCCTCGGTGCTGGTCTGCACCAGGGCGTAGATCGTGGCGACGACGGCAAGGGCACCGAGCAGCAGCAGCATGAGCGCTGCAGGGTGCCTGCGCCGGGCGACTGGTGTGTTCACTGGGCTACCTCTGGACTGTCGGGTCTGCGAGCAGTGGACGGGAGAGCGGCACGACCGGCCGGGGCGGCTACTGGAGCACGTAGATCATGAAGAACAGGGCGATCCAGACGACGTCGACGAAGTGCCAGTAGTAGCTGGTCACGATCGCGGCCGTGGCCTGCTCCGAGCCGTAGCGCCGCGAGGCGTACGAGCGGGCGAGCACGAACAGGAACGCCACCAGGCCCGCGGTCACGTGCAGGCCGTGGAACCCGGTCGTGAGGTAGAACGCCGAGCCATAGGCCGAGGAGGCCAGCGTGAGGCCCTCGGCGCCGATGAGGTGGGCGTACTCGTAGACCTGCCCGCCGATGAACACCGCGCCCATGAAGAACGTGATGGCGTACCAGCGCCGCATGCCACGCACGTCGCCGCGCTCGGCCGCCAGCACGCCGAGCTGGCAGGTGACCGAGGAGGACACGAGGATCAGCGTGTTCACGGTCGCGAACGGCACGTTCAGGAACTGCGTCTGCTCCGCCCACAGCTCGGGGTTGGTCGCACGCATCGTGAAGTACATCGCGAACAGCCCGGCGAAGAACATCAGCTCGCTGGAGAGCCAGATGATCGTGCCGACCGCGGTCTTGTTCGGATGCACCGGATGGGCGCCCGGATGCGCCTGGGTCACAACGGTTGTCGAGGCCACGGGCGGCAGTGTGTCAGATACCCCCCCGGACTTCCCACCCGGACCCCGCGATCTCCCAGTGTGTCGGCGGCCTTCGGCGATGCGCCCCGCTGCGGCCACTACGATCGGCCCATCGCACCCCGACCCAGGAGCACGCCCATGGCCACCGAGCAGGCCCCCCGACCGCTGCAGGTCCTGGTCTACAGCGACGACCGCACCGTGCGCCGGGCCGTCGTCACCGCCCTGGGCACCCGGCTGGACCCCGACCTGCCGGACCTGGACCTGGTCGAGGTCGCCACTGCGCCGATGGTGCAGCGCGCCGCCGACGCCGGGGGCCTGTCGCTGCTGATCCTCGACGGCGAGGCCGCCCCCGCCGGCGGGCTGGGCCTGTGCCGCCAGCTCAAGGACGAGATCTACCGCTGCCCGCCCATCCTCGTGCTCACCGGGCGGCCGCAGGACGCGTGGCTGGCCACGTGGTCGCGTGCCGATGCCGTCGTCGGGCACCCGATCGATCCGGGCCAGCTGGCCGACACCGTCGCCGCGCTGCTGCGCCGGCGCGTGCCCGCGGTGCAGCAGGCGTGAACGAGGCGCCGCTGACCGAGTGGGTCGACGTCCTCGAGGCCCTCCTTGCCGGCGAGTCGCTGAACGCCCCCACCACGCAGTGGGTCATGGCCGAGATCCTCACCGGCGGCGCCCCGGACGCGAGCACGGCCGCCTTCCTGGTGGCGCTGCGCAGCAAGGGCGAGACGCCGTCGGAGGTGGCCGGGCTGGTCGCCGGGATGATGGCCGCCAGCGTGCCGCTCGAGGTGGAGGGCCCGGTCGTGGACACCTGCGGCACCGGCGGTGACCGCGCGCACACGGTGAACATCAGCACCATGGCCGCCGTGGTCGCCGCCGCGGCCGGGGCCCGTGTGGCCAAGCACGGCAACCGGGCGGCGTCGTCGCAGAGCGGCTCAGCGGACATGCTCGAGGCGCTCGGCGTGGCGATCGACCTGCCGGCCGCGGCAGCGGGCGAGGCGGGCCGCGAGCTGGGCATCACGTTCTGCTTCGCCCCCGTGTTCCACCCCGCCATGCGCCACATCGGCCCGATCCGCCGGGAGCTCGGCATCCGCACGGTGTTCAACGTGCTGGGACCGCTGGCGAACCCGGCGCACCCGCAGGCGCAGGTGCTGGGCGTGCCCAACCCGGCCATCGGCGAGCTCATGGCCGGCGTGCTCGCCGAGCGCGGCACGAAGGCCCTGGTCGTGCACGGCGGTGACGGACTCGACGAGCTCACCGTCTTCGCGCCCTCGCGCGTCTGGGACCTCACCGGTCGGGCGCCGCGCGCCGCCACCATCGACCCGGCCGCGCTCGGCATCCCGGTGCCGGCTGCTGACGCCCTGCGCGGCGGGGGGCCCGCCCGGAACGCCGCGATCTTCCGGCGGCTGCTCGACACCCCGGACGATCCGGCGGTCGCCGGGCTGCGCGACGCCGTCTGCCTCAACGCCGCGGCCGCGCTCGTGGCCTACGCCGCCGCTGGTGGGGCGTTGCCCACCGCGCTGCCCGACGCCGAGGTCGAGCTGGGGCAGCGCATGGCCGCCGCGATGCCGGCAGCCCGGGCGGCGCTGGACGGCGGCGCGGCCCGATCGCTGCTGGACCGGTGGATCACCACGAGCAAGGAGCTGGCCGAGCGCTGAGCTGCCGCCCAGCGTTCTTCCGGGCGGGCGGTCAGCCGTGCCCGAGGGACGCTCCTGAACCGGGGCTCAGAACTGGCGCACCGGCCCGCGGTAGTACTCGAACACCCAGTAGGCGCTCGACATGATCACCAGCACCGCTCCGGCCGCCACGATCCAGGCCGCGAAGGCCAGGCCCGCGAACGTGATCGCCGCGCTGGCGCCGACCATCAGCGGGGCCCACGAGTGTGGGCTGAAGTGCCCGTAGTCAGCGTCGGCGTCCCAGATCTCGGCATTGGGCAGGTCATCGGGCTGGTCGGGCAGCCGCTTGGCCGTCACCAGCAGGTAGAAGCCGATCATGGCCGACAGGCCGGCGGTGAGCACCAGCGCGGTCGTGCCGGCCTCGTCGTGGCTCATGAACCAGTAGACGCCCGCGACGAGCAGGTAGAAGACCGCGCCGCCGATGAACAGCTTCGCCGAGAGCCTCACCGCTGCTCCCCCTTCGTCACTGCCTTGAGGTTCTCGACCCCGCGCTCCTCCAGAACGGCCAGGTAGCCCTCGGCATCCCAGTCGGCGAGCTCCGGGTGGTGCAGGTCGAACGATGGGCGCTCGGAGCGGATGCGGGGCAGCGAGACGAAGTTGTGCCGCGGCGGCGGGCAGCTCGTGGCCCACTCCAGCGACGCGCCCCAGCCCCAGGGGTCGTCGACGTTCACCATCGGTGCGTGGCGCTGGGTCTTGTAGACGTTCCAGAGGAAGAACAGCGTCGAGACGCCCAGCACCAGGGCGAACGCCGAGGAGATCTCGTTCTCCAGCGTGAAGCCGTCACCGGGCAGGTAGTCGCCGTAGCGGCGCGGCATGCCCTCGACGCCCAGCCAGTGCTGGATCAGGAAGGTGCCGTTGAACCCGATGAACGTCAGCGCGAAGTGCCACTTGCCCAGCGTCTCGTTGAGCATGCGGCCGGTGAACTTCGGCCACCAGAAGTAGAACCCGGCGAACATCGCGAACACCACGGTGCCGAACACCGTGTAGTGGAAGTGCGCGACCACGAAGTACGAGTCCGAGACGTGGAAGTCCAGCGGCGGCGAGGCCAGGATCACGCCGGTGAGCCCGCCGAAGAGGAAGGTGAGCAGGAAGCCCAGCGCCCACAGCATCGGCGTGTCGAAGCTGATCGAGCCGCCCCACATCGTGCCGATCCAGTTGAAGAACTTCACACCTGTCGGCACCGCGATGAGCATGGTCATCAGGGAGAAGAACGGCAGGCTGATCGCGCCGGTCACGTACATGTGGTGGGCCCACACCGCCATCGACAGGGCTGCGATCGCGATCGTGGCGAACACCAGACCCTTGTAGCCGAAGATCGGCTTGCGGCTGAACGCCGGGATCACCTCGGAGATGATGCCGAAGAACGGCAGCGCGAGCACGTAGACCTCGGGGTGGCCGAAGAACCAGAACAGGTGCTGCCAGAGGATGGCGCCACCGTTCTCGGGCTCGAAGACCACCGAGCCGAACTTGCGGTCGATCTCGAGCACGACCAGCGTGGCCGCGAGCACCGGGAACACCATGAGGATGAGCACGCTGGTGAGCAGCACGTTCCAGGTGAAGATCGGCATCCGGAACATGACCATGCCCGGCGCACGCATCGTGAGGATGGTGGTCATGAAGTTCACCGCGCCCAGGATCGTGCCGACGCCGCCGAGGGCGAAGCCGAGGATCCACAGGTCGGCGCCGACGTTCGGGGAGAACTCCGGGCCGGACAGCGGGGCGTAGGCGAACCAGCCGAACGCCGCGGCGCCGCCGGGCGTGACGAAGCCGATCATCACGATGATGCCGCCGAACAGGTACATGTAGTACCCGAGCATGTTCAGCCGCGGGAACGCCACGTCTGGCGCGCCGATCTGCAGCGGCATCAGGAAGTTGGCGAACCCCACGAACAGGGCAGTCGCGAACAGCAGCAGCATGATCGAGCCGTGCATCGTGAACAGCTGGTTGTACTGCTCGAGCGTCACGAACTGCAGGCCGGGCCGCGCGAGCTCGGCACGGATGACCAGCGCCATGACGCCAGCGAGCAGGAAGAAGAAGAAGGACGTGCCCAGGTAGAGCCGGCCGATCGTCTTGTGGTCGGTGGTCGTGATGACCGCGACGATCTTCTGGCCCAAGGTGGTCTCGCGCCGCGGGGGCGCCGCGACGGCGGCGACGGGCGGCTCGTTGAGCAGGGTCACAGCGTTCCCTCCGGGTAGCGTTCGGTCTCCCAGTAGCGCTCGCCCTCACGGGTGATGCGGTCCGTCGTGATCTGGCCGGTCTGGCCCTTCGCCTTGAGCTCGGCGATGTGCTGGTCGTACGTGGCACGGTCGACGACCTTCACGCGGAACAGCATCCGCGCGTGGTCCACCCCGCACAACTCCGCGCACCGGCCCGCGTACTCGCCGATCTTGTTGGGCGTGACCTGGAACTTGTTGAGCCGGTCGGGGAACACGTCCATCTTCATGAGGAAGGCCGGGATCCAGAAGGAGTGCACCACGTCGGGGCTCTGCAGCTGGAACACGACCGACTCGTCCACCGGCAGGTAGAGGGTGGGCATGTCCGCGACGTCGGCGGTGCCGACGTCGTACACGCCCTCCTCGGTGTAGTTGAACGCCCAGCTCCAGCGGAAGCCGACGACGCTGACGATGTTGTCCGGGTTGGCCGAGACCTTGGTGAGCTGCGTCTGGTCGCGGGCCGTGAAGTAGAACATGCCCAGGATCATGACGAGCGGGACGATCGTGTACATGACCTCGAGCGGCACGTTGTAGCGCAGCTGCTTGGGCGCCGGGGCGTCGTCGCTCTTGCGGCGGTAGCGGATCGCCGCATAGAGGATGAGGCCGCCGGTGAGCAGGCCCACGCCGACGACGGCAACCCACGCGCCGTACCAGAGGCTGGCGATGATCGGGGCCTGTTCGGTGGCCGGGTCCGGGTGGTTGAACGACAGCGCCTCCTGGGCGCTGCAGCCGGAGGCCAGCAGCAGGACGGCTGCTGCTCCGGCTGCGGTGCCCCACCGGCGCAGCCCTCGCGGACGGCTCGTGCGGACTGATGCCACGGGTCGTGTTCCCCTCGGATGGTCGGTGGATGCTCGCTGGCCGGCTCGGCGCGGCCCGCGGCGGTCGACAGGACGGGGCGAGAGTAGCGCAGCGATGGGCTGATCGGCCACGGGGGTCGGGATACCGTGGTGGGCATGTCGCGCTCCTTCGACGCCGCCTCCGGGCTCCCCCTGCGACCCGGGGCCAGGGCAGCGCTGGAGGTCGCCCTGGAACGCGGCTGGGCCGACCCGGGGCGCCTGCACCGCGATGCCCGGGTGGCCCGTCAGCTGCTCGACGCGGCCCGGGCCTCGGTGGCCGAACGCCTCGGTGCGCTGCCGCAGGAGGTGACCTTCACGGCCTCGGGCACGGAGGCCCTGCACCTGGGGGTCCTCGGCCTCGCCCGGGCCCGCACGGGCATCGGGCGCACCGTCGTGGCCAGCGCGGTGGAGCACTCGGCCGTGCTGCGGGCCGCGGACTGGGTCGCCGCCGACGACCCGGCGGCTGGAGGGCCCGTGCTCGTCCCGGTCAACGCTCAGGCTCACCTTGAGCCTGAGGCCTTCGCCACGGCCATCGGCCGGCCCGGCGTCGCCCTGGCGTGCGTCCAGCAGGCCAACCACGAGGTGGGCACGCTGCAGCCCCTGGACGCTGCGCACGCCGCGGCCCGAGCGGCCGGGGTGCCGCTGCTGGTCGATGCCTGCGCCGCCCTCGGCGCGGTCCCGGCGCCCGGGGATTGGGACGTGCTGGCGGGCAGTGCCCACAAGTGGGGCGGCCCGGCCGGCGTGGGCGTGCTGGTCGTCCGCTCGGGGGTCCGCTGGCGCAGCCCGATCCCGACTGACGAGGCGGGACGACGGGCCGGGTTCCCGAACGTGCCGGCGATCGTCGCCGCGGCGACGGCCCTCGAGGAGGCCACCGCCGAGCTGCCGCGGACCATGGCCAGCCGCTCGGCCCTCACCGAGCGGCTGCGCCGCGAGGTGCCCCAGGCGGCCGCCGACGTGCTGGCCATCGGCCCGGACGATGATCGACTGCCGCACCTGACCTGCTTCACGGTGCTCTACGCCGACGGCGAGGTGCTGGTCACCGAGCTGGACCGGGCGGGGTTCGCGGTGAGCTCGGGCTCGGCGTGCACGGCCGACACGCGGCGACCCAGCCACGTGCTCGCCGCGATGGGAGCCGTCACCCACGGCAACCTGCGGGTGAGCCTGCCCCCGGACGCCACCGACGCCGACCTGGACGGCTTCCTCGCGGCGCTGCCCTCTGCGATCCATGCGGCCCGCGATGCCGGCCTCGCGGCGGCGCGGCCATGAGCGAGTCGCCGGTCGTCGTGGACGCCCGGGGCACCTTGTGCCCGGTGCCGATCATCCGGCTGGCCCGGGCGGCTGGCACGCTGCCGGTGGGCAGCCTGGTCGCGCTGCTCAGCGACGATCCGGCCGCCGAGCACGACGTGCCGGCGTGGTGCCGGCTGCGCGGGCACGCGCTGCTCGCGGTCGCGGAGCTGGTCGACGCGGACGCGCAGGGCGAGGACGGACCCGGGGCGCAGCGCGCCGCTTCGGAGGCCTCGTCGGGCCCGGAGCCCCACGTCCCGAATCCCGCGCCCGCTCAGGCGCTGCGCCACCTGATCCGGCTCGGCGCCCCCCGCTGAGCGCCCGGCACTCCCCCGGCCAGCACGGGCGGCTGCGTGACCAGGCGTGCGACGAGGTCGAGGTAGGTCGTCCGGGGCAGCTCCACCACGCCGAGGCTGGTGAGGTGCGGGGTGCGCCACTGCACGTCGATGAGGCGAGGGGCGGGAGCGGCGGCCAGCACGTCGGCGAGGGCCACGACCGCCACCTTCGAGGCATCCGTGGCGAGGTGGAACTTCGACTCCGCAGCGAACAGCCCCCCGACCTCGACGCCGAACAGTCCCCCGGCCAGGCCCCCGGCCTCGTCCCAGACCTCCACCGAGTGCGCCCAGCCGAGCTCGTGCAGCCCCGCGTAGGCGACCCGGTAGCCAGGGCTGATCCAGCCGTGCGGACGCCCGGGGTCGGCGCACGCGGCCACGACCTCCTCGAACCGGCGGTCGATGCTGACCGTGAACCGCCCCAGCGCCCGGCGCAGCGACCGGCCCACGTGGACCTGCCCGGGCACCAGCACGCCCCGTGGATCCGGCGACCACCAGCCCAACAGGCGCCCCTCGGGCATCGGGAACAGTCCCGCCCGGTACCCGGCCAGGAGCATGGCTGGGGTGAGCTCCCCGCCGACGGCCACGAGCTCCTCCCCGGGTGGCAGCCCCCGCAGGTCGGGCAGCACGTACCGGCTGCCCCGCGGCTCGACCGGGCTCACGACCGGGACCGCCCCGACACCGCCGCGGCAGCCATCGACCGGCTCAGGGCCGCGGCAGGTGCACGTGCTGGCCGATCTCCTGCGCGGCGGCGAGGCCGTAGGCATCCCCGATCCGCTGCAGGAAGGCGCGCCGCGCCAGCTCGTACTCCTGGGTGCCGACGCTCTCGATGACGTGGGTGGCCAGCAGCGAGCCCACCTGCGCGCAGCGCTCCAGCGGCACGCCCCACGCCAGGCCTGCCAGGAAGCCCGCGCGGAACGCGTCGCCCACGCCCGTCGGGTCGGCGCGGTGGGTCTCCTTCGGGGTGGGCACCTGGATCGGCTCGCAGCCGCGCTGCTCGATGCGCACCCCGTTGGGGCCCAGGGTCGTGATCCGGATGCCCACGCGCTCGAGCACCTCGTCGGCCGTCCAGCCCGTCTTCTGCTCGGTGAGGGCGGCCTCGTACTCGTTGGTGAACAGGTAGGCCGCGCCGTCGATGAGCAGCCGGATCTCGTCGCCGTGCATGCGCGCCAGCTGCTGCGAGGGGTCGGCGGCGAACGGGATGCGCCGGTAGCGGCACTCCTCGGTGTGGCGCAGCATGGCCTCAGGATCGTTGGCCCCGATGAGCACGAGGTCGACCTCGCCGACCCGCTCCACGATCGGGCCGAGCTCGATGTCACGCGCCTCCTGCATCGCCCCGGCGTAGAAGGTGGCGATCTGGTTGGCGTGCTCGTCGGTCGTGCAGACGAACCGGGCCGTGTGGCGCACCTGCGACACGTGCACGGACTCGGTGTCCACGCCGTGGCGCTGCAGCCACGACCGGTAGTCGGCGAAGTCCGGGCCCACCGCGCCGACCAGGATCGGGTTCAGGCCGAGCATCCCCATGCCGAAGGCGATGTTCGCCGCGACCCCGCCGCGCCGGACCTCCAGCTCGTCGACGAGGAACGACAGCGAGATCTTGTCGAGCTTGTCGAGCACGATCGAGTCCGCGAACCGACCCGGGAACGTCATGAGGTGGTCGGTCGCGATCGACCCGGTGACGACGATGCGCATCCGCGGCAGCCCCCTTCAGGTGACGGGGGCGACCCTAACCGGTGCGCAGCCGGATCGACGCCCTCGTGGGGTGCCCTGGCACGGGGTGGGTCAGTGGAAGGAGTCCCCGCACGCGCAGGAACCCGTGGCGTTCGGGGTGTCGATCGTGAAGCCCTGCTTCTCGATCGTGTCCACGAAGTCGATCGTGGCACCGATCAGGTACGGCGCGCTCATCCGGTCGACGACGACGCCGACGCCGTCGAAGTCCTTCACGACGTCACCATCGAGGGAGCGCTCGTCGAAGAACAGCTGGTAGCGCAGGCCGGAGCAGCCGCCGGGCTGCACGGCCACCCGCAGCGACAGGTCCTCGCGGCCCTCGGCCTCCAGCAGCGCGCGCACCTTGTTGGCGGCGGTGTCGGTGAGGAGGATGCCGTCGGTCACGGCGGTGGTGGTCTCGGCGGTCATCGGAGCAAGCCCTCCTGGGATGGGATTCACGGGTGCCAACGCGCGCAGCGCCTGCTGCATTCCGCTGCGCACCATGCTGACACGACCGGGCCGCTTCGACCAATCGCGGCGGCGATGGAGGTGCCTCGCGGATGTGCGACGACGTCCGGCACGCGCCACGAGCGGGAGCGGAGCCGTCAGGCTCCCGCCGCCTCGACCCCGCGGATGAAGTCGGTGATCACGCGCGTTGCGAGGTCCGGCTGCTCGACGAGGACGTAGTGCCCGGCGTCGGGGATGGCCAGCAGGCGTGCCCCCGGGATGGCGTGCTGCGCCTTCTCGGCCTCCACGTCAGCCCCGGGATCCTCCGCGCCGTAGATCACCAGGGTGGGCGCCTGGATGTGGGCGAGCATCTCGACCGGGGTGCCCGGGAAGCCGAACACCTCGCGGATCATCGGCAGGCCCTCGGGCACGAATTGCGCGGCGAACCGCTGGCGCCAGCGCTCCCGGTCGGCCGCGTGGCCCGGGTCGGACATGTACGTCGCCGCGACCATCGTCCGCATGGAGAAGCCGGCGACCTGCCGGCGCATCATGCTGCCGACGGGCCCGAGTCGACTCGTGGCCCTGATCAGCCCGGCGGCCACGAAGAACGGCACCAGGTCACGCCGGGTCAGCGGCCGCACCGTCACGCCGATCATGGTCAACGACCGGACCCGATCCGGGTGGCGCGCAGCCACCCGCATGCCGACCATGGCGCCGACGGACACCCCGACCCAATGGCACGACTCGACGTCCAGCACGTCCAGCAGCGCCACGGCGTCCTCGGAGAGCCCCTCGACCCCCATGAGGTGGGGGTTGGCCTCGTGGGCGCCGAATCCGCTGTCGCCCTGGCCACGGTGGTCGTACCGGATGCACCGGTGGTCCCCGCACAGGGCGGCGACCGGGGCGTCGAACAACGCACGGTTGGTGAACAGCGCCGGGGAGAACACCACGGTCTCGGCGCCGGTCCCGACGTCCTCCACCCGGAGCCCCGTGCCGTTGACCCTCGCCGTCCACACCCGTGGCTCCGGGTTCCCTACGGTGGCAGCCATCGCACACCACCTCCCCTTCCCGAGACTGGTTCGCTCGGCTCCTCTGCGAGGCCCGCCGGGAGCTCTCCGCTGGGGTCCCGCACCCTGGTGGCCGGGGCTGCTCAGGTCCGCTGGCCGGGCGGCTGCGCCGCCGACGCCTTGACCCCACGCAGCAGCTGCATCCGCAGCTGCTTGGCCGGCAGCTGGGTGACGGTGACCTCGGCGAACCCGGCCCCGGCCATCAGGGCCTCGGCATCCTCCGCGGTCCACAGGCGCTCCCCGAACGCGTCGTAGGCGCCGGACTGTGCCGGGTCCTTCGGCGGCGGGTCGATGACGACCAGCGCTCGGCCGCCGGGGCGCAGCACGCGCACGATCTCCCGAAGCGCCCGGGCCGGGTCCGGCACGAACTTCAGGGTGTTCACGCAGGCGACCGCGCTGAACCGGTCGTCATCCCAGGGCAGCGCCATGGCGTCGCCGAGGACGAGCTCAGCGGTCCCGGCCGCCAGCCGGTCGGCGAGGCGCCCCCGGGCGAGCCCCAGCTGGATCCCCGAGGCATCGAGACCGGCGACATGGCGGGGCTGGGTCGCCAGGGCGAGCAGGCCGCCGGAGCCGCAGCCGACCTCCAGCAGCTCGTCGTCGGGCTGCAGCGCGAGCTCCTCGGCCACGAGGCGGTAGAACCGGCCTGCCACCAACGGCAGCAGCCTGGCGCCCACCCAGCCGACGGGACCGCTGGGCAGCCCCCAGAAGCTGACGAAGAACCACGCCCGGACGCCACCCACCGGCCCTGCCGAACCCTGCGCCTCGTCCACGTCCGGGTGCCGCCTCGCGAGCGGATTCGGAACCTTGATGTCCATCGCGCACCTCCCACCGAGTCCCCCTCCATCGTGTCGCTGGCGGCCAGGAGCCACGAGGGGCCAACGGCCCGACCGCCGGCGAGCGGCCGACGTCGGCCGGGCCGAGCGGGCGTCGGGCCCTTCGCCACTCGTGCCCCCACCGGGCGCGGACCTACCGTGGAGACGAGCCGGGTGGGGAGGTTCCTCATGGACGTGCGACATCCGACGTCATCGGACCTGGACCGGCTGCTCGCCGGTCCCCCGCAGGTGGCCGACACGGCGGTGGGGCCGGTCGAGTACGCGGAGGCTGGGGACGGCCCGGTGCTGCTGAGCGTGCACGGCTCGGGCGGCGGCTGGGGCTACGCCCTGGTGCCGAGGTTCGCACGATCCCTGGCGGGGGCCACCGCGCGCTCTGGATCGCCGACGACGCCGCGGCGCAGCAGGAGCACGTGCTGGCGTGGGTGCGCGGGCATCTCGCGGCGAGCGAGGGGCACCGAGTGGGGGTGCCCGGGAGGAGGCAGCCATGATCCTCGTCTGCGGGGCGACCGGTGACCTGGGCGGCCGGATCGCCAGGCTGCTCGTCGAGGCCGGGGAGCCGTGCCTGGCGCTGGTGCGCCCGGGGACCGACGCGAGCGGCCTCGAGGATGCCGGGATCGCCGTCGTGCGCGGCGACCTGCGCGAGCCCGAGAGCCTCGGCCCGGCCCTGGCCGGGATCGACACCGTCGTCACGACCGCGAACGCGAACCGGGCGGCGCTCGACACCACGGGCAACCAGTCCCTCGTCAGCGCGGCCGGGCGGGCGGGCGTGCGCCGGTTCGTGTTCGTCTCCGCCGCCGGGATGGGCCAGGAGATGGCCCGCACCGGCCCGTTGATGGCCGGCAAGTGGCGCACGGAGCAGGCGCTGCGCGCCAGCCCGATGCAGGCGGTGCTCGTGCGGCCCGACATGTTCCAGGAGGCGTGGCTCGGCGCCCCGATGTTCGACCCGGTCTCGAGGACGGCGATGGTGGTCGGCAGCGGGCAGAGCGCGCACCGGTACGTCGCGATCGACGACGTCGCCGCGCTGTGTGCCCACGTCGCGGTCGCGCCGGATCCGGGCGAGGTCCTCGAGTTCGGCGGCCCCGAACCCTTGACGCAGCGGCAGGTGGTGGCGGCCTACGAGGACGCCACCGGCCGGGCGTTCAGGGTGCGCCGCGTGCCGAGGGCCGCCCTCCGGGTCGCGCACCTGGCGCTTGCTCGGGTCAAGCCCGACATCGGCCTGGGGCTGGCCCTCTCGGCGTTCATGGACGCGCATCCGGCGACCTGGGACGATGCCGCACTGCGCGACGCCGGGGTGGCACCCCGGGCCCCGCGGGCGTTCATCGAGCAGGCTGCCGCAGTGGCTGCCTGACCTGACCCGCAGGCCCGGCCTTCAGCGTCGCGCCCACGTCCGCGCGGCGCGTGCCGCCGCGGCTGCGACGCCCTGCGCCGCGGTCTGGCCCGGTTCCGGGGCGGCGGCGAAGACCGCTGCGACGCCCGCCGTGATCCACTCGCGCCGGCTCACCTCCACCCGTCCGGCGAGCACCACGGTCGGGATCGCCCGGGTGGTCGCCGCGGCGGCGACCCCCGCTACGACCTTGCCGCGCAGGGACTGCCAGTCGAAGGCGCCCTCGCCGGTGAGGACCACATCGGCGTCCGCCAGCGCGCCGGTCAGGTCGGTGGCCGCCAGCACGGTCTCGATGCCGGGCACCCGCCGAGCACCCAGCCGCAGCAGCGCGGCGCCGAGTCCCCCACCGGCACCGGCCCCGAGGGCCAGCGCGGCGGAACGGCCGTCCGCCCCCCGCCCCAGCAGCTGGCCCCACCGCCCCATCGCCGCCTCGAGCTGCTCGACCTGCTCGACCGAGGCGCCCTTCTGCGGGGCGAACCCACGGGCGGCGCCCCGCGCGCCGAGCAGCGGCACGTCCACATCCGTGGCCACCTCGAGCACGCGGGTGCCGACCGCCGCCAGGGCCGGTTCGAGGTCGAGGCTGCGCAGCCCCGCCAGCCCCCCGCCGCCGCCCGTGAGCACTCCCGCGGGGCGGCTGCGCGCGCCGAGCGCCGCGAGCATCCCCGCGCCGCCGTCGCACGTGCCGGTGCCACCCACGCCCACGACGATGCGCACCGGGTCCTCGGCGAGCGCCGAGGCCAGCACCTGCCCCAGGCCGAACGTCGAGGTCCGCGTCGGGTCGCGCTGCTCGGGCGGCACCAGGTGCAGGCCAGTCGCCGCGGCGCTCTCCACCCAGGCGGTCCCGGCATCGTCGACCAGGTACTCGGCGTGGACCGGTTGGCCGAGTGGGCCGAGCACGTCGACCACATGGCGACGCCCGCCCCGACCGGCTTCGATGGCAGCCAGGAAGCCAGGCCCCCCGTCCGAGAGCGGACGCAGCACCAGGAGGTCGTGGGGCGCCACCCCGCGCCAGCCGTCAGCCATGGCAGCCGCTGCCTCGGCAGCGCTGAGGGTGCCGGTGAACGAGTCCGGGCAGATCACGACCTTCACGGCCGCGGAGTTTGGCATCCCCCGGCCCCGGGGATCACGTCGAGGGCACGGACCCCTCGTGCTGTGGAACGATTGGCACCGAGCGCAGGAGGACTGCCATGACCGACACCACCACCTGGGCCGAGCCGCAGCCGACGCCCCTGGCCCTGCTGCTCCTCGGGCACGGGACCGATCCCGACACCGAGCGCGGCGTGGAGTGCCCCGGCGAGCTGCCGCCTGCCTCCGACCCGACCCTGGTGGAACGTGCCAGGCGGGCACGGGCGGCCCTCGGGTCCCGCGCGTACATCCTCGGCCACCACTACCAGCGCGACGAGGTCATCGCCTTCGCCGACGTGACCGGCGACTCGTTCAAGCTCGCCCAGCAGGCAGCGTCCCACCCTGAGGCCGAGTTCATCGTGTTCTGCGGCGTGCACTTCATGGCGGAGAGCGCCGACATCCTCACCGCCGACACCCAGCAGGTCGTGCTGCCAGACCTCGCGGCCGGATGCTCGATGGCGGACATGGCCGGGATCGAGCAGGTCGAGGACGCCTGGGATCGATTCGTGGCCCTCGGCCTGGCAGACACCACCATCCCCGTCACGTACATGAACTCCACGGCCGCGATCAAGGCGTTCACGGGGCGCAACGGCGGCACGATCTGCACCTCGAGCAACGCCCGGCAGTCGCTGGAATGGGCCTTCGAGCGCGGCGAGCGCGTGTTCTTCCTGCCCGACCAGCACCTCGGCCGCAACACCGCCGTGCTCGAGCTCGGCCTGTCGCTGGGCGACTGCGTGCTGTACGACCCGCACAAGCCGGGCGGCGGGCTCACCGACCAGCAGCTGCGCGACGCTCGGATGGTCCTCTGGCGCGGGCACTGCTCGGTGCACGGCCGCTTCACCGAGGAGGTCGTCGACGAGGCTCGTGCCCGCATCCCCGGGGTGAACATCCTCGTGCACCCCGAGTGCCGGCACGAGGTGGTGCGGAAGGCCGACCACGTGGGCTCCACCGAGTACATCATCAAGACCCTCGACGCGGCCGAGCCCGGCTCCGCGTGGGCGATCGGCACCGAGCTCAACCTCGTGCGGCGCCTGGCGCTGGCCCATCCGGACAAGCAGGTCACCTTCCTGGACCGCCAGGTGTGCTACTGCTCGACGATGAACCGGATCGACCTGCCCCACCTGGTCTGGGCGCTCGAGAACCTCGCTGCAGGGAACGTGGTCAACCGGATCGTAGTGGACTCAGACACCGCCCACTGGGCCCGCGTGGCGCTGGACCGGATGCTCGCACTGCCCGGCGTCGGCGCCACCGCCCCGCTCCCGGACTGACGTCGGCGGCCCAGCCGCAGGGGCCATCCGGACCTGCCCTCGCGCCGACACGAACGCCGGCCGTGCCGGAGCGAGCGCAGGCACTTCCTCCCACGTCGAGCCGCCGCTACCGTCGCGGCGACACGAAGGGGTGAGGCATGGCTGCGACACGGGTCCTCGTCGGCACTCGCAAGGGGGCGTTCATCCTGGCCTCGGATGAGCGGCGCCGGGACTGGTCGGTCACCGGGCCGCTCTTCGCGGGCTGGGAGATCTACCACGTGAAGGGGTCGCCGCTCGACCCCGAACGGATCTACGCCTCCCAGTCCGGCGGGTGGTTCGGCCAGGTGATCCAGCGCTCCGACGACGGCGGCCTGACCTGGCAGGCCGTCGACAACGACTTCCGGTACGACGGCGTGGCCGGTGAGCACCAGTGGTACGACGGCAGCATGCGGCCCTGGTCGTTCACCCGGGTCTGGCACCTCGAACCGTCGTTGCACGACCGCGACACGGTGTACGCCGGGGTGGAGGACGCCGCCCTGTTCAAGTCCACCGACGCGGGGGCCAGCTGGAGCGAGCTCTCCGGGCTGCGCCAGCACGACACCGGCCCGCAGTGGCAGCCCGGCGCCGGCGGGCTGTGCCTGCACACCGTGCTGGAGCACCCGAGCGACCCGGCCCGGCTCTACGTCGCCATCTCCGCCGCCGGGGTCTTCCGCACGAGTGACGGGGGCCTGACCTGGCAGCCGATCAACAAGGGGCTGCGCTCCGGCGAGCTCCCGGACGCCGACCGCGAGGTCGGCCACTGCGTGCATCGCATCGACCTGCACCCAGCCGCCCCGGACGTGCTCTACATGCAGAAGCACTGGGACGTGATGCGCTCCGACGACGCGGGTGACTCGTGGCACGAGGTCAGCGGCAACCTCCCCTCGGACTTCGGCTTCCCCATCGCGGTGCACGCCCACGAGCCGAGGACGGTCTACGTCGTGCCGATCCGCAGCGATGAGACCCACTACCCACCTGAGGGCAGGTTGCGGGTGTACCGGAGTCGTTCCGGTGGCGACGCCTGGGAGGCGCTCACCGAAGGGCTGCCCCAGGAGCACTGCTACGTCAACGTCCTGCGCGATGCCATGGCTGTGGACCACCACGAGTCCTGCGGCATCTACGTCGGGACCACCGGTGGGCAGGTCTACTGCTCGCCGGACTCCGGGGACTCGTGGACCGCGATCGTGCGCGACCTGCCGGCGGTGCTCAGCGTCGAGGTGCAGACCCTGCCGTGAGCGCGAGCACCGTGCGGGTCGTGCTGCCCGGGCACCTGCGCGCCCTCGCGCGGGTGTCGGGCGAGGTCGCCCTCGAGGTCGACGGGCCGATCACCCAGCGCACGGTGCTCGACGGGCTCGAGGCGCGGTACCCGGCGTTGCGCGGCACGATCCGTGACCGGGCCGACGCCCGGCGCCGACCGTTCGTGCGGTTCTTCGCGTGCGAGCTGGACCTCTCCCACGAGCCCCCGGACGACCCCCTGCCCGAGGCCGTCGCCAGGGGCCAGGAGCCCTTCATCGTGCTCGGCGCCATGGCCGGCGGATGACCGGCCCCGGGCCGAGCGAGGGCGCTCGGGGGGCCGCTACAGCCCCGGTGCGCCCCAGATCGGGAACCAGCGGGTGAGGTCCTGCTCGATCGCCACGTCCTCGCGCAGCAGGTCGCGCAGTTGCAGCTCGAGCATCGTGTCACGGGTCTGCCCGCCCCCCGCAGCGGGTGCGAAGGGGTAGACGGAGCCCTGCTTGAACAGGTACACCATCGCCAGCCGTCGATCACCGGGCCCGCGGAAGCCGACCGTGGCGCACAGCAGCTGCGGGCCCCAGCCGGTGTCCTGCAGCGTGAGGTTCACCGCATGCAGGTTGGTCACGAGGCCCGCGACGTCCGGCGGGTCCGTCGTGAGGACGAGCCACGTGTAGCCGTACTGGTCCGCGGTCACCTCGACGGCCGGGTTGCCGGAGGCGGCCAGCAGGGCCTCGACCTCGCCCTGCACCTCGGCGAACGCCCGGCCCTCGGGCACCCGGAACGCCACCGCACCCAGGCCGGTCGCCTCGTACCCCATGCTGGCCGAGAGCGTGATCGCCGCCGACGGAAGGCCGAAGATCGCGTCGAGGTCCGGCCGCTTGGGCTTGGTGCGCCCGAGGATCGCGTCGAAGAGGCCCATCGGCGCCGGCCTACTGGCCGAGCTGCGCGGAGATGCGCGCCAGCTGCTCGAGGCGCCGCTCCAGCGGCGGGTGCGTCGAGAGCACGGCGGCCATCGACTCCTTGCTGCCGAACGCCGGTGCGATGAAGAAGGCGTTGAGCGCCTCCTTCTCGCGCAGGTCCCGGGTGGGGATCGCGCCCATGTCGCCGGTGATCTTCTGCAGCGCCCGGGCCAGCGCCCCCGGCCGGCCGGTGAGCAGGGCGCCGGTGCGGTCGGCGGAGAGCTCCCGGTAGCGCGAGAGCATCCGGGTCAGCAGGAAGCTCACGGCGTACACCACCAACGAGACGACCATGATGATGAGGAACGCCAGGGCGCTGTTGCTGTCGGAGTCGCGGCGGCGCAGCATCCCGCCCCACATCCACGACCGGGTGAGCACGCCGGCCAGGACGCCCACGAACGAGGCCACCGTCATCACCAGCACGTCACGGTGGGCGACGTGGGCCAGCTCATGGGACAGCACACCCTCGAGCTCCTCGGCGTCGAGGCGGCGCAGCAGGCCGGTCGTGACGCACACCACCGCCCGCTTCGAGCTGCGCCCCGTGGCGAACGCGTTGGGCATGTCGGTCTCGGCGATCGCCACCGTCGGCTTGGGCATGTCGGCCATGGCGCACAGCCGGTCGATGATCGCGTGCAGCTGGGGCGCCTGCTCGGGTGCCACGACGCGGGCGCCCATCGAGAACAGTGCCATCCGGTCGGAGAAGTACCACTGCGCCCACGCCGACCCCGCGGCGATGATCAGCACGAACCACGTGTTGAGCCCCGCCCAGATGAGCACCGCCATGAGGGCCACGTAGAGCAGCCCGAGCATGAACATGGTGCCGCCCATCCGGGCGGTGAGGCCCCGGTCGGGGGCGTACCGGTTGCGGGCCATCGGGCTGCGCTCCTGCCAGCAGGATCGTCGGGTCGTGCTACGGGCGCGGGGGCTCCGTGGGCTCGGCTGCCGGCGCTGGCGCCGCCTCCTCGGCGATCACCGCGTCGACGACCTCGCCGGCTGGGGCAGCAGCCGCGGCGGGCGCGGCCTCAACTGCCGGCACCTGACCGGCACCACCGGTGACCGCCTGCGGCGCCGAGCCCACGGCCAGCTCGGCCTTCATCGCCGCGAGCTCGTTCTCCACGGAGCTGTCGGCGGCCATCCGCTCGAGCTCGGCCGTGAGCTGGTCCTTGCCGCCCGGCACCTCGAGGGCACCCGTCGCCATGAGCTCCTCCATGGCACCGGCGCGGGCCTGCATCTGCGCCGTGCGGTCCTCGGCGCGCTGGATGGCCAGGCCGACGTCGCCGAGCTCGTTCGAGATGCCCGTGAACGCCTCGTTGATGCGCACCTGCGCCTCGGCAGCCGAGTAGGTGGCCTTGATGGTCTCCTTCTGCGTGCGGAAGGCCTCGACCTTCGACTGCAGCTGCTGGGAGGCGACCGTGAGCTTCTGCTCCTGCTCGGTGAGCTGGACCAGCTGGGCGTGCAGGTCGTTGATCTGCTGGCTGATGGCGCTCTTGCGGCTCAGCGCCTCACGCGCCAGGTCCTCGCGCCCCCCGGCCAGCGCTGCCCGGGCCTGCTCGTCGAGCTTGGCCAGCTGCTTGTCGAGGCCGGCGATCTGCAGCTCCACGCGCTTGCGGCTCGTCGCCACGTCGGCCACGCCGCGACGCACCTTCTGGAGCATCTCCAACTGCTTCTCGTAGGAGTAGTCGAGGGTCTGCGCCGGGTTCTCCGCCTTGTCCATCGCCGCGTTGGCCTTGGACTTGAAGATCATCTTGAAGCGCTGCCACATGCCAGCCATCGTCAGCCGTTGCTCTCTTCCCCATGGCGGCACACCCGCCGATCCCCACCAGACTAACGCCCCCCGTCGGAGCACGTACCCTTGCGCCGTGAAGTGGTTCTCCCGCACCAGCGCCGAGTCGGCCACGCCCGCGAGCCCCGAGGCGAGCGAGCCCGGGAGCGGCAAGGGCCGCCCCACGCCGAGCCGCAGGGAGGCCGAGGCGGCGCGCAAGCAGACGCTGCGCGTGCCGAACGACCCCAAGGAGGCCAAGCGCGCCGCCAAGGCGCGGGCCGCCGAGGAGCGCGCCGTCGCCCGCCAGGGCCTCATGGCCGGCGACGAGCGCTACCTGCCGGCCCGCGACCAGGGCCCGGTGCGCGCCTTCGTGCGCGACTTCATCGACGGCCGGTGGGCCGCTGCCGAGCTGTTCCTGCCGCTCGCGCTGCTCGTGCTGCTGGCCTCGCTGCTGCCGTTCCCCAACCTGACCGGCTACATCTCGATGGCGTGGATGTTCCTGACGCTGTTCATCATCGTGGACACGACGCTGCTGCTGTTCCGGATGAGCCGCGAGCTCAAGCAGCGCTGGCCGGCCGACGCCGAGCGCAAGGGCGCCATGCTCTACGGGCTCATGCGCGTGCTGCAGCTGCGCAAGCTGCGCATCCCGCCGCCGCGGGTGCGCCCGGGCGGCCGCCCGGTCAAGGTCAAGGGCGCCAAGTCGGCCTGAGCGGGCGGCCGCAGACCGCTGCCCACCGCGGTCGCCGTGGTCCTACCCGTGACCTAGGGTCGGCCCATGGAGCATCGGCGCCTCGGCAGCAGCGGGTTGTGGGTCAGCGAGATCGCGTACGGCAACTGGCTGACACATGCCTCGCAGGTCGCTGAGGATGCCGCCGTCGCGTGCGTGCGCGCGGCGCTGGAGGCCGGCATCACGACCTTCGACACCGCCGACGTCTACGCCCAGACCGCCGCCGAGTCCGTGCTCGGCCGGGCGCTGGCCGGCCAGCGCCGCGAGGGCCTCGAGCTGCTCACGAAGGTCTACTGGCCGACGGGCCCCGGCCCCAACGACCGGGGGCTGTCGCGCAAGCACATCATGGAGTCCTGCCACGGCTCGCTGCGGCGGCTCGGCACCGACTACATCGACGTCTACCAGGCGCACCGCTACGACCACCACACCCCGCTCGAGGAGACGCTGAGCGCCTTCGACGACCTCGTGCGGCAGGGCAAGGTGCTCTACGTCGGGGTCTCGGAGTGGCGAGCGGAGGAGATCGGCGCGGCCGTCGAGCTCGCCGAGGAGATGGGCTTCGACCGGATCGTGTCCAACCAGCCGCAGTACTCCATGCTCTGGCGGGTGATCGAGGCCGAGGTGATCCCTGAGTGCGAGGCCGACGGCATCGGCCAGGTGGTGTGGTCGCCGATGGCGCAGGGCGTGCTCACCGGCAAGTACCTGCCCGGGCAGCCGCCGCCCGAGGGGTCGCGGGCCACGGACCCGACCGGGTCGGGGTTCGTCAGCCGGTTCCTCGAGGATGACGTGCTCGAGCGGGTGCAGCGGCTGCGACCGCTGGCGGAGCAGGCGGGCCTGTCGATGGCCCAGCTGGCGGTGGCGTGGGTCCTGGGCAACCCGAACGTGGCGGCGGCGATCGTCGGCGCGTCGCGGCCCGAGCAGCTCACCGACTCGGTGGGGGCCAGCGGGGTGGTCCTCGACGCTGACCTGCGCGCCGCGATCGACGACGTGCTCGGCGACGTGGTGGTGCGCGACCCCGCGCGCACCGTCTCGCCGGCCGGGCGACCCTGAGGCAGGAGGGGGACACGATGGGCTGGATCTGGCAGCTGGAGACCCGCGAGGGGTCGCCGAGCCTGGGGGCGCTGGAGGTCGGCGCGCAGCCCACGGACGGCTTCCCGAGCCAGGCCGAGGCCGAGACCTGGGTCGGCGAGGTGTGGCGCGACCTGCTGGCCGAGGGCATCGACGCGGTCACCCTGTTCGAGGACGGCCGGCGCGTGTACGGGCCGATGAGCCTGCACCCCCAGGAGTAGGTCCCGCCTGCACCCCCAGGAGTAGGTCCCGCCTGCACCCGCGGGAGCAGGTCCCGCCTGCACCCGCAGGAGTCGGCCTCCCCTGCACCCGCAGGACCGGGCCCACGCCTCGCTGCGCTACCCTGACAGGGCAACATCCACAGTCCGAGGTCCAGGGGAAGCCGGTGGGAATCCGGCGCTGTCCCGCAACCGTGAGTCGTCCCGGCAGGGCCGACGAGTCGGAGCACCTGGCGGACTGGGGCTCCGACACCGTCCGAGGACGACGGTGGAGCCCGGAAGGGCAGCCTCGGCGGCCCGCGCCGGACCCACCCTCACCCGGGCCTGACTGAAGGGCTTCCGGTGACCATCACCCGCTCCCGCCGTGCGGCGGGGCTGCTCGTCGCATGCATGGCCGTCCTGATCGCCGGCGTCGGCCTGGCCGCGCCGGCCAGCGCCACCGCCTACCGCTACTGGTCCTACTGGCAGGGCGCCTCGGGCACCTGGGTCGCCGCCCAGACCGGTCCCGGGGACTACTCAGTGGTCGACCAGGACGTGCAGGGCTGGCGCTTCGCCATCACCACCGACCAGCCGGCCCAAGCGCCGGACAACGCCCCTGCCTTCGCCACCCTGTGCCCGACGCTGGCAGCCAGCACGGCCCCCGAGGGCCAGGTGCGCGTGGCGGTCGTCGTCGACGGTGGCTTCGCCGCCGACGCGCCGGTCGGCCAGGCCCCGGGTCCCGACGTGGTGAGCTGCGTGACGGTGCCGGCCGGGTCCACGGGCAACCAGGCCCTGGCCGCGGCGGCGACCACCACCATCCAGGACGGACTGGTCTGCGCCGTGAACGGCTACCCGACCGACGAGTGCGGGGCGGAGGTCTCCGACGCCGACGCTGCGGCGGCGGCCGCCAAGGCGGCCGCCGAGCAGCCGAACCCGGCCGTCGTCACGGCTGCCAGCGGGACCGCTGCGGCAGACGGCACCACGACGAGCACCAGCTCCCCCGTCGGGTTGCTCCTGGGCGGGGCCGTGGTCTTCGGGCTGCTGGCCGCCGCGTGGCTGATCCCGGCGGCCCGTCGGCGCCAGCGCGCGGCCGCGCGAACCGCCCGGGAGGCCGAGGCGCGGGCCGGTGCCCCGGAAGCCCCCGCACCCGGCACCACCACCAGCGACCGCACAGGGCAGTAATCGCGCCATGACCGCGCCCACGACCCTGCACGCCGGCGCCACCCGACCGGCGGGCTCGGCCGTGGGGCGGTTGCCCCGGGCGCTGCACCCGCTGGCGTGGTGGGCCTGGGCGCTCGGGCTCATGGTGGCCGCGGCACGCACGACGAACCCGGTGCTCCTGGCTACGATCTTGGCCGTCCTTGCGCTCGTGGTCAGCGCGCGCCGGCCGGAGGCGCCGTGGGCCGGGGCGTTCACCGCTGCCCTGCGCCTGGGCGTGGTGGTGCTCGTGGCGCGCACCCTGCTGCAGG
>DASVBK010000036.1:0-28314 GCA_036375875.1 Candidatus Nanopelagicales bacterium
ACCGCGTTCCTGGCCGACGCTGCGCATGGGCCGGCGGTCCTCGGCTGGGTCGCCGGCGTGGTCGGCGGCCTCGGCCCGGCCACCCTGCGGCTGACCCGCTCGCAGCTGGCGCTGCGCCGGCGCATCGGGTTCGCGTGGCTCTGGCTGCCGGGGCGCTGGCTGCGCGATCCGCAGGCCGACCTCGTGCTCTCGATCGGCATGCCGGCCCGGCTGGACAGCCCGCGCTTCAAGCAGGTCGTGGAGCCGTACCCCGGGCGCTGGATGCACCACCTCGAGGTGCCTGACCCTGCCCTGCTGGACGCCGAGGTGGCCGGCTGGCTCACGATGGCCTACGCGGCGGCCGGCTGACTGCTCAGCGGGTCGCCGTCGTGCCCCGTCGCGCGTCGCCATCGGGCACGTGGGCGATGATCAGCCCGGCGACCCCGGGGGCAGCGGCCTCCACGTAGTGCCTGGCCGAGCCACGCACCCGGCGGTAGGCCGCCTTGAGCGTGCGGTTGCTGCTGCGGTCGGCGCGGTCGTCGGTGATCGCCAGCAGGGCCTCCGCCATGCTCGTGCGCCGCGTCACCAGCACCTCCTCCAACGACAGGCCGGTCGTGAGGTGGTCCTGGTAGAAGGGATCGAGCTGGTCGGCGAAGGGATCGAGCAGTCCGTCGACCGCCGAGGCGATCATTCCGGGTCGCAGGCCACCCACGAGCCGGTAGGCCGAGCGCACGGCCATGCCGGAGATCCCGCTGGCGCGGCCCACCTCGTGGTCGATGAGCGCGCAGGCGTCGCGGATCACCGCGGGCCGGGCGTCCGGGGTGGTCAGGAAGGTGGCCAGGTGCGCCATGGGCGACATCATGCCGGGCTGCCAGCAGCGTGCCGGCAGCCCGGGTCACCGGATGCGTGCCTCGGTGGTCGGGATGCTGACCCCCGGCAGGCGGGCCGCTAGGCCGTCGGCGGCGTGGCGGGGCCCGAGACCCGGACCGTCACGATCTGTGCCAGCACGCGGCTGCGCAGCTCGCCCGGAGCCGCCTGGCAGCAGGAGCGCGCCACGATCGCCTTGACGATCCGCTCCACGTCGAACTCCTGCAGGCACGGTGCGCACTCGTCGAGGTGCTGGGCGATCCGCTCCCGGTCGCCGGGACCGATCTCACCGTCGATGAACTCGTAGAGATGGGCGAGCGCCTCACCGCAGTCGAGCTCATGGGGGTTGCCGCAGCTCATGACCGTCCGCCCTCCCCGGACCCGGCCGGGATCAGGCCCCGCTCGACGGCGTAGTCAGCCAGCAGGGTCCGCAGCAGCTTGCGGCCGCGGTGCAGGCGCGACATCACCGTGCCCACGGGCGTGCCCATGATCTCGGCGATCTCCTTGTAGGCGAAGCCCTCGACGTCGGCGTAGTACACCGCCATCCGGAACTCCTCCGGCAGCGCGGCCAGGGCCTCGACCACGTCGACATCGGCGAGGTGGTCGAGGGCCTCGGCCTCAGCCGAGCGCAGCCCCACCGAGGTGTGCGCCTCGGCCCTGGCCATCTGCCAGTCCTCGACGTCCTCGGTGTTCGACTGCTGCGGCTCGCGCTGCTTCTTGCGGTACGTGTTGATGTAGGTGTTCGTGAGGATCCGGTGCAGCCAGGCGCGCAGGTTCGTGCCGTCGCGGTACTGGTGGAACGACGCGAACGCCTTGAGGAACGTCTCCTGCACCAGGTCCTCAGCCTCGGACGGGCTGCGGGTGTACTTCAGGGCGGCGCTGTAGAGGGTGTCGAGGTGGGGCAGGGCGTCACGCTCGAAGCGAGCGAAGCGCTGCTCGTCGCTCTCGGGT
This sequence comes from Candidatus Nanopelagicales bacterium, assembly GCA_036375875.1. Taxonomy (GTDB): domain Bacteria; phylum Actinomycetota; class Actinomycetes; order S36-B12; family CAIYMF01; genus Prado023. The sequence goes on from DASVBK010000036.1 coordinate 1,798, forward strand.
GGTGCCGCCTGGGCAGTGGCGTCGCTGCCACCTGCGGCGTCCCCGCCGTGCTGCGACGACGCTTCGTCCTGGGCCGCCGGCGGGGCCGGGACAGCCGGTGCGCCGGGCTCCGGACGGTCGGCGGACATGGCACCAGAGGGTACCCGCACGTCGAAGCCGGCCGCCGAGAGCGGCTCCCCCAGGACCTGGACCAGCACCGGCGCCTCCCCATGCTCGGATGCAGTGACATGCCCTGAACAGCACGTGCTCCGGCGGTATTCCCCGCCACGTCCTCGTGGTGTTCCCCGCCGGGCCCGGCGGCGCGGCTTCAGTAGCGGCCGCTGATGATCCGCAGCGCGGTGGCCCGCGCCGCGCGCACCACGAGGTCGAGGGCCTGCTCGTGGGTGACCGCGCCGCGGGCGGGCACCGCGAAGCCGTGGTCGGCAGCGGGCACGGGCACCACCCGGACTGCGACGTTGGCCTCGGCCAGGCCGACGGCCAGCTCGCCAGGGGAGCCCATCCGGTCGCGCGCGCCCTGCACGACCACCGTGGGCACGGTGGCAGCCGCGGCCACGAGCTCCGGCAGCCGGCTCACCGGCTCCTGGATCGAGGGCCGGGGCGCCGGCCAGAGCGGGAACGCCAGCAGCAGCAGCGCGTCCGGTTCGGCCGTGCCGACGGTCCGACAGGCGACCCTGGCGCCGGCGCTGCGGCCCCCGGTCACCAGGCGACGCGTGCCGATGCCGCGACCGTGCAGGTCGTGCAGGCAGGCCTCCCACGCCGCGTCGAGCGTGGGCGCGGGACCGCCCACCCGTCGCCCGGCCACCCGCCAGGGCTGCTCCACGAGGACCACCTCGATGCCGTCGGCGGGCAGCGCCGCGGCGATCGCCACGAGGTCCGGGGCGTCGACGCCGCCGCCGATCCCGTGCCCCAGCACGAGCGTGGCCCGGGGCCTGCCGTGCGGCACGGCGTGCAGGTGGACGCGCGCCGCCCCGCTGGGGGTGTGCACCGGCCAGCTTGCCGGGGCGGTGCGGCGGGCCATCAGCGGCCCGCGGGACGCCGCGGCTCGCCGGGCTCGGCCTCGACGCGGCCCTCGGGGCGGAACTCTGGCGGCCCCGGCACGTCCTGGGCCTCCTCGGCAGGCAGCGGCTCGACGAGCTCGGGGCCGTCGTTGCGCACCGAGTTCACGGTCGTGGCGACCGGGTAGACCTCGAGCAGGTCCACTGCCAGCCTGGCGTCGAAGTCCGGGCCCACGGCCGTCGTGGGGTCGAGCCACGCCTCGTAGCCCGCGGGATCGATGACCACCGGCATGCGGTCGTGCAGCGCTGCCAGCGGGCCTGCCGAGGCGGTGGTGAGCACGGAGACGGTCACCAGCCAGTCCGCCTCCGAACTGGGCCGCCAGAACTCGTAGAGGCCGGCGAGGGCCAGGCCGCGACCGTCGGCGCGGTGGATGAAGTAGGGCTGCTTGCGGGGCTTGCCGGAGGCGCCGCGCTGGGCGGTGGCGTACCACTCGAAGTAGCCGTCGGCGGGGATGAGGCACCGGCGTCGCGCGAACGCGGCCCGGAAGGCGGGCTTCTCAGCAGCCTGCTCCCAGCGGGCGTTGATCATCCGGTTGCCGATGGCCGGGTCCTTGGCCCACGAGGGCACCAGGCCCCACCGGGCGGCGCGCAGCTGGCGCTGGATCCGCTCGGCGGTGGCTGCCTCGGGACCGTCCGTGCCGCCGCCGCCCGCCGGGCCCTCGCCGGGTGCCGCTCCGGCGGGCACGGGACGGTCGACCACGAAGGCCACCGTGTCGGTCGGTGCGACGTTCCAGCTGGGCTGTGGGGCAGGGTCGACCACCTGCTCGACCGAGAACTCCTCGACGATCGTGGCCGTGTCCCTGGCCGCCGCGTACCGTCCGCACACGACGGGTAGCCTCGCACACCTCCGGTAGGCTGCCGCGCGTGCCCGCTGAAGATCCGTGGCCAGCTCCGCTGGCGTCCGGGCCGGTCCACGCGCGGGTGTCCCTGCCGGGCAGCAAGTCGCTGACCAACCGCGCCCTCGTGCTCGCGGCGCTGGCTGCCGGCCCGAGCGCCATCACCGGGCCCCTCAAGGCGCGTGACACCAAGCTCATGGTCACCGGCCTGCGCAGCCTGGGCACCGGCATCGAGAAGCAGTCCGGGGGGTGGCGGGTGACGCCCGGGCGGCTCGCCGGCCCCGCGCATGTCGACGTCGGGCTGGCCGGCACCGTCATGCGGTTCCTGCCGGTCGTGGCGGGCCTGGCTCAGGGCGACATCCGCTTCGACGGTGATCCCCGCGCCAGGATGCGGCCGATGGGCGCGATCCTCGACGCGCTCGAGGCGCTCGGGGTCCGGGTCGACGACGACGGCCGCAACAGCCTGCCGTTCACGGTGCGCGGCTCGGGCGCGATCGCCGGCGGCGCGGTCACCCTCGACGCCAGCGCCTCCAGCCAGTACGTGAGCGGCCTGCTCCTGGCCGCGCCCCGCTTCGACGCGGGCCTCGACCTGCGCCACCAGGGCCGGCCGCTGCCCTCGCTGCCCCACATCGAGATGACCGTGGCGATGCTGCGGGAGTCCGGCGTCACGGTCACCGCCGACACCGAGGACCCCACCGATGCGCGCTGGGTGGTCGCCCCGGGTCCGATCCGGGCCACGGACCGTGCCATCGAGCCCGACCTGTCGAACGCCGCGCCGTTCCTGGCCGCGGCCATGGTGACCGGCGGCCAGGTGACGATCCCCGGGTGGCCGTTGAGCACCACCCAGGCCGGCGACCAGCTGCGCACGATCCTGGCGGCGATGGGCGGTGAGGCCAGGCTCGACGACGAGGGCCTCACGCTGACCGGGCCGGCGGTCATCCACGGCATCGACATGAACCTGCGCGACGTCGGCGAGCTGGCACCGGTGGTGGCGGCCGTGGCGGCCCTGGCCGACACGCCCAGCCGGCTGCGCGGCATCGGGCACCTGCGCGGCCACGAGACCGACCGCCTCGAGGCCCTGAGCATGGAGCTGGGCAAGCTGGGCGGCAGGGTCGAGGCGCGGCAGAACTCGCTGCGGATCGCGCCGGCGCCGCTGCACGGCGGGGTCTTCGAGACGTACGACGACCACCGCATGGCCATGGCCGCCGCGGTGCTCGGCCTGCGGGTGCCGGACCTGGCCATCGTCGACGTGGACACCACGCGCAAGACGCTGCCCGGCTTCGCCGACCTGTGGACCGCGATGCTCGACGGGGCGGCGTGAGGCGCATCCTGTGAGCCGAGCGAGCTGGGACGAGGACGACGTCCGCGTCCGGCCCGGGCGCACGAAGTCGCGGCCACGCAGCAAGGACCGTCCGAGCCACGCCGCCGGCGCGCCCGGACGGGTGATCGCGGTGGATCGGGGGCGGTTCACCGTGATGCGCGACGAGGGCGGGCGGCCGATCTTCGCGGTGAAGGCCCGCGAGCTCGGGCGCAAGTCGGTCGTGGTGGGCGATGCCGTGTGGCTCACCGGCGACCTGCGCGGTGGGCGTGATGCGCTGGCCCGCGTGGTGCGCATCGAGGAGCGCACGACCGTGCTGCGCCGCTCCGCCGACGATGCGGACCCCGAGGAGCGGGTGCTGGTGAGCAACGCCGAGCAGCTGGCGGTGGTCACCGCCCTGGCCAACCCCGACCCCAGCCCGGGCCTGATCGACCGCTGCCTGGTGGCCGCCTACGACGCGGGCCTGGCCCCGATGCTGGTGCTCACGAAGGCCGACCTGGCCGACCCGGCCGAGCTGCTCGACCTGTACGCCGCGCTCGACGTCCCCGCCATCGTGTGCGGCTTCGATGCCGCCGGCGACCCCGATCCCGAGGACGTGGCGCGGCTGCGCGCGCACCTGGTCGACCTCGTCACCGTGCTCGTGGGGCACTCGGGCGTGGGCAAGTCCACGCTCGTGAACGCCCTGGTGCCCGGCGCGGACCGGACCATCGGCGACGTCAACGCAGTGACCGGTCGCGGCCGGCACACCTCGACCCAGGCGCTCGCGCTGCCGCTGCCCGAGGGCGGTTGGCTCATCGACACCCCCGGGGTGCGCTCCTTCGGCCTGGCGCACGTCGACCCCAACCGGGTGCTGCACGCCTTCGGGGAGTTCGACCCCGCCCTCGAGGACTGCCCCCGCGGCTGCCCGCACACCGAGGGTGCCGAGGACTGCGCGCTCGACGCGTTCGCTGCCTCCGGCCGGGCCGGCGAGGGCGGCCAGGCCCGGCTGGCCTCACTGCGCCGGCTGCTGGCGACCCGGCCCGCCGAGCCCGGCGCCGCGCGGGACGGCTGACCGGGGGCATGGCGGGCGGGGCGCCACCACGGACCGGTCGTCGGGCTGCACACGACGCCGCACCCCAGGCCTGACTCGGGCCCGGTCGCCGACCTGCACCGACGTGCGCTGCGGCCCACCCGATCCCGGGCTACGACACCCGGCCGTACTCGTCGTACTTGCCGGCCATCGGTCCGGGCGCCCGCTGGTACAGCCCAGCCACGATCTTGAGCTTCGCTGCGCACACCCAGGGCTGCCAGCCGCGGGCATCCCAGATGGCACGGGCCATCCGCACGTTGAGCTTCGGGTCCAGCGCCTTGGCCCGGGCGTCGCTGATGTCCGAGAACGGCACGCCGATCGCGCGCAGCGCGGCCTGGATCGTGCCCGCGTCGTTGATCTGGAAGACGCCGAAGTCCCGCGACCCGTTCGGGTTGGGCTTGCCCACCCGGTTGGCGTGGCCGGACTCGCAGCGGGCGACCGCCATGGCGTTGCCCACCTGCGCGGCCGGGAAGTTGGCCACGACGAGGTCGCGCACGGCGGCGGTGCTCGTCGCCTGGCCCTCGGGGATGGCACCGCCGAGGCCGCCGGGGCCGAGCCCGCCGAGCGTGGCGGTCAGCGCGGTCTGGGCCTGTGCCGCGGCGATCGCTGCCGCGATGGCGGCATCGACCTCGCGGGCCGCGGCCGCCTCCTCCTTCGCCAGGTCCGTGGCGGCCTGCTTGCGGTCGGCCTCCGCCTGCTCGACCTGCGCCGTGGTGAGCGCCAGCTGGGCAGCGGCGGCCTCCTCGGCCGCGCTGAGCTCCTCGAGCTGCTTGGCGTACTGCTCGGTGGCGGCGGCCGCGCCGGCCACGAGCGGCGACTCGGTCTCGGCAGGGTTGGCCCTGGGACCCGCCACCCGCTCGGCCAGCGAGGTCAGCGTGCGCCCGGCGGCGACGGCGTAGCGGTCGGTGGCGATCGCGGCCCGGGTGTCCAGCGTCCTGGCGGGCACCTCAGCCGCCGAGGGCACCGGCTGCAGGGCCACCGCCGCGGGCACCTGGGCGTGGATCCAGGCGCCGGCCGCCACAAGGGCGACGACCAGGACGAGCGCGAGCAGGGTGAACCAGCGCGCGCTGCGCCGCTGGGCCACCTGGGCCTCGTACTCCCAATCCCCCACGAGGGCAGTATGCCCCGATGGGTCCTCGGTAGCCTACTGGTCCATGGCTGGCGAACCGGGACCCCGCAGCACGTTCCCCCGTTCGGCGGACCTCGCCCTGGCCCACGCCCTGGCGGACGCCGCCGACGGGCTGGCCCTCGCGCGCTACCGAGCCGCGGACCTGCGGGTCGAGACCAAGCCGGACCTCACGCCGGTCACGGAGGCCGACCGGGCCGTCGAGCAGGCGCTGCGCGCCGTCCTGGCCACCGAACGGCCCGACGACCTCGTCCTCGGCGAGGAGTTCGGCGGCGGGCTCGCGCAGGCCGGCCGGCAGTGGATCCTCGACCCGATCGACGCCACCAAGAACTACGTGCGGGGCGTGCCGGTGTGGGCCACGCTCATCGCGCTGGCCGTGGACGCCACCGTCGAGGTGGGCCTGGTGAGCGCACCCGCCCTGGGCCGGCGATGGTGGGCCGCCCGTGGCGCGGGGGCGTGGACCCTGGGGCCCGAGGGCCAGCGGCAGCTGCGGGCCTCCGGGGTGCGGACGCTGTCCGACGCGAGCCTGTCGGTGAGCGACCACGTCGGGTGGGCCCCGGGAGTGCTGGAGCGGCTCACCGGGTCGGTGTGGCGCGCGCGGGCCTACGGCGACTTCTGGTCGCACCTGCTCGTCGCCGAGGGGGCCGTGGACGTCGCCGCCGAGCCCGAGCTGCACCCATGGGACGTGGCCGCGCTCGTGCCCATCGTCGAGGAGGCCGGCGGGCGGATCACCGGCTACGACGGTGCCGCGGCCCTCGGTGCCGGCAGCGGGGTGACCACGAACGGCCTGCTGCACGACCAGGTGCTGGGGCTGCTGGGCGGCTGACGCTCACCCGCGCGCCGGCCCGCGTCAGCCGCTGGCCGGCCGCTCGGCCGCGTCCTGGGCGAGCACCTCGCGCAACCGTGCGAACAGCGGCCAGGCGGCGGCGTCGGGCATCGACAGCATGACCTGGTCGTAGTCGTGGTCGCGCAGCACGATGACCAGCCCGGGGCCGGGCCCGTGCAGGATGCAGAAGTCCTTGCGATGGCGGGTCCAGGCCGTGCCCCACAGCAGGATGCCGGGGTAGCCGAGGCCCATGAGGCCGAGGTCGTGCTGCACCTCGGCCCAGATGTCCGCGACGTGACGCACGGCCGCGAGGTTGGCCCGGGACACCACGAACTCCCGCAGGTGCACGGCGCGACGCTCGGGCGGGGCCAGGGTGACGCGCAGGTTCAGCCCGTCGAAGTTCACGTGGGCCATGGCGGGCAGTGTGACACCCTTCGCCAGCACCCGCGCAGGTCCCCGGCCCGCCCCCTGCGGCAGGGGTGCCGGGCACGGCGACAGGACTGCGACGCAGGCTGGCGGCGGGGGTTCTGGCGACCCGCGGAGCCCGTCGACTACCGTGGCCTCTCCACGACTCCCCCGGAGGTGGCGATGACCGTCAAGTACGTGCTGCAGTCCAAGGGCTCCGACGTGGCGACGATCTCCCCCGACGCCACGCTCACCGAGCTGGTCGATGCGCTGGCCGAGCACCGCATCGGCGCCATGATCGTCTCAGCCGACGGCCAGACCATCGACGGCATCGTCTCCGAGCGCGACATCGTCCGGGCGCTGCGCAGCGACGCCCTGCCCGCCCTGCGCGAGTCCCGGCTGATCCACCTGGACCGGGTCCAGGTGCGCGACATCATGACCAGCGAGGTGAGAACCTGCGAGCCGAGCACCTCGATCGACGAGGTGATGAGCGTCATGACCGCCGGGCGCATCCGCCACGTGCCGGTGCTCGCCGAGGGCCGGCTGGTCGGGATCGTGAGCATCGGCGACATCGTCAAGGCGCGCATCTCGCACCTGGAATGGGAGCGCTCGGCGCTGGTCGACTACGTGCAGACGGGCCGATGAGCTGACCGACCACCCCGACCCGAGCGCCCGCGGGCCCGCGCCCGTCATCCCCGATCGTCGCTACGGGCGCAGCACGCCAGCCACGGCACCCGGCCCGACGGGTGGGGACATGCTGCGCGGGATCGCCACGATCCGCCGCGACCCGCTGGCGTTCCTCGCCGAGCAGTGGCGAGCCCACGGTGACGTGGTGCAGTTCCCCATCCCCGCGCCGCCGACCTACTTGGTGAGCCACCCCGCCGACGTCCGCCAGGTGCTCGTGGGCCGGGCCCGGGACACCGGCAAGGACACGCTGCAGTACCGCGCGCTGTCGCAGGTCACCGGCCTCGGTCTGCTCACCAGCGACGGCGAGCGCTGGCGCGAGCACCGGCGCGTGCTCCAGCCGGCGTTCCACCCGAGCACCCTGCCCGGGGTGGCCGAGCACACCACCGATGCTGCCCAGGGGCTGGTCGACCGGCTGCTGGGCGCACCCGGCTCCTCGGTGGTGGACCTCGACGCCGCGGTCATGGCGCTCGCCCTGGAGGTGGTCGGCGAGAGCCTGTTCGGCCATGCCCTGGGTCCGGTCGCCGATCGGCTGGCAGCGGCGACGCTCACCGCGCTCGGCGAGGTGGTGGCCCTGGCCCGGATGCCGCTGCGCGCCCCGCGGTGGGTGCCCACGCCCGGCAACCGGCGGATGACCGGCGCGCTGGCCGAGCTGGACGCGGCCGTGGCGGCGATCCTCGAGCAGCGCCACGCCCAGGGACCCTCGGACCCGCCCCGGATGGTGGACCTGCTGCTGGCCAGCGAGCTGTCGCAGCGCGCGGTGCGCGACGAGATCGTGACGTTCCTCGTGGCCGGCCACGAGACGGTCGCCTCCGCGCTGACCTGGGCGCTGGTGCTGCTGGGCGGCCAGCCCGCCATCGCCGATGCGGTGGCGGCCGAGGCGGTGCAGGTGCTCGGGCCCGACCCGGGGGTGCGTCCCGGTCCCGACCTCGGCTCGCTGGCGAAGCTCGAGCTCGCCCGTGCCGTCGTCGACGAGGCGATGCGGCTGCACCCGCCGGCCTGGCTCATCACCCGCCGGACCTCGGCCGACCTCACGCTGGGCGGCTGTGCGGTGCCCGCGGGCTCCCTCGTGGTGATCAGCCCATGGCTGGTGCACCGCCACCCCAGTGCGTGGCCCGATCCGGACGCCTTCGACCCCGAGCGCTTCCGCGACCCGGGGAACGCCGCCAGCGTGCGCGCCGCGTTCCTGCCGTTCGGCGCCGGGCCACGCATGTGCATCGGCCGGGACTTCGCGTATGCCGAGGCGGTGCTGGCCCTGGCGATGGTGTGCCGGGCGGTGCGCTTCGCCCCGACCGGCGCCCCGGTGCGCGCGCTGCCGCTGGTGACCATCCGGCCGGACCGCCCGGTGTTCATGCGGATCACGGCCCGCTGACCCGGCGGCCATCGCGCGACAGCGCACGGGTCGCCGGCCACGATGACCCCTGACCCCGACGCCCCAGGAGCAGCCATGGCCCAGCACGAGCGAGACCGGATCCAGCGATTCATCGAGCCCCTGCGGGTGGCTCCCGGCAGCAGGGTGCGCCTGCCCAGGGACTTCGACCCCGGGTACTCGCACCCGGACGTCACGAAGGAGGAGGCCCCGGCCCTCCTGGCCGAGGGCATCGCGCAGCTGGCCGAGCTGCAGGACAGGCTGTACTCGCAGGACACCTACGGCGTGCTGTTCGTGCTGCAGGCGATGGACGCGGCGGGCAAGGACGGGATGATCAAGCACGTCATGAGCGGGATCAACCCGCAGGGCGTGAGCGTCACCTCGTTCAAGGGCCCGTCCGCGGAGGAGCGCGACCACACGTACCTCTGGCGCGTCCAGAAGGCCGTGCCTGCCCGGGGCATGATCGGCCTCTTCAACCGCTCCCACTACGAGGACGTGCTCGTCGTCCGGGTGCACCCGGAGTACCTCGAGGGGGCACAGCTGCCGCCCAGTGCGCTGGAGGGCGACATCTGGAAGCGGCGCTACCGCGAGATCAACGACTTCGAGCGGCACCTCGTGGACAACGGCATCAAGGTGGTCAAGGTCTTCCTCAACGTCAGCCGCGAGGAGCAGCGCGAGCGGTTCATCGCGCGGATCGACGACCCCGCGAAGAACTGGAAGTTCTCGGCCGCCGACGTCGCCGAGCGCCTGCACTGGGACGCGTATCAGGAGGCGTTCGCCGACATGCTCTCGGCGACCTCGACCGAGCATGCGCCCTGGTATGTCGTGCCGGCGGACAAGAAGTGGTTCGCACGGCTGTGTGGCGCCGCGATCCTCGCCCACGCGCTGCTGGAGATCGACCCGAAGTACCCGACCCTGGCGCCCGACGAGCTGGCCAGGCTCACCGCGGCCAAGGAGCAGCTGCTGGCCGAGGGGACGAGGGCGCAGGGCTGAGCCCGAGCCCGCTGCTGGGCACGCACTCCCGGCCCGGCTGGTCGGCTCCGAGGGCTGAGCCGAGCCGCCATGGCCGGGCCGGCGCGCGGCTTCAGCTGGTCGGCTCCGAGGGCATCTCGAGGGACTCGTAGTCGGCGGCGGTGACGGCACCCTCGCGGACCCGGCCGTCGGGCAGGGACAGGGCCACCGGCGCGCCGCTGGCGTCGGTGATGATGACCCGGGACAGGCCCACCTCGTCCATGCTGAGCACGACCTGCCCGATGAGCAGCACCTGGTCGATGGCCGGCAGCTCGAGGTAGCCCTCGGTGCGCTGGAGCACCACCTCGCCGGACGGGCTGACGGACGTGACGACCAGCAGCGGGGCGCCGGTGAGCGGGTCGAGCAGCAGGGTGCGCAGGTTCGCCTGCCGGTTGACCGGCGGACCAGCCTCGAGCGCCGCCATCACGCCGTTGGCGGACCGGTCGGTGATCTGCTCGGGCACGCCCTCGAGCTGGCGGCCCTTCACGAAGTGGATGCTCGTCTCGCGCGAGCGCGGCATGGGGGTCGGCGCGGCCGGGGCGCTGGGCAGGGCGGCGCCGTTGGGCAGGGGCTCGGCCTGCTGCTGCACCTGCACGCCGCATCCGGCCAGGGCGGCCAGCAGCAGGCCGGCGAGCAGCGGCACGAGGCGGCGCTCCCGGCGGCTGGCGGGAGCGCGCGTGGGGCGGCTCATGGCGACTCCGCGGGGCTGGTCTGCGCCGGGCTGGTCTGCGCCGGGCTGGTCTGCGCGGGGCTGGGCGGGGAGAGGTTGCCCGCCGCCGCGCTGGTGGGTGTGCTGGCACTGGCGGAGCCACCCGTGGATGCCGTGTCGCCAGTGCGGGGACCGGTCGGGCCGTCGGCACGGCGCACGGTGTCCGCAGTGCCAGTGCCCGGGAGCGACGCCCACTCGCTGCGCTCCGCCGGCAGCTCGAGAGTGAACCGCGCGCCACCGTACGGCGAGCGGCCCACGCTGATCGTCGCGCCGATCGCATCGGCCTGCTCGCGCACGATGGCCAGGCCAAGCCCCGCGCCCTGCACGCCCCGCTCCTCGGCACGCTCCCCCCGGGCGAACGGCTCGAACAGTCGTTCGGCCTCGGCCGGGTCCACGCCCGGTCCCGCGTCGTCGACGTGCACGCGCACCCGGTCCCCCGCCTGCACGACGAGCACCTGGCGCACCCCCTGCGCGTGGCGGGTGGCGTTGTCGACGAGGTTGGCCAGCACCCGCTCGACCCGTCGGGTGTCGGTCATGACCACGGGTCGGTCGCCGGTCACCAGCGCCGGGTCGAGGTTGCGGGCGAGCAGCACCTGCTGGGCCAGGCCGGCCACGTCGCTGGCGTCGCGCTGCACCGGCGCGCTGGCCGTCACGCTGGAGATCTCCAGCAGGTCCAGCAGGATCCTGGTGAGCCGGCGGGACTGTCCGGCCAGGCTGGTGACCAGCCGCGCCTCCCGGGGGCCGAAGGTGTCGCGGTGCTCCTCGAGCAGCTCGGCGGTGGCCACCACCGTGGTCAACGGGGAGCGCAGCTCGTGGCTGACGTTGGCCACGAAGCGCCGCTCGCGCTCGATGCGCGAGGCCACGGCGACGGCCATCTCGTTGAACGAGTCCGAGATCGGATCCAGGTCCGGATCGCCGGTGGCGGGCAGGCGCACCGAGAGGTCACCGGCGGCCAGCTGCTGCGCGCCCGCGCCCAGGCGCTGCAGCGGGCGCATGAGGCGCCCGCCCAGGTACCGGCCGATCGCCCCGCCGAGCAGGAACGCCCCGACTGCGAGCACCGCCAGGCTCACCCGCGCGTCGTCGAGGATCTGGTCGAGCTCGACCAGCGGGAACAGCTCGACGTACAGCCCGGAGCGCGTGTAGACGCCCACGCCGTAGAACGGCTCGGTTCCCACCAGGAATCGCTGCTGCCCGCCGCCGGTCGACAGCGTCATGTCGATCAGCGAGACCGGGATGTCGGTGGGCGAGACCGTGCTGCCGCGGGAGTACCAGACCGTGCCCACGCGCATGAGCGCCTGGGAGCTGCCGACGACCGGCAGCTCGCTCAGGGCCTCGCCGGGCTGGGTGCCGCCGGCGATCGCGGCGTCCACCGAGCGCGCGTCGGTCAGCGAGCGGGCCAGGCTCGCGGTCTGCCGCTGGTTGGTCAGGTACGCGCGGCTGGCCAGGTAGATGCCCGTCGAGACGAGCAGGGCCACCACCATCGAGACCACGGCGAACACCAGCGCGACGCGCGAGCGCAGGCCCAACCGCATGGCTCAGGCCTTGAGCCGGTAGCCGAAGCCGCGGACCGTGAGCAGGTGCACGGGCTCGGCGGGGTCGGCCTCCATCTTGGCCCGCAACCGGTAGACGAGGTTGTCCACCACCCGGCCGTCACCGGGGTTGCGGTAGCCCCACACGTTGCGCAGCAGGTCATCGCGGCTCACGACGCGCTCGCGGGCACCGATCAGCTCGGCGAGCAGCTTGTACTCGGTCGGCGACAGTGGCACGACCCGCTGCCCCACCTGCACCTCGGCGGTCTCCGGGCGCAGCCGCACCTCGCCGCACTCGAGCAGGTCGTGGTCACTGGCCACGTCATTGGCCCGCCGGATCTGCGCCCGGATGCGGGCCAAGAGCTCCTTGGTGATGAACGGCTTGGTCACGTAGTCGTCCGCCCCGGCCTCGAGGCCGGTCACGACGTCGTGGGAATCGGCCTGCGCGGTGACGATGATGATCGGCACCTTGCTCGTGGCCCGCACGCTGCGCACCACGTCCAGGCCGTGGATGCCCGGCAGGCGCAGGTCCACGAGCAGCACGTCCGGGTCCTCGTCGTGGCCGAGGACGAGCGCCTGCTCGCCGTTGGCCGCCTCGAGCACGCGGTAGCCCTCGTCCTCGAGCGCGTAGCGCAGCACGAGGCGGATCTCCTCGTCGTCCTCGACCACCATCACCGTCTTGGGCACGCGCCTATTCAACCCTCCCGCCGCAACCGTGCCGACCGTTCGGCCGACTCAGCACGAATTGGGACACTTCTGCGACGGTGCGGGCACGGCTCGCACCTGTCACTCCGGCCGCAGCAGCTGCAGCACCGGGATGCCGTCGGGGTGCGCCGGGTCCATCCGCACCTGCTCGCCGGCCACGTACTGGCGGATCGCGTGCGACAGCTCCCGAGGGTGGGTGAAGTTGATGGCGTGCGCCGCCCCTTGGAACAGCACGAGCGTGACGCCCGGCGGCACCTGGTTGAGCACGGCCCGGATGCGCTTCCACGACGGCCGCAGCGGGTCCTCGCTGCCGATGACCACCATCACCGGCACCGGCATCGCCAGGAAGCGCTGGATCGCCGGGAACTCGGTCATCCAGGTGAACAGCTTGATCGCGCGGACCACCCCGAAGCGCAGGTAGTCCGGGGCGGCGACGGTGAGCAGGGCCGGCGGCTCCTTGAGGCCGTCCTTGGCCATCTGGCCGACCGCACGCACCAGCGGTTGGTTCTGCTTGCCCCCGGCGAGGCCGACCATGACGGCCTTCTCGACCATCTCGGGGGCGTCTGCGATGAGCTCGGCGGTGATCGCGCAGCCCAGTGAGTTGCCGACCACGACGGCGCGCTCGATGCCCACGGCGAGCATGAAGTGGTGCAGCGTGCTGCCCAGCTCCTCGATGGTGAGGACCTTCGCCGGCTTCGGGCTGCGGCCGAATCCGGGCAGGTCCGGCACGTAGACGCGGAAGTCCTCGGCGAGCAGCTCCGCGGTCGGCATGAGGTAGCTGCCGGAGATCGCGAAGCCGTGCACGTGGACCATCACCGGGGCGCCCTCCGGGCCGCCGACCCGGTAGTGCAGCTCCTGGCCGTCGACGATGACCGTGCGCCAGGTGAAGCGCGTGGGCGGGGCGGGGCGTCGGCGGGGCATGGGGGTGATCCTGTCAGGCGCCCGGCGAGGGTGGCGACACCACGCGACCGAGCGGTCCGGGCGCCGGCGCGCTCGCCCCACGGCTCCCCCGCTGGTGCCGATGCTCCCGGGCCGCGCAGATGCTGCCGCGCCGTCCAGATCCTCCCGCGCGGTGCAGGTGCTCCCGGACGAACGGGAGATCCTGGACCCCGCGGGAGAGCCTGCGTGGGGAGGCGGATCGTCAGCCGACGAGCTCGCGCAGCGCCTCGTCCCCAGGCCGGGCACGCAGCACCGCCGGGGTCACGCCGGCCTTCGAGGTGATGGCGTGCACCTGGCGCTGCTGGCGCAGGGTGGTCAGTGAGATCACCGTGCCCGAGGCACCGGCGCGGGCCGTGCGGCCAGAGCGGTGCAGGTACTCCTTCGGGCCGTGCGGCGGGTCGACGTGCAGCACGAGGTCCACGTCGTCGACGTGGATGCCCCGCGCGGCCACGTCGGTGGCGACGAGCACGTCGATGCGCCCGGCGCGGAAGTCGTCGAGGGTCCGGGTGCGCATGCCCTGCTTCATCCCGCCGTGCAGCGCAGCGGTGCGCACGCCCTCGGCCTCGAGCTGGCCGGCGAGCCGGTCGGCCCCGAGCTGGGTGCGCACGAAGGCGACGGTCCGGCCGCGGCGGCGGGCGATGTCGGTCGTGACCGCGTCCTTGTCCTTGGGGTGCACGAGCACCAGGTGGTGGGCCATGGTGCCGACGGTCGCGGTGGCCGGGTCGGCGCTGTGCTCGACCGGGTCGTGCAGGTAGGTGCGCACGAGGCGGTCGACGTCGTGGTCGAGGGTCGCCGAGAACAGCAGGCCCTGGACGTCGTCGGGCAGCTGCCCCATGATCGCCTCGATCTCGGGCATGAACCCGAGATCCGCCATGTGGTCGGCCTCGTCGATGACGACCATCTGGATGGCGCCGAGGTCGACCGAGCCTCGCTGCGAGAGGTCGACGAGCCGGCCCGGCGTGGCCACCACGATGTCGGCCCGCTCGAGGCCGCGGATCTGCCGGTCGTACGAGGAGCCGCCGATCACCAGCTGGACACGCATCGCGTGGGCCTCGGCCAGGGGCTTGAGGGCGTCGACGACCTGCATCGCCAGCTCCCGCGTCGGCGCCAGGATGAGGCCGCGCGGCTGGCGGCGCTGGTTGCGCGGGCCGGCCAGGCGGGTGAGCATCGGCAGGCCGAACGACAGGGTCTTGCCCGAGCCCGTGCGGCCGCGGCCCAGGACGTCGCGGCCCGCCAGTGCGGCGGGGATCGTGAGGGCCTGGATCGGGGTCGGCTCGGTGATCTGCTGGGTGGCGAGGATCGCCGCGTAGCTCGCGGGAACGCCGAGGTCGACGAACGCATTGGGGCCGGTCAGCGGCGGGACCGGCGCGGGGCGCGGGGCGCGGGGGCGACGCTCGTCGCGCCGGTCGGCAGGGCGGACCTTGCCCCGGTAGGCGCGATCGGTGCGCGGACGATCGGAGCGCTCGACCCGGTCGGTGCGCTCGGTGCGGGGTCGGTCAGCGCGCTCCCACCGCTCACCCGCCGGGCGATCGGTGCGGGGCCGGTCAGTCCGGTCGGCGCGGGGCCGGTCGGCCCGATCCCACCGCTCACCCGCCGCGCGTTCGGTGCGGGGCCGGTCGGCCCGCTCCGCGCGCGGGCGATCGGTGCGCTCCCACCGCTCAGCGCGGGGTCGGTCCGAGCGCGGCGCGGCATCGACGCCGGCGCGGCGGTCGACGCGCGGGCTGCCCTTGGCGGGCGCGTTCGGGCGCGCGGGACGGGAACGAGGGGCGTGCTGGGCCACGAGGTGGTCCTTCCAGGGCAGGCGTGTCGTCTTCAACGCGTCTGCATGACACCTATTGCGCCAGGAAGGGAACGTTGCTCAACGAGGGTCGGCGGATGCCGAACGCTCCATGGTAGGTGCCCCACAGCCTCCTGCCCAAAACCACGGACCGGCTGTGACCTGCCGCACGGCTCGCTGGCCGCGCGCACCGGGCTCGACGGGGCGCCGCAGGGGGCGCGCGCAGGTAGCCTCGCGCCGTGCTGCTCGAGCCACACCACGACGGGTCGCTGCGCCATGTCTCCACCGACGCGCCGAGGCTGGGCGAGCGGGTGACCGTGCGGGTGCGCGTGCCCGAGGGCCTCGGCGTGGATCGCATCCAGGTCCGCATCGTGCGCGACGCCGAACCCGCCTGGGTCGCGATGCAGCCCGATGCGCCCGGTCGCCACGAGACGTGGTGGTCGGCGCGCCTCGAGGTGCACAACCCGGTGATGAGCTACCGGTTCCTGACCGTCGGGGCGTGTGGCTACGGCTGGCTCAACGCCACCGGATGGCACCGTGAGCGCGACGTGCTGGACAGCGGGGACTTCCTGCTCAGCGCCCACCCTCCGGCGCCGGACTGGGTCGCTGACGCCATCGTCCTTCAGGTCTTCCCCGACCGCTTCGCCCGTTCGCCAGCGGCCGACCGGCGGCCGCTCCCGGCGTGGGCGGTCCCTGCCGCCTGGGACGATCCGGTGCGCCGCGAGCGCGGCTACTTCGGCCTGCAGTGCTACGGCGGCGACCTCGACGGCATCGTCGAGCACCTGGACCATGTCGTGCGGCTGGGCGCCACCGTGCTCTACCTCACGCCGTTCTTCCCCGCCGGTTCGAACCACCGCTACGACGCGGCCGCGTTCGACGCCGTGGATCCGCTGCTCGGCGGCGACGAGGCGCTCGTCCGCCTGGTCCGCGCCGCGCATGCCCGGGGCATCCGCGTGCTGGGCGACCTCACCACGAACCACACCGGGAACCTGCACGCCTGGTTCCGCGCGGCGCAGGCCGACCGCGCCGCGCCGCAGGCGCAGTACTACACCTTCCACGAGCATCCCGACGACTACCTGGGGTGGCTGGGCCACCGCACGCTGCCGAAGCTGGACTGGCGCAGCGAGCCACTGCGCGACGCCTTCGTCCGGGGCCCGGACTCGGTGGTGGGCCGGTGGCTGCGGCCACCGTTCGAGCTCGACGGATGGCGCATCGACGTCGCGAACATGACGGGCCGCTACCGGGAGGTCGACGAGGCGCACAGCGTCGCCCGCGAGATCCGCGCGACCATGCGCCAGGTGCGCCCCGACGGGTGGCTGCTCGCCGAGCACACCCACGCCGCGGGCCCCGACCTCCGGGGCGACGGGTGGCACGGCACGATGAACTACGCGGGCTTCACGCGACCGGTGTGGACCTGGCTGGCCGACCACGCCCCCGGGGCGCTGGCAGGCTTCGACTTCCTCGGTGCGCCGACGGGCTTCGGGGTGCCGCGCCTGGCGGGGCCCGCAGTCGTGGCGGCGATCCGCGAGGCCAACGCGACGATGCCGTGGCGCGCGATGACCGCGAGCACGAACGCGCTGGACACGCACGACACCGCGCGGTTCATGACCATCGTCGGCAGCGACCTGGGCCGCTACGCAGCGGGGATGGTCCTGCTGTTCACGCTGCCCGGGGTCCCGATGGTCTTCGCCGGCGCGGAGACTGGGGCGGTCGGAGCCGATGGCGAGCTCAGCCGCATCCCCATGCCCTGGGACCGGCCGGAGCGCTGGAACGCCGAGGTGCTCGCGCTGCATGAGGCCGCAGCTGCGATGCGCGCTGCCTCGACCGCGCTGCGCCGTGGCAGCCTGCGCTGGCTGTCCGTGCTCGACCACGCGCTGACGTTCGAGCGTGAAGCGCCCGACGGGTCCGAACGCGTGCTCGTGCACGTGGCACGGGCGCCGCACCCGGCCGTCGAGCTGCCCGGATCGTGGTTCGACGAGGCCGATCCGCTGCTGGCCGAGGGGCGTCCGGTGCGCGGCGCCGCTGGGGGCTGGCTGCTGCCGACCGGGGGCCCTGCGGCCCACGTCTGGCGCGTGCGTTGAGCGACGGGCCACCCCGCCCGTCCGAGGGTGCCCCATTTCCCTCCGCCGTCGCCACCCGGCCCGTCCGTCCGCCTCGGCACCTCGGCCTGCCTGAGCACGACCCCGCCGCGAGCGTCCGTCCGACTGCTGGCCTCAGGGCCGCAGCAGCACCTTGATCGCCCGGCGATCGTCCATCGCGGCGTACCCCTCGGCCGCCTGCTCCAGCGACAGCTCGAGGTCGAACACCGGCGAGGGGTCGAGCCGACCGGCCAGGACGTCGTCGAGCAGCGCGGGCAGGTAGGTCCGCACCCAGGCGCCACTGCCGCGCAGCCCCACGGCTCGCCCGAACAGGTCGGCGATCGGCTTCGGATCCGTCACGTGCGGCACGCCCACGAAGCCGACGGACCCGCCCTTGCGTGCCGCGTGGATGGCGGTCTCCAGGGACTCCTGCGTACCCACGCACTCCAGCACGTGCGGCGCGCCCCGGCCCTCGGTGAGCTCGCGAACGGCGCGCACGGCGTCGCGGCCGCGCTCGGCCACGATGTCCGTCGCCCCGAACGCCCGGGCCACGGCCTGCCGAGGGGCGTGGCGGCTCAGCGCGATGATCCGCTCCGCACCCAGGCGGCGAGCGGCGAGCACCCCGCAGAGGCCGACAGCCCCATCGCCCACCACCACGGCCGTGGATCCGGGCTGGACCCCGGCGCACACGGCCGCGTGGTGACCGGTGGCCATGACGTCGGTGAGGGTGAGCAGCGCGGGCACCAGCGCTGGCCCCGGCTGCTCGTCGAGGCCGACGAGCGTGCCGTCGGCGAGCGGCACCCGCACGAGCTGCCCCTGGCCCCCGTCAGAGCCCGGCTGGCCCCAGAAGCCCCCGTTGTCGCAGCCGATGGTCACCCCGTCGCGGCAGGCCGGGCAGGTGCCATCCGACCACGAGAACGGGGCGATCACGAACTGGCCGGGGCGCAGCGTGCGCACGTCCGCGCCGACGGCCAGGACCGTGCCGACGAATTCGTGGCCGAGGCGCTGGCCGGGCTGCGTGCCATGGACGCCCCGGTAGGGCCACAGGTCCGAGCCGCAGATGCACGTGGCGACCACCTCGACGAGCGCATCCGTGGGTTCCACGAGCACCGGATCGGGCACGTCGGCGACGACGACGTGGCGGGGCTGGGCGAGGGTGGCGGCGCGCATGGGCGTCACCCTGCCACGTCTTGGCGGCGCCCTCCCGCTCGCAGATCCCGTTCGCCGGCTCCCGTTCGCCGGCGCCCGGCAGCCAGCCTCGTCCCGTCCTGGGGCCTTGCACCTCGGCGTGGCAGTACGGTGCGCGGCGTGCGGGCGGCAGTGATCGGCACCCACTGGGGCCGGGTGCACGTGGCCGCCCTGCGGCAGGCAGGCGTCGAGGTGGCCGCCCTTGCGGCCCGCGACGCTACCGAGGCCAGCGCGGCGGCCCAGGATCTCGACGTGCCCGTCGCCACGCGCGACCTGACGAGCCTGTCGGAGCTCGACCTCGACCTCATCACGGTGGCCACCCCGGCGGCGACGCACCTGTCGGTCATCAGGCAGCTGCCCGACGTGCCCGTGCTGTGCGAGAAGCCGGCTGTCGGCTTGGCCCCGCCCGCCCCGTTGCCTGCATCGCGCACGCAGCCCGTCTTCGTGAACTACGCGTTCGCCTTCCTCGACGTCGCGCAGCGTGCCCGCGCGGCCGTGGCAGGGCTCGGGACCGTGCTGGAGGCGAGCGTCAGCAGCGCGTACGACTTGCCCGACCTCGGGCTTCCGGCGGCCGCGATGTGGTTCGAGCTGGTGCCGCATCCCTGGTCGTGGCTCGTCACGCTGCTCGGCGCGCCTGCCGCCGCTGAGCCTGGGTCGGACCCACCGGGAGTGCTCGCCGATGCTGTCGACCTCACCATCGGCGCCCGCTGCGGGGACGTGCCGCTGCGGCTGACCGCGGCGCCCAGCCCCGGACTGCATGGCATCCGCCACCGCGTGCTGCTGCGCGGCAGCCTCGGCCGGCTCGAGCTCACGGGGCGCTTCCGTGTCGGCGAGCCGTGGCGATTCGACGCGCCGCGAATCAGCCGAGCGGACGGCACCCTCCGGCTGCTCGGCAAGGCCGAGGCTGGGCACGGCGACCCCTGGTACCGCGCGAACGCCCGCGCGATCGCAGCCGTCGTGGCCGCGGTCCGCGGCGAGGCGCCCTCGCCGCTGCTCTTCAGCTGGGAGCGTGCGCTGGCCCTCGACCTGGCCGCGCGTCCCGGACTCCTGGGCGCGTAGCCCTCAGGCCACGTCGATGTGCACGTGGTCGAGGTGCCGGTTCACGGGGTTGTCCGGATCGGCGCCAGCGAACCGGTAGTCCCGCCAGCCCTGCAGCGATCGCCGCGCGGTCCAGATCCGGTCCCGGTAGATGACCGTGCGGATGCCCAGGCGCTCGGCGTTGGCCACCGCCCAGTTCGCCAGTTGCCACCCCGCCACGGCCTGGGCCGGGTCGTCGGTGGGCCGGAAGAAGAAGTCCATCGCCCGGCCCAGGGAGTGCTCGCCGCCGGGCCGGCGGCCGGGCAGCACCTCCTGCGGCCCGAACCCACCGTCGGGCACATCGCCGAACAGCTCGCGGACCTCGCTGCGCACCGCCTGCGCTCGGGGCGTCAGGCCGAGCGGATCCTCCTTGGCCACCGAGGTGGCGGCGATCGGCGCGATCCGGCACGACAGCGCCGGACCGGACCCGAGCGCGTCGGCGACGGCGGCGTCGCCATCCTGGCCCGCGAGCGCGCGGGTGACGAGCGCCGCCATCTCCGCGGGGGGTCCGCTGAGCACGGCCTCCCCCGCTGGCCCGGCCAGCTCGCACCGCGGCGACCACGGCATGCCCTCCCCGCGCACCAGCACGACCAGGCCCAGGACGAGGGCCACGGCCGTGGCCAGGGCGAGTGCGCGCACCACGCGACCATAACCGCCGGTGGCGCGGACGGCTGGCGAGCGCGCAGTGGGTCCTTCCCGAGCGACCCGGGTCCGGGGCCTGCCCGTTGACCCCGGCACGCATGCCTACACTCGGCGGGTGCCCGTCCCGGAAGATACTGCGCCCTCCCGCGGCAGTGACGTGCCGGTCGTGGGCACGCCGGCTCCGGTCGGGTCGACCGGGGGCACGCCGTCGGTCACGCGCCCGGCAGCCACGCCCGCTCCCGTCGGGTCGACCGGGCCAGCCCCGGCCGCTCCCCACGCGGCGTCCGGCGTGCCGGACGCACGCCCGGCCGCACCGCTGCCCTTCGGGCCCCGCGCACGGCTCACCGCACGTCGCGTGGTGCAGTTCGCGCTCGACCTCGGGATCACTGCCCTGCTGTGCTGCATCCCGCTGTCGGTCCTGCTCGTGCTGCCGCGCAACCCCGACGACACCCTCGGATCGCTGCTCATCTCGGTGCCCGTCCTCATGGTGGCGATGGCCGCCTGCGTGGTCATCAGCTGGTGGTACTGGGCGCTGCTGCCGTCGCGGCGCGACGGACGGACCTTTGCGATGGGATGGCTCCGCCTGCGCGTCGTCGGCGTGGACGGCAGCGCGGCACGCAGCCCGCAGCTGGCCATCCGGTGGCTCATGCTCATCGTCGACGGGCTGTTCGGCGGGCTGGTCGCCGTGGCCGCGATGCTCACCAGCCAGCGCGGCCAGCGGATCGGGGACCTGTTCGCGAACACCGTCGTCGAGCACGCCCCGAAGTCACCGGCCGGAGCTGCCGGGGCCAGCGCTCCCGGCGGTGCCCTCCCCACCGGCTGAGTCGAGGTGCGTCCGGGGTGCGCGGGTCGCACGAATGCGGGCGCGAAACGCCTTCGGGGGCGGAGCGCACTGATCAGCGGCCGGTCGGCGCGAGGAGCCCCTCGCGTTCGAGGCGCGCGAGGCTGCCCAGGACCAGGCAGCCAGTCAGGTGCGCTGCGAGCGTGGGCCGCTCCCGCACGGGCGTGACCCAACCCGGACCGATCCGGCCTCGTGCGTCACGCGTCGCCCAGGCCGTGGCCGCCTGTCGGGCGAGTTGGCCGGCCAGCGCGCGGCCGAGGTCGGGAGGAAGCCGCCCCGCCGGGCCGCCCGGGCCACTGCCCGCCAGGACCAGGTCCGCGACGGCCCCCGCGAGGATCCCCCGGAACAGCTGCGGGTCGGCGCCGGAGCCGTCGGAGACCTCGTCGCGCCAGACTCCCGCCCCGCCGGCCGGCGGCCAGGCCCCCGACCCGCCGGCCGACTGGCCCGCCGCCACGCCGGTCCCCGGCCCCCCGCTGCGCAGCAGCGCGGCCGCCGCAGGCACCTCGGCACACCCGGCGGCCAGGGCCGAGCTCCCCGCCCCCAGCACGCGCGCGGCGCGCTGCAGCAGCCCGGTCCGCTCGTCGACGGGAGCCCGCTCGGCGAGGGCCAGGTCCAGCGCGACCATCGAGCCCACGTTGTAGGACCAGAGCCGCCCCTCGGGCATGAGCCGCCCGCCCCTCAGCCTGGCGCCGTCCCACACCGCGCCCGTCGGCTCGACCAGCGTCGCGTGCAGCCACCCGGCCATCCGGGCCACCAGCCCGCCCCAGGCCGGCTCCCCCGCGACGGCGGCGGCTCCCAGGATCAACAGCGCCGCCGGCGCCGTGGCCGCCACGTTGCGCAGCTCGTCGCCCACCCGCCACCGCACGGCACCGCTGGGCTCGACGGCGTCGGCCAGGCGGCGCGCCAGCGCGACAGCGGGCTCCGGGCCGAGCATGCCGAGCCGGTGGGCCCGCAACAGGGCCAGTCCGAGCCACGCCAGGTCGTCGTGGTACTCGTTGGCGAGCAGCCCGCCCTGGCGACGCTCGATGCCGGCCACGAGTCGGACCACGAGCGCGGCGCAGGGTTCGGCCGCCCCCTCGCCCGCGGCCACCCCGTCGAGCAGCACCTGCAGGCCCTGGGCCTGCCACCACGGATGCCAGGGCCCCGCCCCGAGCGACCACCGGGTGCGGGCCGCCGTGCTGCTGCCCGCCCGGAACAGCGCCTGCCGCCCGTCCCAGTACTCGGCGACCAACGTCGCTCGGGCGGCCTGCTCGCGGTCTGCCCACTTCACGCCCGCTGCCTACGCGATGATCGTGACGGTCTGGGTGTTCCAGCTCGCCAGCCGCCCGTCGCCGGTCCACAGCTCGCGCACCTCGACCACGTAGCCCTCACGCGCCGCGATCGTGCGGCCCCGGTGGAACAGCGGCTGCAGGCCGCCGTCGGCCGTCCGGGGCAGCCGTGCGGGATCCAGCGGCAGCTCTAGGGAGAACCCGAGCGTGGCCACTGGCCTGGGCCGATCCAGCTGCGGCATGACCGCCACCCACCAGGCATCGGCCAGCGCCGCCACGACGGAGTCGTCCACCGCCGACAGTGGCCCGCGCGGCGCGATCCAGCCGCAGACGACGTCACTGGTGCTGCCCTGGAAGGGGATGCCCGCCACGATCCGGAACTCCAGGTGCACGGTGAAGTCCGGCGCGAGCGGCGGGCCCACGGGGAGCACCGGTACCGCCTCCGGCCCGCCCGCCAGCTCGTTCGGCGGCGCGACCCGCTGCCAGGCCGCGCCGTCGGGCACGTCTCCGCTGCCGCGGGCCGCGCCCAGCACGACGACCCCGTGGGCGAGCAGGCCACCCTGGGCGTCCCGCATCCGGACGTCGAGGGTGTGCGTCCGCGAGCCCCGCCGCAGCGACTCGACCTCGAGCACCACCTCGCCCACCAGCACCGGAGCGACCAATTGCGCGCCGAGCGTGCGTGCGAGCAGCGCAGGCCGACCGTCGAATTGCCGGGCTGCCGAGACCATGGCCCCCGTCGCCAGCCCGCCCCAGGCGCCACGTCCCTGCTGCAGGCCATCGGGCACGTCCAGGGTGAAGCGGGCGGGGTGCTCAGTGGGGGTCGGGCGGACCAGGGCGGCGAGGTCGAGATGCTCCACGGCGCCAGCCAACCACCGGCTCAGGTGCGCGGCTTCAGCAGCCTGCGCCCCCACCACGACAGGGCCAGGGATGAGCCCGACAGCACGTAGCCGAGCGCCTCGTCGTCGCCCAGCGTGGCGTCCCATCCGCGCTGCGCGCCGCGGCCCCCGGCCACGAGCAGGACGTCCCCCGCACGCAGCAGCTCGTCGTCCTGCGGCACGAGCAGCTGCGCGCCGCCGCGGGCCAGCATGAGGGCCACCAGCGGCAGCCGCTCGGCGCGGCCGAACGGGCTGGGGAGCAGCGCACCGAGCAGCACGTCCTGCACGGCGAGCCGTCGCGCCAGGGCCGGCGCCGACTCCGCGTCGAGGCGCACCTGCCAGACGGTCGGTGACCCCTCGCCACAGGCGGCGACCAGCCGACGCAGCAGGTCGGCCGCCCACGCATCGCCCTGCCCCCGGGCCGCGAGCAGGAAGTCCCACAGCGCAGGGTTGGCCAGCCGCTCGAGCACCTCCCGGGCGACCACCTCCGAGGGCACCAGCAGCAGGTCGGGCGCCAGGGCCGCGAAGAGCGCGGCATTGGCCGCCGACTCCTGCCGCGCCACCACGAACGCTGCCTCGTTGGCCCGCAGGCCAGCCTCCACGTACGCGACGTTCTGGGTGTCACGGTCAGCGGCCGCGACGAGCCCGACCGATCCCGCGACCAGGTCGGCGAACGCCGGTTCCTGCGGCGCCGGTGCCTGTGGGCTCGCAGGATCGACCTCGATCACCTCGACCCCCGAGGCGCGCAGGTCCGCGCTCACCTCGGCCACCGTGCGGCTGTGCCCGACGACCACCCAGCGCCCGACCCCCGGAGGCACGATGCGCGGCGGCACCGGCGCTCCCGGCGGGCTGACGAGCCAGTCGAAGAGCTGCGCCAGCGCTGGCGTGCGCAGGATCAGGCGCAGCCTGTCGCCGAAGGCGTCGAACGGGTCGACGACCGTCGGTTGGCCGAAGGGGGCCATCCGGGCCCGCATGGCCGGGGACTCCACCCGGGCCAGCACCGGCAGGCCCGAGCGCAGCAGGTGCGCGGTCTGGACGACCGCGAGGTTGGCCTCGTCGTCGTCGGTGAGCGCCAGGACGCCCTCGCAGCGGGGGTGGGCCAGGCCAGCGGCCAGCAGCGTGCTGGGCTGCCGGGTGTTCGCGGCCAGGGCGGGCACGTCCGCGCGCAGGGCGGCGAGCTCGAGGGCGTCGATGCGCTCCTGCGATCGGTCGACCACGACCAGCCGCCTGGCTCGCGCGTCGAGCCCGGCGGCAACCCGCGCACCGGCCTCGCCGTAGCCGAGCATGACGAGGAACGGCTCGGGCATCCGCCGCACCCGCCTGGCGAACCGCTGGGCGTTCACCTCCCGGCGGAACGTCCGGTCCTGCAGCATCGCCAGCATGCTGCCGATGGCGTAGGCCCAACCGATCACCGCGACGAAGATCGAGACGGTGACCCACATCCGCTGTGCCGTCGTCAGGGCGTTGGGGATCTCTCCGAAGCCGATCGTGGTGGCCGTGTAGGTCATGAAGTAGAAGGCCTCGAAGAAGCCCATCGGGCGGGTGCCACCGTCGGGCTGCTGGCCCGGGATGAGCGTGAGCCCGAGGACGCTGATCGAGAACACGAGCACGAGCACGATGAGCGGCACACGCATGCGCCGCAGCACGAGGAAGATCGCCCCCGTGGTGGCCGGCTGCAGGCCCGCCACGCCCATCCCCGGCCCGGCTCCCCCGGACGGGTGGCCCGGGTGCGCCCACAGCTCGACGTCCTGCTGCTCGTCCTCGTCGTCGCGTGGCACGAACAGCCGGTGCCAGAAGACGAGCAGGGGATTGCCCATGGTGGCTACCGGCGCTGGAACGAGATGGTCTCGGCGATGAGGAGCACGACGGACACGACGTTGGCCAGCAGCGCGCCGGCGGCCAGTGACACCACGCTGGCCATCTCCCCGCCGGTGACGCCGTTCTGGGCGACCAGCACCCAGGAGATCCCCGCGGCGATGAGCTGCAGCGACGCCACCAGGGACGTGGCAAGGTGCACGGCCCCCAGCTGGGTCCGGTCGCCGAACTTCAGGATCGTGGCGATGAGGTTGACCACGATCGCCGCGAACAGCTCGTAGGGGTTGTGCAGCGCGGGGTTGTCGATCGCGCCGATGACGAAGCCGAAGTTGAGCGTCGCTGCCAGCACGACGAAGAAGCCGAAGATGACCTTCTCGAGGTTCATGGTGCCTCCCCGATCAGGCTACTGCGCGGCGATGCCGGTGCCGGCGCTGAGCCACGCACCGCGCTCCGGCCGAGCCCCTGGCGGCGCGGGCACCCGGGCGCTGGACGCTAGCCTCGGCCGCGTGCTGAGCATGACGGCGGGCGCCCGGGGCACGTGCGGGCTGCTGCCCGCCGCCCCGGGGGTGTACCGGTTCCGTGACGCGCGGGGGCGGGTGCTCTACGTCGGCCGCGCGAGCAACCTGCGCACCCGCACGCAGTCCTACTGGGGCGACCTGGCGGGCAGGGCGCACCTGCGGCGCATGACCCCGCAGATCGAGGCCGTCGAGGCGCTGGTGTGCGGATCGCCCCACGAAGCTGCGTGGCTCGAGCGCAACCTGCTCGAACGGGCGTTGCCGCGGTGGAACCGGGTCCGCGGTGGGCTCGAGGTGCCGATCTGGCTGGTGCTCGACCCCGGGCCACGCGCGCCCGACCTCACCGTGGCGCACGAGCCGTCGCTGACGGCCGTGAACCTCGGGCCCTTCCTTGGTGCCGACCGCGCCCGCCTGGTGCGCTCCGGGCTGCTGCGGGTCTGGCCCCTGCCGCTGACCGGAGCGGCGCTGGGTGGCTCCGAGCGTGAGATGGCCCGGGTGCGCGGCGTCGACCCCGCGGACCGGGCCCGGCTCGTCACGGTCATCCAGGCGGCCCTGGCCGGTGAGCCGGACGCCCTCGCCGCCTGGCGTGAGGGCCTGCTGGCCGCCCGGGAGCGGTCGGTGGCCAGCTTGGCGTTCGAGCAGGCCCAGCAGGTCAGCGACGAGCTCGCCGCGATCGACTGGGCGATCGGGATCCAGCGGGTGACCGGCCCCGCCCAGGTCGACCTCGACGTGGTCGGCTGGTGCGAGGGGGTGCTGGTGCGCCTGGCGATCCGCGGGGGCCGGATGCAGCACTGGGAGCAGCGCCTCGCCGAGCGGGAGCCGCGAGCGCTGCTGCAGCGGACGGCGCCCCAGTGGCGGCA
>DASVBK010000041.1:0-4868 GCA_036375875.1 Candidatus Nanopelagicales bacterium
GGCCGCATCATCTCGTTGTCCTCGTGGCTGACGATGTGGCAGTGCCAGACGTACTGGCCGGGGTTGCGGAAGCGCGCCTTCACGCGCGTCACCTGGCCGGGGTACGCGATGACGGTGTCCTTGAAGCCAGTCTCCCAGGGCCGGCGCGGCGTCGGCGCCGACCCTGGCGCAACCTGGATGGTCATGTCGGTCTCGTCAATGAGGGAGTCCTGCCGGTCCACCACCTCGAAGAGCACGTCGTGGATGTGCATCGGGTGGGCCTCCGCCGTCGTGTTGGAGAACGAGGAACGTGCGTCTGGAGAGGACTGGGCTTCCGAAGCCGGCGTGCGGCGCATCCTCCGCTGCGTTGCGCGAGCGGGACCCTCCGAGGCGACCGCCCATGGCGCTCCCTGCCGTCTCCGCATCCCCGCGGAGAGCCGCCGGCGCGAGTGTCATGCCAGCGGCAAGGATGCGTCAAGGCCAGCCTTACCTTCGGACTTGGGTGTGCGCCCGGGGTGTCCGGATTGCCCGGCATCCCGTCGTCGCTGCGGTCGGACTCCGGCTCCCGAAGCCGCCTGGAGCCTGTGCAGCGGGACGCGCCACGGGGTGGATCAGCAGGATGGGCCCATGCGCCATGACGAGTACGTGCAGCACGACGCCATCGCCCTGGCCGGGCTGGTGCGAGCCGGTGAGGTCACCCCCTCCGAGCTGGTGGAGGCGGCGATCGCCCGGATGGACGCGGTGAACCCCGCCCTCAATGCCGTGGTGCATCGCCTGGACGGTGCCGCGCGAGCCGTTGCTGCGAGCGCAGCCGACCTTCCCGATGGGCCCTTCCGCGGCGTTCCCTTCCTGGTGAAGGACATGGACGGCCACCTCGCGGATGAGCCGTGCACCTTCGCCAGCCGTTCGCTGGTGGACTGGGTCCCGGACCACGACACGGAGCTGTTCGCCCGCTACCGGGCCGCCGGCGTGATCTTCCTGGGCAAGACCAACTGCCCTGAGTTCGGCATCTACGGGGTCACCGAACCGGAGCTGCACGGCCCGTCGCGCAACCCCTGGGACCTCGACCACACTCCCGGTGGATCGAGCGGCGGCTCCGGGGCTGCTGTCGCGGCGGGCATTGTGCCCGTCGCCCACGGTGGGGATGGTGGCGGCAGCATCCGGATCCCCGCCTCGGCCAACGGGCTGTTCGGCCTGATGCCCTCGCGCGGGCGGACGCCCATGGGGCCGGGCGAGGGTGAGGGCTGGCACGGCCTGGTGCGCCGTCACGTGCTGAGCCGGACGGTACGCGACAGCGCGGCGTTCCTCGACGCCACGCAGGGCGGGGACACCGGCTCGCCGTACTCCGCGCCGCCCGCCGGGGCGTTCCTGGCGGCGGCGCAGCGCGATCCGGATCGGCTCCGGATCGGCTACTCCACGGCCTCGGTCCTCGGTCGCGCCATGGATCCCGAGTGCATCGCCGCAGTGGAGTCGGCGGCCGCCCTGCTCGAGGGCCTCGGCCACGAGCTCGTCGAGGTGGAGCTCCCGATCGACCGCGCTGAGGTCGCGAACGCCTACATCACGATCGTCGCTGCCGGCGTCGGCGAGATGGTCGAGGCGACCGCGACCAAGACCGGGCGCAAGCCCCGACCCTCGGACTTCGAGGCCCCGACGTGGTTCCTGCGCCAAGCCAGTGACGTGCTGAGCGCCCGAGACCTCGAGCATGCCCGCGAGGTGGTCGCCGCCACCACGCGCGCCATCGGCAGGATGTTCGCCGACCGGGGGCTCGATGTGCACCTCACCGCGACCCTGCCCTACCCGCCCATGCGCGTGGGCGAGAACTCGCCGGCCGCCGCCGACGAGCTGGCGATGCGCGTGCTGCGCACCCTGCCGGTGAACCTCTCGCCGGCCATCCGGATGGCGCTGGGCCAGCTCGCAGGTCCGCGCCTGGAGAAGGCCGCGAACACCCAGGTGTGGAACATGACGGGGCAACCCGCGATGAGCGTGCCGCTGCACTGGACGGCTGACGGACTCCCCGTCGGCGTGCAGCTGGCCGGCGCCTTCGCTGCCGAGGAGCGGCTGTTCAGCCTCGCCGCGCAGCTGGAGCACGCCTCGCCGTGGCTGCCGCGGTTGCTGGCGGGGCCGGCGACCGCACCGTTCCCGGCCTGAGGGGACGGCGGCCGGCACCCTGGCAGCCCTGCGGGTGCGTGTCGCCCGCTCACACGGCCGACGGCTCGCCCCCGTCTGCTGGCTGCGCCTGCGGCGCACCGTCCTCGTCGGGTGCCTCCGTGGCCGCCGGCGGCTCCCACCGCTGCACCTCGAAGGTGAAGTCCGCGGCGCGCAGCCGCTCGACGAGCGGCATGCCCAAGCCGGTGGCGGGGGTGAGCACCCCGGCCCGGTCCGGGAGCGCGGGGTCGCCGAGGCCCACGAGCAGTGCCGACTCGGCGAGCATCACGGCCGTGGCGGCATAGCCCGGATCACCCTTGGCAGCCACCCGCGCGACCCAGCGCTGGTCATCGGCGTCGCGGCCGTGGATCGCCATGCGGAAGTGCCCGGAGGCCAGCGCCTCCGCGCTGGGCCCATCACCGGGCTTGGCGAGCACCTTCTCGGCACCCGCCCGCGTCACTCCGAAGCCCATCGCGGCCGTGAGGGCGCCCAGGCCCGCGCCGGTCCCGGTGGCCTTGGCACGGGCCGCCAGGCCCTGGCCGAACCCGATGGCCTCCTGGTATCGGAAGTCCAGGGAGTAGGGGTAGCCGGCCAGGGCGTTGGACCGGCGCACCACGCGCGTGTTCGCCTGGGCCATGACGAACGGACCGAGCCACCCGAGGTCGGGGTCGTGCAGGGCGCCGCTCAGGTCGCGCTCCTCGGGCCACTGCTCGCCGGCGACGCGGTCGGGCTCCGCGTCGCGGTCGGGGGTCAGGGAATAGGGGTCGGCAAGCATCGTCCGGACGGCCGGGTCGCTCGAGGCCGCTTCCATGATGGCGCGCATCGAGGCCAACGTGCCGCCACTGACACCGCCCTTCATCGACTCGACGACGAGCGTGGTCTGGCCGAGTGCGCCCAGCGCCTCGTGCAGCACGAGCACGCCCAGGTCCGAGGGGATCGAGTCGAACCCGCAGGCGTGGACGATGCGCGCACCCGACGCAGCGGCCTGCTCGTGGTAGGCGTCGATGCAGGCGCGCATGAACGGGACCTCGCCGGTGAGGTCGACGTAGTGGGTTCCGGCCTTGGCGCAGGCACCGACCAGGGGCAGGCCGAAGCGCAGGTAGGGCCCGACGGTGGTGACGATGGCGGTGGCGCTGCGTGCCATGTGGTTGAGCGACGCGCGGTCCGCGGCGTCCGCGAGGAGCAGGGGCCACTGGGCAGCGCGTTCCGGGAGCTCGTCGCGGACGGCCCCCAGCTTGGCCAACGAACGCGCCGCGAGGGCGATGCGGGTGCCCTCCGGGGCCCGCTGCGCCAGCTGCTCGGCGACGAGCCGACCGGTGAAGCCGGTTGCACCGAAGATGACGAGGTCGTACTCGCGATCAGGCATGGTCGAACCGTAGCGCGGGGGGCTGACGCCGGCTGCTGAGGCAGCGACGGTCCGTACCGCGGCCCTGCCAGCTCACATCTGGCGGCCGAGCCGGGCCACGATCGCCTCCAGGACCTCCGACTCGCACTCCGTGCGCAGCCCGCGCAGCGCCGCGTCACGCGCGCTGGACCAGTTGCCCGCCCGCTCATGGCGCACAGCCAGTTCGTGCGCGACGTCCACGATCAACTCGATCATCTCGTTCACGTGCAGGTCGGCCCATGGCAGCTCGCGCGCCGCGACCGACCCGAACGGCCGCCCGCGCACCAGGCGCAGGGCGGCGGCCAGGTGCTCGGTGTCAGCTGGATCGGCCAGGCCGGCCGACGCCAGGCGCTGGAACTCGCTCCAGTCGGAGGAGATCTCCGGGCGGAGGCGCAGCCGACCCTCCGCCTGGCTGAGCTGGAGCAGGTACGGCTCGCCGTCCTCCCCACGACCGAGCCAGGTGCGAGCGCGGGTGAGCATCTGGCGGCAGGTCTGCGAGCTCGATCGGCGGCCCGGCCACAGCGCCGACTGCAGGGCGCTCGGCCGGGAATCCGGATTCAGGTGCACGAACGCGATCGTCTCGGCCAGCCGGCCGATCCTCGTCGATTCGACCTTGCCGCGGGCACCCTCGACCCGAACCTCACCGAGCAGGAGCAGGTGCGGGGGCACCGCGGTCTCGACCACCGGGCTGGGCCCAGGTTCGAGCGCCGAGTCTGGCTCGGCCACCGGGTCTGGCTCGAGCGACGGGTCTGGCTCGGCCGCCGGGTCGGGCTCGGCCGCCGGGTCGGGCTCGAGCGCCGGGTCTGCCTCGAGCGCCGGGCTGGGCCCAGGTTCGGGCGCCGGGTCGGGCTCGTCGTCAGCGGGCAGCTCGGGGTCGACGGGCACGTCCGTGGCCGCGAGCAGCTCGATCAGCGCCGCGGCACTGGCCTCGTCGAGCGCTTGCGGGGCGAGGCGGATGCCGTCCGGCAGCAGTGTCGCCATGCCGTCGGCCTCGACGAGCAGCGTCGTACCGCCCGGTGCGGGGGTAGGCGGAGCGTCAGCCGCCGCCGAGCCTGCAACGGATGACGGCCCTCCACCCTCCACGGGTGCGTCAATCGTCACCAGGGCCACGCCTGACCGTGGCGCCGCCATCAGGGCGCGGCCCCCCGCGACGAGCGCACGATCGGTGACCAGCACCTCGAGCGGGTCGTCGGCACGATCGTTCGCGGAACCGAGGAGCAGCGCAGCTGCCTCGGGGGGCGTCGCGATGGTGATCTCGCCAGCCTCCGCGGCGTCGGCGATACCGGGCTCGGCGAGGCAGATCGTGCGGGCTGCCGTCGTGTGCAGCGGCCCGAAGCTGGCCTCGACTGTGAGGCCGCGC
>DASVBK010000053.1:0-2466 GCA_036375875.1 Candidatus Nanopelagicales bacterium
ACGGCGGGCAGGCTGCCGGCCCGGTCCGGGGCCAGGCCCACGGTTGGGCCATGGAGGTCCGGCGCGAGCTCCGGCACCGGCTGCTGACCCGGGCGCGGCATGGGGGGCGCGGCCAGCGGCGGCACGGCGGCTTCCGGGGCCGGGGCATAGGCGGCTGAGGCCGCGGCCGACTGGTCGGGTTGGAACAGGCCCGCAGCGGGCGACGGCACCACGCCCGTCGGCGGGGCAGGCTCGTAGCCGTTGGCGGGGACCGGATCCGGCTCGACGCCCACGGCCGGGCTCGCAGGGGGCGCGAACGTGACGTCAGCGCCGAGCAGCGCCTGCGCCGACAGGTAGGCCTGAGGGCTGGGGGTGAGCGGCTGCGGGAGCCCTGGCTGCGCCTGGGGACCCGACGCGGCGGCCGG
Organism: Candidatus Nanopelagicales bacterium; assembly: GCA_036375875.1. Lineage (GTDB taxonomy): Bacteria > Actinomycetota > Actinomycetes > S36-B12 > CAIYMF01 > Prado023. The sequence goes on from DASVBK010000053.1 coordinate 405, forward strand.
CGCACGCATGGACGCCGACGGCGCTCCGGCCGTCGCCTGCATCATGGCCGCCCACCGCGGGTCCGCTCCCCCGAATCCGGCTTGGCCCTGGCCGGCCACCCCGGGCGCATGGACCTCGGGAGCCAGCCCTGGCACGACCTCGTCCATGTTCCCTCCGCACGTCGGCACGATGGCGGCAGGCCGCCCCTGCGGTGACCATCGGAGCGCGGGACCCGAGGACTTGAGCGCGCCACCCCCCGGCGCCACTGCGCCATGGGAACTCCATCCAAGTTCGGTCGCGATTCGGGGCACAGGAGTTGGATCAAGTGGCCGGCGGCGGTCCAAGACTTGGATCAACCGGCTGGGGCGCCGGGGCTCAGACCACGACGCGCAGGATCTCGTCGAGCGAGGTCACCCCGCGGGCGACCTTGGCCATGCCGTCCAGCCGCAGCGAGACCATGCCCTCGCCGTGCGCCACCTGCTCGATCGCCGACGACGACGCCCGCTCGACGGTCAGCCGCTCCACGGACTCCGTCACCCGCATGACCTCGTGCAGGGCCAGGCGCCCCTTGTAGCCCGTGCGGGCGCATGCCGCGCACCCCACCGCCCGGTGCAGCGTCGGCAGGGGCTGGCCCTCCTGCCACGGGAACCGCGCGGCGGCCAGCATCTCCGGAGTCGGCTCGAACGGCTCCTTGCACTTCGAGCACAGCCGCCGGGCCAGCCGCTGTGCCAGCACGCAGTCCAGCGCGGAACCGACGAGGAACGGCTCGATGCCCATCTCGATGAGGCGGGTCACCGCGGAGGGCGCGTCGTTGGTGTGCAGGGTGGCGAGCACGAGGTGGCCGGTGAGCGCGGCCTCGATCGCGATGAGCGCGGTCTCGTGGTCGCGGATCTCGCCGATGAGCACGATGTCGGGGTCAGCGCGCAGGATCGAGCGCAGCGCGGCGGCGAACGTCAGCCCAGCCTTCGCATGCGTCTGCACCTGGTTGATGCCGGGCAACCGGTACTCGACCGGGTCCTCGACGGTGATGATGTTGACCTCGGGCCGGTTGATCCGGTGCAAGGTCGAGTACAGCGTGGTCGACTTGCCGGAGCCGGTCGGCCCGGTCACCAGGATCATCCCGTACGGCTTGGTGAAGCTCTGCTGGTAGCGCTCGAGGTTGCCCTCGGCGAAGCCCAGGTCCTTGAGGTCGAGCATCGCGGTGGTGTTGTCCAGGATGCGCATGACGACCTTCTCGCCCCACACCGTCGGCAGGGTGGCCACCCGCAGGTCGATCTTCTTGCCGAACGCGGCGACCGACAGCCGGCCGTCCTGGGGGATCCGGCGCTCGGCGATGTTGATGTCGCTCATGATCTTCAGCCGGCTCACCACGCCGGACTGGATCGACTTCGGCGAGCGCATCACCTCGTGCAGCACGCCGTCGATCCGAAACCGCACCCGCAGGTCGTGCTCGGCCGGCTCGAGGTGGATGTCGGAGGCACCGTCCTGGATGCCCTGGGTGATGAGCAGGTTCACGAACTTGACGATGGGCGCCTCCTCGACCACCTCCTTGACCTTGGAGAGGTCCTCCTCCTCGGCATGCGAGGCGTCCAGGGCGGTCGTGATGCTGTCGAGCTCGTCGCCGGCGCGGTAGGCGCGGTCGATCGCCGCGAGGACGTCTCCACGGGTCGCCACGACTGGCTTGAGGTCGACCTTCGTCAGCGTGCGCAGGTCGTCGAGGGCGATGACGTTGGCGGGGTCGGCCATCGCGATGACGAGCCGGCTGCCCTCGTACCGCACCGGCACGACCATGTGCCGACGGCAGACGGTGCCCGGCACGAGCGCGGTGGCCGACGGGTCGATGACCGCTTCGCCCAGGTCCACGTACTCCAGGCCGATCTGCGCGGCCAGAGCCGCGACGAGATCCCCCTCCCCGAGCACGCCCCGGTCGACCAGGATCCGGCCCATGCTGCGCCCGACCCGGCGCTGCTCCTCACTGGCGTCACGCACCTGCTCGGGCGTGGCGAGCCCGCGCTCCAGCAGGACGTCCCCGAGCTGCTTCATGGGCCACGCTCCCCCGCGGCCGGTCGGATGTGCGACCCG
>DASVBK010000072.1:0-15442 GCA_036375875.1 Candidatus Nanopelagicales bacterium
CGCCGCAGGTGCTCCACCTGGGCCTGCAGCGACAGCGCCGCGGCCCAGCGCAGCGCGTCGGGCACCTCGGGGTACACCGCGTCGAGCAGCGCGTCGGCATCCGTCACGCCGCCGGCCATGGCGCTGGCCACCATCGCCAGCCGCTCCTGCCGATGCGCCCGGTAGTCGGCCAGCAGGGTGACCGGATCAGGGGAGGCCGGGCCGTGCCCGGGCAGCACCCAGGCCGCGTCCAGCTCGGCGGCCAGCCGCTCCAGCCGCTGCAGGGAGGCCAGGTAGGCGCCGAGGTCGCCGTCCGGGTGCACGATGACAGCGCTGCCACGGCCCAGCACCGTGTCCCCGGTCAGCAGCGCCCGGTCGGCGGGCAGCAGGAACGTCAGGCTGTCTGCGGTGTGTCCCGGGGTCGCGACCACGGTCAGCTCGAGGCCACCGACGGCCACCACGTCGCCATCGACCAACCCCTCACCACCGAGCCGGTGGCCGGGGTCGAGCGCTCGGACGGGGGCTCCGGTGCGCTCGCGCAGGGCGCGAGCACCCGCCGCGTGATCGGCGTGCCCGTGGGTCAGGAGGATCTCGCCGACCCGCGCGCCATGAGCCGCTGCTGCCGTGACGAGGGCATCGACGTGGCCTGGGTCATCTGGGCCAGGGTCGACCAGGACCGCGATGGTCGAGCCGGGCTCCAGCAGCAGCCAGGAGTTGGTGCCGTCCAGGGTCATCCACCCCGGGTTGGGTGCCAGCAGCGCGGTGGCGCGGGGCGTGATCGGGCCGGCGTGCCAGGGGCCGGAGGATCCCAGCGGGCGCATCAGCCGGCCTCCCCTGGACCCCCATGGGCAGGGATCGCCCGCGGGGCCGCCCACGCCCTCACCGCAGCCCTCGCTCCTCGGACCCGGCCGGCTCCCCGCTGTCGCCCAGCACGGCGCCCGTGTAGCCGTGCACCATCACCCAGCGGAGCTCGCCCTCGGTGAGCACGGCCCGCGGCATGAGCGGCACGATCTCGTGGCCGCGAGCCCACACCAGGGCTTCGGCGGTGGAGCGGTGGCCAGCCAGCTCGGCGAGCACGGCGACCGTCGGCGGGAGCATGGCCATCGCCCCGCGACCGTATGAGGCCAGTGCCTCCGCGGGGCTCACCCAGTCGGCGAGGTCGGTCTCAGTCGCGTGACGGTCCACGGCCTGCCCAGCAGGCAGCGCGGCGGCCAGGAACCGGGTGTCGAACCGCCGCGTCTCGACCTCCGGGGTGATCCAGTGGGCGATGGGTACCAGCAGGTCGGCGTCGACGTGCAGCCGGCGGCGCGCCAGCACCTCGGGGAACGCGCCACTGCGTTCGCTGGCGTGGCGGTCCTGCGCCCACCGGCCATCGGGGACGGCGGGGCGGCCGGAGCGGTCGACCGCGAGCAGGACCCCGGCCTCCTCGAAGGTCTCCCGCACCCCGGCCACGAGGAGGGCCCGGGCCAGTGCGGGCGGCGCCCACGTCCCGTGATGCACGAAGCCGTGCACCGCGGGCCGCTCGTCCTGGGCGGGGTCCACGCGGCCCCCGGGGAAGACGTGCATCCCGGGTGCGAAGGCCATCGTGTCCGGCCGGCGCATGAGCAGCGCCTCCAAGCCCTCGGCCCCGTCCCGCAGCAGCACGACGGTGGCAGCCGGCAGGGCGGGCGGGGGCGTCCACTCGCCCCCCTCCGCCAGCGCGCGAGCCCGGGCGACCAGTTCCGCGGGCATCCGCAGGACCACTCAGCCGACCTCCACGATCACCTCGACCTCGACCGGCGCACCCAACGGCAGCGCGGCGACGCCGACGGCGGAGCGGGCATGGACGCCAGCCTCGCCGAACGCGGTCGCCAGCAGCTCGCTGGCACCGTTGATGACCGCCGGCTGGCCGGTGAACGTCGGCTCGCTGGCCACGAAGCCCACGACCTTCACCACGCGCACGACCTGGTCGAGGTCGCCGACGAGCGCCCGGATCGCGGCGATGGCATTCAACGCGCACTGCGCGGCCATCTCCCTGGCGTCCTCGGGGCTCACCGAGCCACCCACGGCGCCAGTCCCCAGCAGCTGGCCGTCGGCCACCGGCAGCTGCCCCGAGGTGAACACCAGCGACCCGCTGCGCACGGCCGGCACGTAGGCCGCCACGGGCGCGGCCACCTGCGGCACGCTGGCACCGATCGCTGCCAGCCGGTCCTCGACGGCGCCCACGGCTCAGCCCACCGGGCGCTTGAAGTAGGCCACGAGCTGCTCCGGGTTGGGCCCCGGGACCACCTGGACGAGCTCCCACCCGTCCTGGCCCCAGTTGTTCAGGATCTGCTGCGTCGCGTGGATCAGCAGCGGCGCGGTCGCGTACTCCCAGCGGGTGCGGTCAGCCATGGCGGCCAATGTAGCCGGCAGCGGCGGATCGAGGGCAGGGACCTTCGCCAGCAGCCAGCGGCGGACCAGGGCTGCCGCCAGCGGCCCCGCTGGGCAGGCGCGGTGAGCGGGCCGGTCGCTAGCGCGCCCGGCGCTCCAGACGGTCCACGTCGAGCAGGGTGACGGAACGCTGCTCGATCGTGATCCAGCCGCGCTGCGAGAAGTCCGCCAGGGCCTTGTTCACCGTCTCGCGCGAGGCGCCGACGAGCTGTGCCAGCTCCTCCTGCGTGAGCTCGTGGTTGACCACCAGGCCGTTGGGCGTGCTCTCCCCGAACTTGCTGCCCAGCTCGAGCAGCGCCTTGGCGACACGCCCCGGCACGTCGGAGAACACCAGGTCCGCGAGGGCCTCGTTCGTGCGGCGCAGCCGCCGCGCCAGCGCGGCCAGGAGCGCCACGGCCAGGTCCGGGCGGCCCACGAGCCAGGGCAGCAGCGCCTCGTGGCTCATCGAAAGCACCTTGGTGTGCGTCACGGCCACGGCGGTCGCCGTGCGCGGTCCGGGATCGAACAGCGAGAGCTCGCCGAGCATCTCGCCGGCGCCCAGCACGGCGATGATGGACTCCCGGCCGTCACTGGCCGTATGGCCGAGCTTGATCTTGCCCGACTCGATGAGGAACAGCTTCTCGCCGGGCTCGCCCTCGGAGAACAGCACGTCCCCCTTGGTGAGCCGCAGCTCCACCATCGAGGCACGCAGCGCAGCCGCGGCGTCGTCATCGAGCGCGGAGAAGAGCGCGGCGTTGCGCAGGCGGTCCTGCACGGTCTGCTCCTCCCGAGGCGCGACGGATGAATCTCCCCCGTGCCTGCCCCAGCGTAGGGGTTAGCGCAGGCCGATGTCTGGCAGTGCCGAGAGGGCCTGGCTGGGATCCTGCCGGTAGCGGGCGATGAGCTGGCCGGTCGCCTCATCCAGACGCTGGTGGATCTCGCGACGCATCGACGACAGGTCGGTCTCCGCGCGCTGCAGCTCGGCGACGAACGCCTCGACCGCCACCCCGTCGTTCGGGTCGACCACGCGCGTCCACAGGGCGTGCAGGTCGGGGAGCGCGGCAAGGTCCTCGGCCCCGCGCACCGAGAGGTTGGCCAGGCGGCGGTGCACCGTCCCGGACTCGGCGAGGACGGCGGTGAGCCTGCTCACGAGATCGCCGTCGGTGGCGCCGCGCGTGAGCAGGTCGATGCGTGCCTGGATGATCCGGCGCCAGTAGGAGACGCGCGACTCCTCGTCGCCGAGCTCGCGACGCAGGTCGCGCAGGTCGGCCAGCGACAGGCCGTCGTAGGCGGGATCGAGCTCCGGCGGCTTCGGTGCCGGCTTGGTGGCCATCGGTCCCCCAGGCGTCAGGAGCCGGCCGGAACGCGCCGGTCGGATGTCTCGGTCTCGGCCTAGGCTAGCCACATGCCGGCCACCGCACCTCCGCCGACGCGCACCGCCCTCGTGCGGCGTGCCCGGCGGATGGGCCGCATCCTGGCCGAGACCTACCCGGACGCGCACTGCGAGCTGGACTTCGGCGACGCGTACGAGCTGCTCGTCGCCACGATCCTCTCCGCCCAGTGCACGGACGCCCGGGTCAACATGGTGACCCCCACGGTGTTCGCGAAGTACCCGACGCCAGCCGACCTGGCGGCCGCGGACCGTGCCGAGCTCGAGTCGATCATCGCCTCCACCGGCTTCTTCCGGAACAAGGCGACCTCGCTGCTCGGCATGGCCGCACGCGTGGTCGAGGTGTACGACGGCCGGGTTCCGCGGCGGATGGCCGACCTCGTGACGCTGCCCGGGGTCGGGCGCAAGACCGCCAACGTCGTGCTCGGCAACGCCTACGGGGTGCCGGGCATCACCGTCGACACGCACGTCGGCCGGTTGTCGCGCCGCTTCGGCTGGACCGAGCAGGAGGACCCCGACAAGGTCGAGGCCGAGGTGGGGTCACTGTTCCCGCGCGCGCAGTGGACCGACCTGTCGCACCGGATGATCTGGCACGGCCGACGCATCTGCTTCGCGCGGCGGCCCGCGTGCGGCGCATGCCCGCTGGCGACGCTGTGCCCGAGCTTCGGGGTGGGCGAGACCGATCCCGTGAGGGCCGCGAAGCTGGTGAAGGGATGACCGCGGGCGAGGGCCATCCCGCCTGGTTCACCGACTTCACCGCGCGGCTGGAGGGGGTCCCGGGCGACGCGCTGTCGCGCTTCACACCGCCGCCGGGCACCGAGTCACGCTCCTCCGCGGTGCTCATCCTGTTCGGGGAGGGTGACCACGGCCCCGACGTGCTGCTCATCGAGCGCGCGGCGGACATGCGCTCGCACGCCGGGCAGCCCGCGTTCCCGGGTGGCAAGGCCGATCCGGAGGACGCCACCCTGGTGGACACCGCGCTGCGCGAGGCGTGGGAGGAGACCGGCCTGGATCCGGCCGGCGTGGATGTCGTGCTCACGCTGCCCGACCTGTGGCTGCCGCCGAGCGGCTTCACCGTCACGCCCGTGCTCGGCTACTGGCGCGCGCCGGTGCCGGTGCGGGCGATGGACCCTGCCGAGGTCGCCCGCGCCGAGCGGGTGCCCGTCGCGGCGCTGGTCGATCCGGCCAACCGCGTGACGGTCGTGCACCCCTCGGGCTACCGCGGCCCCGGGTTCGAGGTGGCGGGCATGCTCGTCTGGGGCTTCACGGCGATGCTGCTGGACCGACTCCTCGAGCTGGCCGGCTGGGCCGGGCCATGGCCGCGTGAGCGCGAGGTGGGGATCAGCTGGTGACGCTCAACCTGGTCGACCTGCTCGTGCTGGCGGGCATCGTGCTCGTGGCGGTGGCCGGCTGGCGCGCCGGCGTGATCGCGACCGTCGCAGCCTTCGCGGGGTTCCTCGCTGGTGCCCTGGCCGGTGCGTGGCTCATGCCCCAGCTGCTCGCGGATGCCGGCTGGAACCCGTTCCTCGAGGGGCTGGCGACCATCGTCGGCATGCTCGTGCTGGGGATGCTCGGCCAGGCGGTGCTGGGCAGCATCGGCCGGGCGCTGCGCGGTGCGCTGGACCTGACCCCGCTGCGACTGCTCGACAGTGCCTCGGGGATGGTGGTGAGCGCGGTGGCGTTCCTGCTCAGCGCCTGGCTGCTGCTGTCGGTCGTGGCCTCGCTGCCGTCGAGCTCGGCCGCGGCGGCGGTCGAGGACTCCCGCGCGTTCCCGATCCTGGACCGGGTCATGGCGGGGCCGGGTGGCTCGCTGCTCGCTGACGCCCGCGGCCTGCTGGAGACCCTCGAGCTGCCCAGCCTGCCCTTCAACCCGGCCACGCTGCCCCCGGTCGAGGAGCCCGGCGACGTGGAGCTCACCAGCACGGTGGTGCGTACCGCGCGCGACGCGGTGGTGAAGGTGGCCACGACCTCGGCCCGCTGCGGTTCGACGACGGCCGGCTCCGGCGTGGTGGTGGGCCCCGAGCGGGTTGCGACGAACGCCCACGTGGTCACCGGCGCCGAGCGGGTGAGCGTACGAGGCGCCGGCGGCGGCGGTCGGCGGGCCGAGGTCGTGTACCTGGACCGCGCCACGGACCTGGCGATCCTGCGCGTGCCCGGACTTGCCGCTGAGGCCCCCGACTGGGCCGGCGCCCCGACACGTGGCACGGAGGCCGCGGTCGCCGGGCACCCCGGCGGTGGCCGGCTCACCATCAGGGGCGCGCGGGTCCGCGGCGAGGCGACCATCGCCGACGAGGCCGGCGGCGGGCTGCGCGAGGTGGTGGTGTTCCAGGGGCTGGTACAGCCGGGCAACTCCGGCGGACCGTTGCTGGGGCTCGACGGGCGCGTGCTCGGGCTGGTCTTCGCCAACTCCAGCGTGGACGACCGCACCGGCTTCGCGCTGAGCCCCGACGAGGTGGTGCCGGTCATCGAGCGCACTCGAGCGGCGACGCGTCCGGTGGCGACGGGGGCCTGTCCGGCGGTCGGCTGAGCGGGCTGGATCAGGGCAACGAGGCCAGCCAGTCGAGCAGCAGCGCGTGGAACGCCTCAGGCTGCTCCTCCTGGGGGAAGTGCCCCACCCCCGCGAGCTCGGCCCACCGGTAGGGCCCCGTGACGTACGCCTGCGAGCCGCGCGCGCTGCTGGGCAGCACCGTCGGGTCGTCGCCACCCTGCACGTGCAGCACGGGGGCCATCACCGGCTGCTTCATCCGCTTCGCGAAGCGGATGCCGTCCGGCCGCGGGATGGAGCGCATGGCCCAGCGGTGGTACTCCAGCGCGCAGTGCGCGGTGTTGAGCAGCAGCATGGCCGCGCGGTAGGTGGCCTCCGCGTGCTGGTCCGGCCAGCTGGGTGTGGCCGACCACGCGTGGAGCAGCAGGCCCACCTCCGCGGCGCCGTCCTCGAGCAGGTCGCGCTCGGGCCCCGCCGGCACCTGGAACCCGTAGACGTAGGCCGACGCCCGGCGCTGCGCGGCGTCCCCGAGCAGCGACGCGCGCAGGCGCCGCGGGTGGGGCATCGAGACCGGCGCGATCGCGCGGACCACCTCGGGCTGCAGCACGCCGGTGGTCCAGGCCAGGAACCCGCCCCAGCCCTGGCCGACGATGACGGCGTTGCGCTCCCCGAGCGAGCGGATCACCCCCGCCACGTCGGCGGAGAGCGTGAAGGGGTCGTAGCCGCGCGGCGGGTGGTCGGAACCGGCATAGCCACGCAGGTCCATCGCGACGGCCCGGTAGCCGGCGTCGGCGAGCACCGGCAGCGCGTGGCGCCAGGTCCACCAGAACGTGGGAAAGCCGTGCAGCAGCAGCACCAGCGGCCCGCTGCCGAGCTCGGCGACATGGAAGCGTGCCCCGTTCGCGGGGACGTCACGGTGGGACCACGGCCCCTCGGCCCGGACGACGTCCTCCGGGTCGAGCAGGATCACGGGGCGGGCGGGGCGGTGGGGGTGCCGGCGGTTCCGCCGGCGGAGGCGCTCGGGGCGCCGCCCGGGGTGGCCGAGGTGGGGGTCGGGGTGGTGCGAACCGGCGCGGGGATGGGCCCGGCGGTCGCGGTGCTGGGCAGGGCGGCAGCGCTGCCGTTCGGGCCGGGGCCGCTGCCCGGCGCTGCCGTGGCACCCGGCCGCACGCTGATCGCGGCCTTGGTCTCCTGCGCCTGGGCGATGGCCCGCGTCGGCGGCCCGACCTTCTTGGCCCGTGCGCGGCCCAGCAGGCCGAGGATGACCGCCACGAGCAGCAGGAGGCCGGCGACGATGAGGAAGCCCGCCCACTCGGCGAGCCCGGCGGCCACCAGGCCGTAGGCACCGGCCACGAGGGCGAACACGAACGCGAGGAAGGCCAGCACACCCGCGCCCACGAGCATCCCCGAGGTGGCGGCGGCCTGCTTGGCCGAGTACTGGATCTCTGCCTTCGCCAGCTCGATCTGCTGCTTCACCAGGGCCTGGCCGTCGGTGAGCACGTTGTTCACGAGGGCGGCGACGCCGTCCTGCTTGCTTGCCATGCGGTGTCCTCTCGGCGCGGCGACGTCCCCACTGGGCCGGCGGCGATGGCCGCAAGGCTAGCGCGTGTCCGTCGGCGGCTGCGCCGGTTGGATCCCACCACCCTCAGCAGGGCCGGGGGCTGCCGAGGCCTCCGTCTGGTAGACGTCGGGCACCCCGTCGGCGTCGGTGTCCGCCTCCTCCGCCTCGACGTAGGCGGCCAGGGCGTGCTTGCGCCAGGCCAGCGCCACGGCGGCGAGCGCGGCGGCCACGAACGTGGCGGTGAGGATCCCGACCTTGGCGTCGGCCAGCAGCGACGGTTCGGGCTCGTAGGCGAGCTCGGCGATGAGCAGGCTGACCGTGAACCCGATGCCAGCCAGAAGCCCGACCGCGACCATGTCCGCCCACCGCAGGGCGGGGTTCAACGAGGCACGCGTGAAGCGGGCCATGAGCCAGGCGCCGCCGAGCACGCCGATGGGCTTGCCGAGCACCAGGCCCAGCGCCACGCCCAACCCCACGGGTGAGGTGATCGCCTCCCCGAACGATGCGACGGGCACGTCCAGCCCCGGCACCTCGCGCACGGTCACCCCGGCGGACATGAACGCGAACACTGGCACCGCGAACCCGGCGACGAAGGGTCGCAGCCGGAACTCCGCGAGCTCGCCGGGGGACATCGTCTCGCCCGGGTCGCGCGAGACCCGGGTCGCCAGTCCGAGCGCGATGCCGGCGACGGTGGCATGCACGCCCGACTCGTGGACCAGGTACCAGGTCAGCAGCCACAGGGGCACGTACACGAGCAGCACCGCGACCGGTCCGCGGACCCGTTGGTGCTGCAGGACCCACCAGACGGCCACGCAGAGCATCGCGGCGAGGAACGGCACGAGGGCGAACGTGTCGGAGTAGAAGACGGCGATGACCGTGATCGCGCCGAGGTCATCGACCACGGCGAGGGTGAGCAGGAAGGCCCGCAGCGCCAGGGGCAGGCCCCGGCCCATGATCGCCAGCACCGCGAGGGCGAAGGCGATGTCCGTGGCCATCGGGATGCCCCAGCCGGTGGCCTCCAGGGGCATGCCCCAGGTCACGACGACGAAGATCAGCGCGGGCACTGCCATGCCACCCAGGGCGGCCACGACCGGCACAGCCGCCAGGCTCGGCCGGCTCAGGGTGCCGTGCTGCACCTCGTGCTTGAGCTCGAGGCCGGCCAGGAAGAAGAACAGGGCCAGCAGGAAGTCCGCGGCCCACACGTTGAGCGGCAGGTGCAGGTGCAGGGCGGCTGGCCCCACCTCAGTGGTGATGAGCGTGTCGTACGAGGCGGCCCAGCGGGTGTTCGCCCAGACGAGCGCCAACAGCGCCGCGCCGAGCATGAGGATCCCGCCGACCGTCTCCAGCCGCAGCACGCGCAGCAGCCAGACCCGCTCGGAGAGCGGGGGGCGCTCGAACAGGGTCTCAGGCATCGCGGCCCAGCATCCCAGCCGGCGGCCGGGACTGTCCCAGCGGTGGCCTCGACGACCTCGTCATGGCGCCGGCGCCGCCGATAGCCTGACGGCCCCGTCATCCACGAGCCATGGAGGCCGAGCATGAGCCACGACGCGCTCGAGAACCTGCTGCACGAGACCCGCACGTTCCAGCCGGACCAGGCCTTCGCGGCGGCGGCGAACGCCACGGCTGAGCTGGCGGAGCAGGCTGCCGCCGACCGGGTCGCGTTCTGGGAGCAGCAGGCGCGGCGCCTGGAATGGGACACCCCCTGGGACACCGCCCTGGACTGGTCCAACGCACCGTTCGCCAGGTGGTTCGTGGGGGGCCGGCTCAACGTCGCCGTGAACTGCGTCGACCGGCACGTCGCAGCCGGCCACGGGGAGCGGGTCGCACTGCACTTCGAGGGTGAGCCTGGGGACACCCGGACCGTGACCTACGCCGAGCTGTCCCAGGAGGTGCAGCGCGCGGCGAACGCCCTGGTCGAGCTCGGCGTGGGTGCGGGGGACCGGGTGGCGATCTACCTGCCGATGATCCCCGAGGCGATCGTCGCGATGCTCGCCTGCGCCCGGGTGGGTGCCGCCCACTCGGTGGTCTTCGGCGGCTTCTCCGCCGAGGCGCTGCGCTCGCGCATCGACGACGCCCAGGCCTGCCTGGTGATCACCGCCGACGGGGGCTACCGACGGGGCTCGGCCTCCCCGCTGAAGCCGGCCGTGGACGAGGCCGTGGCCAAGTGCCCGAGCGTGCGCAACGTCCTGGTCGTACAGCGCACCGGGGGCGAGGTGACCTGGGTCGCTGGCAGGGACCACTGGTGGCACGAGTTCGTCGAAGCCCAGCCGGACGTTCACGCGGCGCGTGCGTTCGACGCCGAGCACCCGCTGTTCATCCTCTACACCTCGGGCACCACGGGGAAGCCCAAGGGCATCCTGCACACCTCGGGCGGCTACCTGACCCAGGTCGCATCGACCCACTGGAACGTCTTCGACCTCAAGCCTGAGACGGACGTCTTCTGGTGCACGGCGGACATCGGCTGGGTCACCGGCCACAGCTACATCGTCTACGGGCCGCTGGCCAACGGTGCGACCCAGGTCATCTACGAGGGCACCCCCGACACCCCGCACCGAGGGCGCTGGTGGGAGCTGGTGGAGAAGTACGGCGTGACCATCCTGTACACCGCTCCGACCGCGATCCGCACGTTCATGAAGTGGGGTGATGACCTGCCCGCGGCACACGACCTGTCCAGCCTGCGGCTGCTCGGCTCTGTCGGTGAGCCGATCAACCCGGAGGCCTGGATGTGGTACCGCCGGGTGATCGGCGGTGACCGGTGTCCCATCGTGGACACCTGGTGGCAGACCGAGACCGGCGCGATCATGATCAGCCCGCTGCCGGGCCTCACCGCGACCAAGCCCGGGTCGGCGATGGGGCCCCTGCCGGGGATCGGGGCAGCCGTCGTGGACGACCACGGCGACCGGGTGGGGCCGGGCGGCGGCGGGTACCTCGTGCTCACGGAGCCATGGCCCGCGATGCTGCGTGGCATCTGGGGTGACGACCAGCGCTACGTCGACACGTACTGGTCGCGCTGGCCGCAGCACTACTTCGCCGGCGACGGCGCGAAGTACGACGAGGACGGGGCCATCTGGCTGCTCGGCCGGGTCGACGACGTCATGAACGTCTCCGGCCACCGGATCTCCACGACCGAGGTGGAGTCCGCACTCGTGTCCCACCCCAAGGTGGCCGAGTCGGCCGTGGTCGGTGCCACCGATCCGACCACCGGCCAGGGCATCGTCGCGTTCGTCATCCTGCGCGCCGGTGAGGAGGGCGGCGATGCGGTGGTCGCCGAGCTGCGCGACCACGTGGCTCGGGAGATCGGCCCGATCGCCAAGCCTCGACAGATCCTCATCGTGCCGGAGCTGCCGAAGACCCGATCGGGCAAGATCATGCGCCGGCTGCTGCGCGACGTGGCCGAGCACCGGCATCTCGGCGACGTGACGACGCTGGCCGATCCCACGGTCATGAACATGATCGGTGGGCGCCTGACCGACAGCGCGGGGACCGCGGAGTGACCGGAGCCACGCCGATGGGACAGTCGGGTGGGTCCGCTCCAGTCCCTGGGACGGTCCCTGCCGCAGCCGGTCCCGGTCGTGCTCCCGCGGCGGTGCCCGCCAGCGACCCACTTTCTGGCGTGCTCGCGCTGCCGGGCGTCGCCGAGTCGGCGGAGCGGGCGCGCGCCGCGGTCGACGCACTGCTCTGGGACCGGGCGGTGGGTCGGGCCCAGGCCGAGGTGGCTGCGGAGTCCGCGCTGCGCGGGGCCTGGGCCAACGCGTGGTTCGAGGGCGCGGAGAGCGGGCTGCCCGAGCTGCGCAGCGGTGCTGCCCTCGACGGCTCGCCAGTGGGCCGGGTGCTGGCCAACGCCGTGGCACTGCAGTCGGCCCTGCCCGAGCTGGTGCCGGTGATCGGCAGCGCGCCCGCGCAGGCGTTGGCGCGGATGCACGCCCTGGCCGCGCATGGGTTCATGGCCGACGCCGAGCTGGGCCGGCCCCGGGCCGCGGTGGTGGCCGACGACCCGCTGCGCCTCGGGCGGCTGCCCGCCACGCAGGAGGTGGCCGAGCGACTGGCCGGCGCGGGCCAGCTGCTCGTCTCCTCGACGGCACCCGGGGTGCTGGTCGCCGCCATCGTGCACGCCGAGGTCGCGGCGCTGCGTCCCTTCCCGTGGGGGTCGGGACTGGTCGCCCGGGTGCTGCTGCGGCTGGTCCTGGCGCAGCGCGGGGTGGACCCGGGCATGCTCGGCTGCCCGGAGCTTGGCCTGCGCATGGTCGGCCGCCCTGCCTACGTGCGGGCCCTGCGGGGCTACATGGACGGCACGCCCGAGGGGGTCGCGGGGTTCGTGGCCCTGATGTGCCGAGCCGTGGCGGTGGGGGCGGGCGAGCCGGCCGGGTGGGTCCCCGCCGCCTGAGGCTGGCCGCGATCGGGGCGACGCTCGTGGGGAACGCCAGGATGCTGTCCGCGCTGCCACCGAACCGCGGGTCGCAGCACGATTCGCCCCATGTGGGTCATTCGTCCAAGGTGCATCGATCGACATCGAAGGCGGTCGAGGGTGGGGCTGCCCCTGCCTGTTGCATCGGGCCTCCCCAAGGCCCCATCCTGTGCCTGTCCGGTCCTCGTTGACCGAACCGTCGGCTCCTCCCCCCCGAGCTGGCGTGACGACGGCCCCCGCACCCCCCGGCGGGGGCCGTCCCGCGTCCGATGGGTCCCGGCGGCGCTGTCCACAGGTCCAGCCTCCAGGGCTTCCGCGGGGCCCGGCCGTGGGGCAGGGTGCGCGCCGGGGGTGGCGGATGGGCGCGCGAGTGGGAGTGGTGGGGCTGCGGCCGCAGTTGGCAGTGCCCGCGGTTGCTGCCGTGCTGGCAGCGGGAGGCGAGGCGGTCGCTGTCGACCTGCTCGGTGAGGGCTCTCCGGGTCCGGCGACCCACCCGGGGGCGGGAGGTCCCGAGGTGGCTGGGCCAGGGCGGGTGGGGAGCGTCGGCGCCGGGCTCGCGGTGGTCCTGGTCGATGTCATGATCGCCGCCGGGCTCGCCGATGCCGCACCCGAGAGGGGCCCCCGCACGCAGGGGAGCCCGGCACCCTGGCTCGTCGTCCATCTCCCCGGTGAGCAGGCCCAGGCGGACGAGGTGGCCCCCGCGCTGGGGGCTGTCGGGGTGGTCGAGCTGCCCACTGCTGCCGAGTGGTTGGCTGCCTGCCTGCAGCCGGGAGCCGAGGCCTCCGGGGACGTGGTGCACGTGTTCGGGGCCGTGGGAGGGGCGGGCGCGAGCACGGTCGCGATCGCCTGCGCCAGCGCGCGTGCCCCGGACTGCCTGCTCGTCGATGTGGACCCGGGGTCCACGGGCCTCGACCTGCCGCTGGGGATCGGGGCCGGCGAGGGGGGGCGCTGGACCGCCGTCCCGGACTCGGGACAGCCGCTGCTGGCCGAGTCGCTGCGCGCGGCCCTTCCCGAGGTGGGGGGCTTCCACGTGCTCACGGGACCGCCCCTGCAGCCCGGCGACCAGCGGCCCGGCTGGGTCCTCGCCGGGGCCCGGCCCGGCTTCGGCAGCGTCGTGGTCGACGGCGGCCAGGGCGGCGGGCCGGCGTGGGTGGATCCCGGGGATCGGGTGATCATCGTGTTGCCCGCCACGCTGCCCGGGGTCGTGGGCGCCCGGCGGCTGATGGAGGTGAGCGCAGGGCATCCGGTGCTGCTCGCCGTGCGGCCGAGCTCGTGGTTGGACGTCCGGGACGTGGCCGACCAGCTCGGCGGCGCAGCAGTGCTCGAGGTGCCCACGTGGCGCGGCTTGGGGGAGGCCGCGGACTGCGGTGACGTGCTGGGCGGGCGGCGTGGCCGGGCGGTGCGCCAGCTGGGGCAGCGCTGCTGGGAGGCGCTGGCATGATCGGCGCCGCGGCTGCAGCAGGCGGGCAGGGGGATGCTGCCCCCGCTGACCCCTTGCTCGACCTGGTCCGCGATCGTCTGGTCGCGGCTCAGCTGCCGGCCGATCCCCAGGCCATCCGCGTGGTCGTCCGGGAGTGTGGGGTGGTCCTCGACGAGGCCGGCCTGGCGCGGATCACGCAGCGCCTGCGCGACGAGCTGCACGGGCTGGGTCCGCTCGATCCGCTGCTGCGGGATCCCGCAGTCACCGACGTGCTCGTGAACCGGCCGGACGAGGTGTGGGTCGATCGGGGCGGCGGGCTGGCGCGGGCCGCGGTGCGGTTCCGGGACGAGGCGGCGGTGCGGGCCCTGGCGGTGCGGCTGGCCTCACAGGCCGGTCGCCGGCTCGACGACGCGCAGCCGTTCGTCGACGCGCGGCTGCCCAACGGGCAGCGGCTGCACGCCCTGATCCCGCCGCTGGCCGTGCAGGGCACCACGATCTCGCTGCGTGTGCCGAGCCGCCGCCGGTTCACCCTCGCCGACCTCGTCCGGGTGGGCACCGTGGATGCTGCAGGAGCCCGCTGGCTCGAGGCGGTGGTGGCCTCGCGGGTGGCCTTCCTGATCAGCGGCGGCACGGGCTCCGGCAAGACCTCGGTGCTCGGCGCGCTGCTCGGGCTGGTGCCGCACGACGAGCGGGTCGTGATCGTCGAGGACACGTGCGAGCTGATGCCCGAGCATCCGCATGTGGTGAGCCTGGAAGCGCGGCCCGCGAACCTGGAGGGGTCCGGCGGCATCGAGCTGCGCACGTTGGTGCGTCAGGCGCTGCGGATGCGTCCCGACCGCCTCGTCGTGGGTGAGGTCCGCGGGCCCGAGATCGTCGACATGCTCGCCTCCCTCAACACCGGTCACGAGGGCGGCTGCGGCACGGTCCACGCGAACGCGGCCGCCGCCGTGCCGGAACGGGTCATCGCACTGGCGCTCGCCGCAGGACTGCCGCGCGAGGGGGTCATCGCCCAGTTGGTCGCCGGGCTCGAGGTCGTGATCCATCTGGCACGGCAGCCGAACGGGCAGCGGGTGGTGAGCGAGCTGGGCATCGTGCACCTGGACACCCTGGGGGCCGCTGGCGTCCTGCCGGCCCTGCGTCGAGTCGATGGCCGGCTTCGCCCACAGGTCGGCTTCGACCTGCTGGCTGCCAGGTTGGGGCACCCCGCGACCCTGGTCGGTCCGGCACCCTCATGAGTCCGGCGGTGCTCGTGCTGCTGGCAGCGGCGTGCGCGGCAGGGTCGCTCATGCTGCTCCTGGGCGGGCCAGGGGTGGCCCGCGAGCCTTCGTCGAGTCAGAGTCCCCCTGGGCTGGAGGGCCTCAGGCTGCTGGTGGACCGGCGCGTGCGAGGGGCGCCGGAGCCCCATATCGGCGAGCTGCTCTCCGGGTTGGCCGCCGAGCTGGCGGCAGGGCAGCCACCGGGTGCTGCGCTCGAGGCAGCAGCGCGGGCTTGCAGGACCGACCCGTGCCCTCGTGCCCGAGCGGCAGCCCGAACCGGGGGCGACGTCGCGGCAGCCCTGCGGCAGGATGCCCACGCGCCGGGGGCGGAGGGGCTGGCGGCCCTGGCGGCGTGCTGGGAGGTCGCGGCGCACTCCGGGGCCGGGCTGGAGCAGGCGGTGCGCCGCCTGGCCGACGGCATGCGCGCCACCCGTGAGGCACGCGCACAGCTGGACGCGGAGGTGGCTGCCGCCCGGGCATCGGCCAAGCTGCTGGCGGCCCTGCCGCTCTTCGGCGTCGCGCTCGGGCAATGGTTGGGCGCGGATCCGCTGGAGT
>DASVBK010000075.1:0-2457 GCA_036375875.1 Candidatus Nanopelagicales bacterium
GCTGCTCGAGGCCGGGCAGGCGGTGCGCGCCGCGGACATCGATCCCTTGGCGATCCCCGAGCGGCTCGCTCCGGAGGTGGCCGCCGTGCGCTTCGACTTCACCGATGCCGCGACCTGGCCCGCGGCCTTCCGCGGCGTGGACGTGATGTTCCTGATGCGCCCCCCGCAGTTGAGCAACATCGCACGCGACATGGTGCCCGCCCTCGAGGCGGCCAGGGCTGCCGGCGTCGGGCACATCGTGCTGCTCTCGCTGCAGGGCGCGGAGCACGCCCGGGTCGTCCCCCACGCCAAGATCGAGGCGTGGCTGCGGGACAGCGGCCTGGCGTGGACGTTCGTGCGGCCCTCGTTCTTCATGGAGAACCTCTCCACGACGCACGCCCCCGACATCCGCGACCGCGACGCGATCATCGTGCCGGCCGGCAGCGGCCGTACGGCGTTCGTGGCGGCGTCGGACATCGCGGAGGTCGCTGCAGCCGCGCTGCTCGATCCTGCGGCACATCGCAACCGCGCCTGGACCCCGACCGGCCCCGAGGCGCTGACCTACGACGAGGTCGCCGCGATCCTCACCGACACGCTCGGCCGGCCGATCCGCTACGCGCACCCCGGCGTGCTGCGCTACCTGCCGCACGCGATCCGCGAGCTCGGCATGCCGCCGGCGATGGCGCTGGTGACCACAGCGATCTACACGGTCGCGCGCTTGGGCAAGGCCGCCGGGCTCACCGACGACGTGCGAACGGTCACAGGCCATGGCCCCGTGGCCCTCACGGACTGGGCGAAGGAGCACCGCGCGGCATGGGAGCGCCGTGGCTGAGGCAGCGCGCCGCGGGGTCGGCGGGGACGCCGACCTGCTCGCGATCGATGCGGCGCTGCTGGGCTTGCGCCACCTGTGGTCCGCTCCGCCCGAGCGGAGGGCCGGGCGGCCCCTCGCGCCTGGGTCGAGAACGCCCGCTGCCCCGGGGTCGGCGAGTCCCGACGGGGCCGCGCGCGCGGCGAACCCCGGCCGAGGACCGCTCGGAACCGAGGGCGCCGCGGGCGGCCGCACTGCCGACGTCGAGCTCTCGACGGTCTGGATCGTCGACGCCCTGACCCGGGCTGAGGCAGCGGGTCGGCCCAGCATGACCGTGCGCGACCTGGCCGAGGCGCTGGACGTGGCGCATTCGACGGCGAGCCGGCTGCTCGACCGCGCGGAGGCGACGGGCACGGTCAAGCGCGGTCGCTCGCCCGCGGATGCCCGCAGCGTGGCCTGTTCGTTGACCCCGCTCGGGCGGGACCTCGCGGCGGAGTCCGCCGCCTTCCGCACCGACTACCTCGCGCACCTGACAGCCGACTGGACCGCCGACGAGCGGGCATCCTTCGGCCGCCTGCTCACGCGCTTCGCCGAGGCAGCGCGCGCGAGGCCGCCCGATCCCGATCCCGGCGCCGGCTGCCAGGACTGAGCCAGCCTCCCCACCGCGGACCCGAAGCCCACCCCCTCCCGAGGAGACCCCCATGAAGATCGCTGTCATCGGCGGCACCGGCCGCACCGGCCTCCCGCTGGTCGACGAGCTGCTGCGCCGCGGCCACGACCTCACTGTCCTGGCCCGCACGCCGGACAAGCTCGGCACCCTGGCCGATCGGGTCACCGTCGTCACCGGCTCCAGCACCGACCCCGCCGCGATCGACCAGCTGCTCGCCGGCGAGGTCGACGCCGTGGTCTCGACGCTGGGACCGAGCAAGGGCCAGCCCGATGTCTGTTCGCGGTCCGCCGGGCCCCTGATCGATGCGATGCATGCGCACGGCGTGCGCCGCTACGTCGGGGTCTCGGGTGCGGGGATGGACGTGCCCGGTGACCAGAAGGGTGGCCGCGACAAGGCGATCTCGTTCCTGATCCAGAAGGTGGGCGGGGCGATCGCCGTGGACAAGCGACGCGAGTACCAGCTGTTCGCGGAGTCCGACATCGACTTCACCCTGGCTCGCCCGCCACGGCTGCTGGACGGGCCGGCCACGGGCCGCTACGCGAGCGACGCCCACAAGCCGGGCAGGTCCAACTCGATCAAGCGGGCGGACCTCGCGGCGTTCCTCGCCGACGTCGTCGAGCAGGGCTCGTACCTGCGCCAGGCGCCGTTCGTCTCGTCGGCGTAGCCTGCGGCCCTCCCGACAACCGCCATGCGCCGGGGATCCGGCACCCGGCACCCCGACGACCGGCCCCTCGCCGCCAGGACGACCCGCCTGCGGTGCGTCCCGGACGACCCGGACGACCCGGGCGTCCCGGACGCCGGCCAGACCGCCCGCCCGGGGTGGTCCACGACGCACCACCGGGGGGCCCCTCAGGGTGCGATGGTGAGTGCCGCCACGGGGGAGCCCCTCAGGGTGCGCCGGTGAGTGCCGCCACGGGGCGGCGCCCCTCAGGGTGCGATGTTGAGTGCCGCCACCGCACGCACCCCCAGCTCGGCATCGCCCTCGATGCGCACGCGGCCA
>DASVBK010000076.1:0-17815 GCA_036375875.1 Candidatus Nanopelagicales bacterium
CGTGCCCGGGGTGCAGGTCAGCCGAGCGGGTCGCTGGGCGCCACCGGATGGCCGACGACCTCCGCGAGGCCGTCGGCCAGGCACTCGATGAACAGCTCACGGTCGGGGATCGCGGCGTCGTCCATCGAGATGCCGAACCCGGCGTTGCCCGCGTAGGACAGCAGCGTGATGTTCGTGGCCGCGCCGATCGTGCCCACCATGGGGTACATCGACAGCACGCGCGCGCCCGCGATGTACACCGGCAGCGGCACGCCGGGCACGTTGCTGGCGGTGAAGTCGCTCTTCTGCGCCGCTGAGGTCAGCACGTCGATGGGCATGATCCGGGTGCCCACCTCGGCCAGCGGGTCGGCCAGGTGCAGGGCTGGCTCCGCCTTCCAGCTGTCGACGAGCGCGCGCACGGCGACCATCCGCTCGGCCGGGTCGACGATGCCGACCGGCACCTCGAACCGCGCGATCGTCACCGCGTTCTGGGCCGGCCGCTCGGGGTTGCGCAGGCTGATCGGCATGTTGCAGCGCAGGTAGGCCACTGGCTCATCGCGCCGCTCGTGGTAGATGCGCAGGCCGCCCATCGCCGCGGCGAGGAACGCGTCGTTCAGTGAGCATCCCGCCGCCTTGCCGGCTGCCTTGAGCTCGGCCAGCGGCACGTCGAACGTGGCGAAGTGGTAGTTGATGGAGCGGCCGGTCATGACCGGCGACAGCGGCTTGCTCGGCAGCGCCAGGAACTTCGAGACCGACTTCAGCACGTGCACGACGTCCTCGACGGCGCCCATCGGGTCGCTGAGCGCCCGCGCGGCGATCGGCAGGGCGGTGTCGGCCGCCTCCTTGGCGGTCTTCATCAGGAACGACGACGCGTCGGCGACCGCGTTGCCCAGGAAGGCCGCGGTGTCCATCGGCGGGGCGACCGGGGCCGGGGGCAACGGGCCGAGGTCCTGGTCCTCCGGGGTGAGGTCGATGACGGTGGCGCCGAGCATCATGGCGCCCTGGCCGTCGGCGATGGCGTGGTGCAGCTTCACGATGAGGGCGGCGCGGCCACCCTGCAGTCCCTCGAGCAGCGTGACCCGCCACAGCGGACGCGCGAGGTCGAAGTCCGTCATCGACTGCCGGCGCGTCTCGTCGAGGACCTGGTCCCAGCTGCCCGGGTCGGACACGCGGAACCGGCGCATGTGGAAGCTCAGGTCGAAGTCGGGGTCGACCACGAGACGAGGGCTCAAGATGTCAGCGGGCCCCTCGAGCACGCGCTGGCGCAGCACGGGCGCGACCCGGCTGGCCCGGTCGAATCGGGCCACCAGGCGCTCCCAGTCCGGGCTGCGCTCGAGTGCGATGAGGCCCACGACGGGCGAGCGCATGGTCGGGTCGGCGGCCGCGGTGCGCCACGTGGCGAAGTCGAAGCCGGACAGCCGCCGGGGCGGCAGCACGCCGGGTGCCTCCGAGCCCCGGGCCGCGGCGCGCGCCGACCCCAGCGCACCCCCGGCGCGACCCGCCACCGACTCCGCGACCTGCGCGACATCCTCGGCGGCGCCTGCCACCGAGCGGGCCGTGCGCTTGGCCGCGGCGCGCTTGCGCCCGGACGTCCGGGTCGGGGGGGTGCCCTCGGAGCCCCGGACCGGTGTCGCAGGGGGCGTGGCAGCGGTGGGCGAGGTGCCGGCCTCGGGTGCGGTGTCACCGGCGGGTGGCGCCGGGGGCCCCACTGGTGCCTTCCTCGCTGGCGCCTTCTTCGCTGGCGCCTTCTTCGCTGCTGTCTTCTTCGCCGCTGGGGCCTTCTTCGCTGCTGGGGCCTTCGCTGCCGGCGCCTTGTTGGCCGGCACCTTCGTGGCAGGTGCCTTCGTGGCGGACGCCTTCACTGCGGGCGCCTTCGCTGCTGGTGCCTTCCTGGCGGCTGGGGCCCGCTTCGCCGGTGCCGGCCCCGCAGCGGCCCTCCGCGCCGGCGCCGGCTGGTCGGGCACCGGGGAAGCCTGCGGCGCCTCGCCCGGCACGACGTCCTGCCCTGCGGCAGGACTGGCCTCGGCGGACGTCACGGCTGCCCCCGCCTCCACCGATGCGTCCTGATCCTGCTCAGCCACGTCGCTGCCTCCTCTGAGCCGGTCGTCCACCTGCGGTGCCCTGGCCGATCGTAGGCGTGCCGACGTCAGTCCATCGCGGCGAGCACGTCAGCCGGGACGTCCGCATTCGTGTACACGTTCTGCACGTCGTCGCTGTCCTCGAGCGCGTCCACCAGCCGCATGATCCTGGCCGCACCCTCGGCGTCGAGGGTCACCTCCACGGAGGCGACGAACTCCGCCTCGGCACTCTCGTAGTCCAGTCCACTGGCCTGCAGGGCCTTGCGCGCGGGCACCATGTCCGAGGCCTCGGTGAGCACCTCGAACGCCTCGCCGAGGTCGTTGACCTCCTCGGCCCCCGCGTCGAGCACGGCCATGAGCACGTCGTCCTCGGTGAGGCCGTCGGACTTCGGCACGATGATCACGCCCTTGCGGGCGAACAGGTACGAGACGCTGCCGGGGTCGGCCATGCTCCCGCCGTTGCGGGTCATCGCCACGCGCACCTCCGTGGCCGCCCGGTTGCGGTTGTCGGTCAGGCACTCCACGAGCACGGCGACGCCGTTGGGCCCGTAGCCCTCGTACATGATCGTCTGCCAGTCCGCGCCACCGGCGTCGGCGCCGGAGCCGCGCTTCACCGCACGGTCGATGTTGTCCAGCGGCACCGAGTTCTTGCGCGCCTTCTGGATGGCGTCGTACAGCGTCGGGTTGCCGTCCGGGTCACCGCCGCCGGTGCGGGCTGCGACCTCGATGTTCTTGATGAGCTTGGCGAACAGCTTGCCGCGCTTGGCGTCGATCGCGGCCTTCTTGTGCTTGGTGGTCGCCCACTTGGAGTGGCCGGACATCCTGCTCCTTCGAGTCGCTCAGGCGCCGCGCACCAGCTCGGCGAACAGCGCGTGCACCCGGTGGTCACCGGTGAGTTCGGGGTGGAACGAGGTGGCCAGCAGCGACCCGCTCCGGACGGCCACGATCCTATCGCCGCGCGCCTCGGGGCCCGCCCCGGCCGCGCGCCGCACCGTGGCGAGCACCTCGACGCCCGCCCCGACGGACTCCACCCAGGGCGCCCGGATGAACACCGCGCGGATCGGGTCGGGACCGAGCGCGGGGAACGGCACGTCGGCCTCGAACGAGTCCACCTGGCGGCCGAAGGCGTTGCGCCGCACCACCATGTCGATGCCCCCGATCGGCTGCTGGTCGGCCCGGCCGTCGAGGATCGTGTCGGCCAGCAGGATCATCCCCGCGCACGAGCCGTACATGGGCAGGCCGTCGCGCACCGCCGCACGCAGGGGCTCCATGAGGCCCCAACGGAGGGCGAGCATGGAGATCGTCGTCGACTCGCCACCGGGGATGACCAGGCCGTCCACGTGCCCCAGCGCCGCGGCATCCTTCACGGGCACAGCCGTCACGCCGGCGGCGACGAGTGCCGCGAGGTGCTCGCGCACGTCGCCCTGCAGGGCGAGGACCCCGATGGTGGGGCGGCTCACCACCCGCGCTCGGCGAGGCGGTGCGGCTGCGGGATCTCCTCGACGTTGATCCCGACCATCGCCTCGCCCAGCCCGCGGGACACCTTGGCGATGATCCCCGGATCGTTGAAGTGCAGCGTCGCCTGCACGATCGCATTGGCCCGCTCGGCCGGGTTGCCGGACTTGAAGATGCCCGAGCCGACGAAGACGCCGTCGGCCCCCAGCTGCATCATCATCGCCGCGTCCGCTGGCGTCGCGATCCCGCCGGCGGTGAAGAGCACCACCGGCAGCGCGCCGCGCTCGGCGACCTCCTTGACCAGCTCGTAGGGGGCCTGCAGCTCCTTGGCGGCGACGAACAGCTCGTCGGGGCTCATCGTGCGCAGCCGGTTGATCTCACCGCGGATCGCGCGCATGTGGGTCGTGGCGTTCGAGACGTCGCCGGTGCCGGCCTCGCCCTTGGAGCGGATCATCGCCGCGCCCTCGGTGATGCGCCGCAGCGCCTCGCCCAGGTTGGTCGCGCCGCAGACGAACGGCACCGTGAACTGCCACTTGTCGATGTGGTTGGTGTAGTCGGCCGGCGTCAGCACCTCGGACTCGTCGATGTAGTCCACGCCGAGCGCCTCGAGGACCTGCGCCTCGACGAAGTGCCCGATGCGGGCCTTGGCCATGACCGGGATCGAGACCGCGTCGATGATGCCGTCGATCATGTCCGGGTCGCTCATGCGGCTCACGCCGCCCTGGGCCCGGATGTCCGCGGGCACGCGCTCGAGGGCCATGACGGCGACCGCTCCGGCGTCCTCGGCGATCCGGGCCTGCTCGGGGGTGACGACGTCCATGATCACGCCGCCCTTGAGCATCTCGGCCATGCCGCGCTTCACGCGGGCGGTGCCGATGGCGGTGGTGGACTCGGGGGTGCTGCTCACGGCTACTCCTGCACGGTCGTGACGATGCCGTACAGGGTACGTCCTCCCAGCGGGGGCGCGCGAAAGCCGAGCACGAGGCCCGGGAGCCCCGGAGGGCTCACCCGATGCTCGCCTTGCGCTCCTTGGCCTGCAGCAGGATCCAGACCTGTCCGGGGGCGAACGGCAGCGGCCGGCCGTCGGGGTCGAGGTAGGTCGTCGGATCAGCGGCCGTGGGCCGCTCCCACCGGATCCGGTAGGCGCGGCCGTCGCGCAGCAGCAGCGCCTTGCCCTGCCCGACCGTGACGGCCAGCGGCGTTCGACCGCCGAACTTGTCGCCGTACCCGGAGTCGACCTCCTTGACGTACTGGATGATCGCCGTGGAGGCTCGCTGCACCTTCGGGCCCGCGGTGTCGCGCGCGGGCCGGCCGTTCATCCAGACGTCGTAGGCCCGCTGGTCGGCGTTCCACCGGAACTGCACGCTGGACTCCGGCCAGCGGGCGGTCACCCGCGTCGCCTTCGTCCCGCCGTCCGGGCGCTGCTCGTCGAACACCCAGCCGAGGTCGCGGGTCCGCGCGACCCCGTCGCCGGCCTGGTCGAGCATCACGCGGGGGTCGGCCATCAGGTTGGTCGGGGCGTACCGTCCGGTCCCCCGCTCCCGGTGGAACCCGCTGCTGCCGAAGTCCTGGCTCATCGGGTACCAGTCAGCCGCCTGGAGCTTGGACCACAGCCGATGCTGGGCACCTGAGTAGACGAACGCCACCGGCCCGAACTGCTCGAAGAGCTCGATGTCGCTGATGCGCGCGCTGCGCACCGGTCCCACCACCTTGGGGACCTTCGTGGCGAAGACCGCGGCCAGCCGGGTCAGGCCCCACTCGACCGGCTCGACGTACACGATGTCGGCTTCGGTGAGGCCGCGGTGCGGCTGGGCGGCCGGCGTGTTGTCGAGCTTGACGACCACGATCGGGGCATCCACGCCTCCCTCGCGGCCGCTCAGCGGCGAGGTCGTCCGGATCGCCGGGACCTCGGTCGGGTCCGGTGCGACGGACTCAGCGGCCTGCGAGGGCGCGCTGACCGGGGCGGCCGCCGGCGTCGGGCCGGGTGAGGTGCAGGCGGCCAGCAGGCCGGCCAGCGCGAGGCTCCCGAGCGCGACCGCGCGGCGATCGGGGCCGGGGCGAGGCGATCGGAGGCGCCGAGTGGGCATGGGCACACCGTAAGCACGCGGCCGCGGCGTCACGACATCCGCCCCGCGGGCGCGCCGAGGATTCGCCCCGGCATCACCGTCGGGACACCCGCACGACGTCCTGGCCGGGCCGAGGCGGGCGGGCTGCCGAGGCGGGCGGGCGGCCCGAGGCCGGGCGGGCGCCGCGGGCCGGCCCCCGGCACCCGCCGGGCTCAGCCGCGCCGTGCCTCCGCCAGCTCGGCGAACTCGTCCACGAGCAGCTGCATGTCGGCCTCGGTGTGCGCCAGCGACACCAGCCACTGCTCGTCGAGGCCGGGCGGGGTGAGGATGCCGCGGTTGACGCCCCACAGCCACGACAGCTCGGCCGCCGCGAAGTCGGTGCGCTTGTAGTCGCGGTAGTTGCGGACCGGGGTGGCCGACCAGGTGACCGCCCCCTTCACGCCGAACCCCACGGTGTGCGCCGGCAGCTCGTGGCGGGCGATGATCGCGTCGATCGCCGCCAGCGCGTCGTTGTTGAGCTGCTCGGCGCGCGCGAGGGCCTCCTCCGTGCAGATCTCGTCGACCGCGGCGGCGGCCGCCATCACCAGGGGGTTGCCGTTGTAGGTGCCGAAGTGCCACATCCGGTTGTCGCCGACCACGGCCATGATCTCCTCGCGGCCGCCGAACGCGGCGAGCGGCAGGCCGCCGCCGACGCTCTTGGCCAGCGCGACCAGGTCGGGCTCCACGCCCAGCCGTCGGGAGGCGCCGGCGTAGCCCGCGGTGAGGCCGGTCTTCACCTCGTCGAAGACCAGGAGCACGCCGTGCCGATCGCACGCCGCACGCACTCCCGCGAGGTAGCC
The DNA here is from genome assembly GCA_036375875.1 of Candidatus Nanopelagicales bacterium. Lineage (GTDB taxonomy): Bacteria > Actinomycetota > Actinomycetes > S36-B12 > CAIYMF01 > Prado023. The sequence goes on from DASVBK010000076.1 coordinate 6,418, forward strand.
CGCGTCCGGCACCACGATCGAGATGTTCTCGAGCACGGGCTCCATCACCACGGCGGCGATCTCGGCAGCGTGCTCGGCCAGGATCGCCTCCAGCCGGTCCAGGTCGTTGTAGGGCACCACGTGGACCGTCCCGGCCTCCACGTCGAACGGCACCACGGGCACCGGCGCGTCCTCGGGACCGGCCTCGGCCACATCCGGCTTCACCGACACCGACAGCGCGTCGTAGCCACCGTGGTAGCCACCCTCGATCTTGATGATGGCGTGGCGCTGCGTGTAGGCACGCGCCGTGCGCACCGCGTACATGGTCGCCTCGGTGCCGGAGTTCGTGAACCGGAGCCGATCCAGGCCGAACCGCCGCTGGAACCGCTCGGCGACGTCCGTGGCCTGCGGCGACGGGGTCACGAAGAGCGTGCCGACGTCCATCGCCTTGCCCACAGCCGCCACCACCGCAGGGTTCAGGTGCCCCACGAGCATCGCCCCGAAGCCCATCGACAGGTCGAGCACCTGGCGGCCGTCGACATCGGTCAGCCACGCGCCGCGCGCCGACTCGATGGCGATGGGGTGGGGGTCCCAGTGCTGGAACGAGGAGGTGACGCCCAGCGGCAACGACCCCAGCGCCCGCTCGTGGTGGGCCGCAGAAGCCGGGTGCTGGCTGGCGAAGCGCTGCCACTCCTGCTCGGTGAGCTCGGCGACCCGCGCGGGGTCCAGCGGGCGCGAGGTGCGTGGCAGGGTGCGCCGCGTGGCGGGGTCGTGCGGGGGCCAGGCGGTGTCGGTGGCAGCGGGGGCATCGAGGGTCATGGTGGCCACTCCTGGGGCTCGCGGGAAGGACGGCGGTCGCCGGCAGCGTAGCCCGAGCCGGATCTGGATGCCGGGCAGTGCGGGCGACGCGCGCTACGGATCCTAGCGCATGACCACCGCTACACCCACCGAATCGTCATCAACGTGGACCAACCGCCACGGATTCCGCACACGCCCCACCTCCCCCGCGCCCGGCGCGAGCAGGCCGTAGGCTCGTGACGGCGAGGAGACGTCGCGCCGGCGTCCCGCCGAGCATCGGAGGTGGCGTCATGGCCTATCGCTTCAACCCCCCGCCCGGCTGGGACGTCCCGAGCGGGTTCAGCCCGGGCGAAGGTTGGGCCCCCGACCCCACCTGGCCCGCCGCGCCCGAGGGCTGGGAGTTCTGGCTCGCCGAGCCCGTCGCGCCGCCGCCCCCGCCGGGTCCCGCCGCGTCGGCCACCGCGGGCGCCACGGCCAAGATGAGCGGGATGTTCAAGACGCTCAAGGCAAAGGCGCAGGAGGACGACTGGGCGGGGAAGGCCAAGGCCGCGGCCACCCAGGCTGCCGCGACGGCGCAGCAGGCAGCCGGCCAGGCCACCACGGCCGCCAAGCAGCGCGACCAGTCGACGTTGGACCAGGCGGGCCCGATGCCCGATGGCGCGCTGTGGCGGGGCGTGAGCCACGAGGCCGGGCGCAATGCCGTGGTGACGCTGTACCGGGACCGCATCGAGCGGGTGAAGGCGACGAGCAAGCTGTCCCTGACGGGGATGCTCACCGGCGGCGCCCAGGACGTCGAGGTGATCCCCATGAAGTCGGTCTCCTCGGTGCAGGTCCGTCGTGGCAGCTGGTACCACGACGTGACCGTGTACTGCTCCGGCAACACCATCGTGCTGTCGATGGACGCCGCCGATGCCGAGCGGTTGCGCAGCCTGGTGATGGAGCAGGTGCTGGGCGGGTCGCCGTCGGGCGCGCCGGCCTCGCCACCGGCCCCGGCCCCCGCCCCCGCGACTGGCCCAGCCCCCGCCCCGGGCGGCGACGACGTGGTCGCGCGGATCCGGCAGCTCGGCGAGCTGCGCGATGCCGGCCTGCTCACCGACGAGGAGTTCGAGGCGAAGAAGGCGGACCTGCTCGGCCGGCTGTAGGCGACCCGGCCGTGCCGGGCCCGGGGGCGCCTCAGGCGTAGCGCGCCAGCGCCGGGGGCAGCTCGTCGTCCATCTCGAACATCTGCGGCTGGGGCGCCCGCCCGGCCAGGCGGAACCAGCGCACCCAGCGGCTGCGGCGCAGCAGTCGGGCGGCCTGCACGCCATCGTTGAGGAAGCGCCGGGTGAGCATCACCTGCTGGCCGGCCGCGGCCAGGTCGTCGACCAGCTCCAGGCCCTCGGGCACCGTGCGCAGGTCCTCCACGGCGGCGGCATCGTGGAACACCTCGCGCAGGTCCCGGGTCAGCTCGGACTCCACGGCGCCGCGCTCCACCGGGTCGCGGGGGTCAGCGTGCCTGGAGTTGCTCGCGGCGGTGGCCAGCACGATCGCGCTGGCCGGGTCGATCAGCCCGGAGGTGGCCAGCGCCTCGGCGGCCCGTGAGCGGCGCACCAGCTGGGCGTCCAGCGCGGTGCGCGCGAGGTCGATGCGGTGGTGCAGCCGGTCCAGCCGCCCGGCCACCGCGCTGAGCCGCCAGACGCAGAACCCGAGGATGAGGACCACGAGCAGCGTCCAGGACACGTCCGCGCGCATCAGCCGCCCACCTCCGGTGCGCCGGGCACCGACGACTCGAGCCGCTCGGGCGTGGCGCTGATGACCGGGGGCCGGCGCAGCGGCAGGCGACCCCACACCTGCCCGGAGAGGTCGGCCTGCACCTTCTCACCGCCGAGCGTGACGCTGTCGTACACCGCCAGCACGCGCCGCGCGATCGTCGTCCAGTCGAACTCGGCGGCCCGTGCGCGCCCGGTCTCCTGCAGGGCAGCCCGGCGCTGCGGGTCGCCCAGCAGCCCGATGAGCGCCCGCGCCAGGTCCGCCGGCTCCTCGTTGCGGAAGTGCACGCCCGCGCGGCCCTCGTCGAGCACCCGCTGGAAGGCCTCGATGTCGCTGGCGACCACCGGGGTGCCGGCGGCCATCGCCTCGAGCAGGATGATGCCGAACGACTCGCCGCCGGTGTTCGGCGCCACGTAGATGTCGGCGCTGCGCAGCGCGCGGGCCTTGTCCTCCTGGCTGACCAGCCCGAGGAAGGTCACCCGTTCGGCGATCGCGGGGGCCAGGCCCTCACGCACCGCGTCGACCTCCCCGGGCCCCGCGACCAGCACCGAGACCTCGGGGAACGCCTCGGCCACCGCCGGCAGGGCGTCGAGCAGGATCGGCAGGCCCTTGCGCGGCTCGTCGATCCGGCCCAGGAACATCAGGGTGCTCGACCCGCGGGAGCGCCCGGGCAGCGTCTCGGTGCCGGCGTACTGGCTGCAGTCCACCCCGTTGGGGATCAGCACGGCATCGCCGCCGGTGTACTCCACCAGCGAGCGGCGGGCGTACTCACTCACGGCGATGCGGGCGCGGATCTTCTCCATCGCGCTGCGCACCATGGGGGCCGCGGCGTTGAGCTCGCGCCGGGAGGATCGCAGGCTGGCGTGCCAGGTCGCCACGATCGGCCCGGTGGCGACCCACACGGAGACCAGCGACAGGGTCGGGCCGGCCGGTTCGTGCACGTGCAGGATGTCGAGGTCGCTGTCCTTGATCCAGCGCCGAGCCCGCGCGGTGGCCTTGGGCCCGAAGTTGATCTTGGCCACCGACCCGTTGGAGTTCACCGAGATGGGCCGGCCCGCGCTGGTGACGAAGTCGGGCAGCGCGTCGTCGTCCTCCGCAGGGGCCAGCACGATGGCCTCGTGGCCCTCGCGCATGAGGGCCAGGCGCAGGTCGTGGATGTGCGCGGCCACCCCGCCCGGGGTGTCCCAGGCGTAGGGGCAGACCAGGCCGACCCGCATCAGCTGCCGCCGGACGGGTCGGCCGGGGCGTGGCGGTCGCCGGCTGTGTCGGGGGCGGCGGCCTCGCGCGCTCCGGGTGTGCCTGGGCCAGCCGCCGCGTCACGCCCGCCCACCTCGTCCGCGCGCGCCAGGCGCGCCTGGTCCAGGTCGGCCAGCCACAGCCGCTGCAGCATGTGCCAGTCCTGCGGGTGGGCTGCGATGACGCCCTCGAGCGCGGTGGCGATGGCCTGGGTGGTCACCTGGATGCGCTCGGCGCGCTCCCCGGTGCTCGGCGGGACGATCTCGGGCAGCACCCGGGCGGCGTTGGTGGTGCCGTCCCAGAACAGCCCGACCGGCAGCAGCGCGGCGCCGGTGTCGATGGCCAGGGCCGCCGGCCCGGCCGGGAAGCGGGTCGCCTCCCCGAAGAAGGTGACCTCGACGCCCTTGGCCGACAGGTCGCGATCGGCCAGCAGCGGCACGAATCCGCCGCTGCCCAGCGTGCGGGCCAGCTCGTCGAACACCCCGGGCTCGCCGAGGCCGAGGATGCGCATCCCCAGCGACTCGCGGAAGGCCACGAAGGCGTCGAACAGCTTGGCCGGCTCCAGCCGTTCGGCGACCGTGACGACCTGTGCGTAGCGCTGGCTGAACATCGCCCCGGCGTGGTCCCAGTTGCCCTGGTGCGGCAGGGCCGCGACGACCCCCCGACCAGCACTGAGCTGGTCGAGGATGCGTTGGTCGTCGTGCAGCCGGAACCCCTCGATGCGCTGCGCCGGCCAGCCGGGCATGCGGAACGCGTCGCACCAGTACCGCAGGTACGAGCGCATCCCTGCCCGCGAGAGCTCACGCAGCTGCTCCTCGTCGACGGGCGCGACGACGCGCCGCAGGTTGGCCTCCAGCCGGCGCACGGCGGATGTGCGTCGCCGCCACTGCTGGTCGGCCAGCAGCTCGAAGGTGCGGTACGCCACCGGCTCCGGCATGAGGCGCACCGCGCGCCACCCGCCTGCGTAGGCCAGGTACGTGGCCGACTCGGTGAGCATCGCCCCGCGCCGGGTCAGGCGCCGGGGGCGACGGGGCCAGCCGGATCGTCGGCCGCCGGGCCGGGCGCCCCCGCAGCGGGACGCAGCTGGCCGCGGACGTCGACCGCACGCTGCACGACCGTGATGAGGACCAGCACGGCCAGCACGCCCAGCGCCAGCGTCATGCCCCACTCGAGGCCCACGGAATAGAGGACCGCCCCGATGCCGACGACGATGAAGCGCTCCGCGCGCTCCGCGATGCCGCCGTTGGCGGTGGCCCCGACGGCCTCGGCGCGGGCCTTCGCGTAGCTGATGGCGACCGCGCCGGCCAGGCAGATCCAGGCCAGGACCGTGGTCAGGGTGTCCTCGAAGGTCGCCGCCGCCCACCAGATGAGCGCCCCGTACACCGCGACGTCGGCCACCCGGTCCAGCGTCGCGTCGAGCCAGGCGCCGTACGGGCCCTGCGTGCCCGACAGCCGCGCCATCGTGCCGTCGATGACGTCGCCTGCGATGAAGACCGCAAGGATGAGCACGGCTGGGATGAACCGACCCTGCGGGATGAGCACGAGTGCGGCGACCACCGTGATGGTGGCGCCGATGATCGTCACCATGTCGGCGGACAGGCCGATGCGCAGCAGGCCGCGCGCGACCGGCTCGACGACCGGTGCGACGACCCCGCGGGCTTCGGCGTTGTTCAGCATCGGGGGCGATGGTAGCGAGAAAGTGTCCCCCCGGGTGCGCGGGACGTTGGTCCTTGTTGCAAGGCTTGACCCGGACTGTCCAACCCCAACGAAAGGCATCTGGCATGGCTGGAGCGAACACCGGGACGGGTGGTGGTTCGGTCGTCGCACCGAGCAGCCCCGCCGACATCCGCAACGTGGTCCTGGTCGGACCGTCTGGCGGGGGCAAGACGACGCTGCTGGAATCCATGCTCGCCGCGACCGGGACCATCCCGCGGGCGGGCCGCACGACCGAGGGCACGACCGTCTCGGACTTCGACGAGGCCGAGGTGCGCCAGCAGCGCTCCGTGGGCCTGGCGCTGGCGCCCGTGGTGGTCGACGGCGTGAAGGTCAACTTCCTGGACACGCCCGGCTACGCGGACTTCGTCGGCGACCTGCGCGCCGGGCTGCGTGCGGCCGATGCCGCGCTCTTCGTGGTCTCGGCCGTGGACGGCGTCGACGGTGCGACCCAGCTGGTCTGGGAGGAGTGCGCCGCGGTGGGGATGCCGCGGGCCGTCGTGGTCACCCGGCTGGACCACCCGCGGGCAGACTTCGAGGAGCTCGTGGCGATCTGCCAGCGGGTGTTCGGCGACGGGGTGCTGCCGCTCATGCTGCCGATGGCCGCCGACGACGGCACCCCGGCCGGCTTCATCGACCTGCTCACCGAGACGATCCACGACTACTCGTCGGGCTCCCGCGTGGACCGCGAGCCCGAGGACACGCACCGCGAGCTCATCGAGACGACCCGGGCCACGCTCATCGAGGGGATCATCGCCGAGAGCGAGGACGAGACCCTCATGGACCGCTACCTGGCGGGTGAGCACATCGACACCGAGACGCTGGTGGAGGACCTGGAGAAGGCGGTCGCCCGCGGCTCGTTCTTCCCCGTGCTCGGCACCGCCGTGGAGCTCGGCGGGTTGGGCACCGCCGAGGTGCTCGACCTGGTGCGCCGTGGGTTCCCGTCGCCGCTGGAGCACCCGCTGCCACCGGTGACCGCGCCGGACGGCTCGCCCCGGACGCCGCTGACCTGCGACCCTGCCGGCCCGCTCTGCGCGGAGGTCGTCAAGACCACGACCGACCCGTACGTCGGGCGGCTGTCGCTGGTGCGCATCTTCTCGGGGTCGCTGGCGCCGGACAGCACGGTGCACGTCTCCGGGCACTTCGCCGTCGGCCGCGGGCACGAGGACCACGACGTCGACGAGCGCATCGGTGCCCTGTCCAGCCCGTTGGGCAAGGTGCAGCGCACCATCGACCGCGGCGTGGCCGGCGACATCGTCGCGGTGGCCAAGCTGACCCGCGCCGAGACGGGTGACACCCTGTCGGACAAGGACAACCCGCTGCTCATGGAGTCGTGGGTCATGCCCGACCCGCTGCTGCCGGTGGCGATCGTCGCCAAGTCGAAGGCCGACGAGGACAAGCTGGGCGCCGCGCTGAACCGCCTGGTCGCCGAGGACGCGACGATGCGGCTGGACCGCAACGCCGAGACCGGCCAGCTCGTGCTGTGGTGCATGGGCGAGGCGCACGTCGACGTGCTGCTGGACCGGCTGCGCAACCGCTACGGGGTCGCGGTGGAGTCCGAGGAGCTGCGCGTGTCGCTGCGCGAGACGTTCGCGGGCCCGGCCAAGGGGCACGGCCGGCACGTCAAGCAGTCCGGTGGCCACGGCCAGTACGCGGTGTGCGACATCGAGGTGGCGCCGCTGCCCTCCGGCTCGGGGTTCGAGTTCGTCGACAAGGTGGTCGGCGGGGCCGTGCCGCGGCAGTTCATCCCCTCGGTGGAGAAGGGCGTGCGCGCGCAGATGGAGCGGGGTGTGGCAGCCGGGTACCCGGTCGTCGACATCCAGGTCACGCTCTACGACGGCAAGGCCCACTCGGTCGACTCGTCGGACATGGCGTTCCAGATGGCCGGGTCGCTGGCCCTGAAGGAGGCTGCGGCTGCCGCCCAGATCGCGATGCTCGAGCCGGTCGCCCGGATCACCGTGCTGGTCTCCGACGAGTTCGTCGGCGCGGTGATGGGCGACCTGTCCGGCCGGCGCGGCCGGGTGCTGGGCAGCGAGCCGGCCGGTGCCGGGCGCACCGTGATCCGGGCCGACGTGCCCGAGCTGGAGCTGACTCGCTACGCCATCGAGCTGCGCTCGATGTCGCACGGCACGGGCACCTTCACCCGCGAGTACATCGGCCACGAGCCGATGCCGGGGCAGATCGCCAAGAAGGTCATCGAGGCGGCGAAGGCCAAGGGCTGAGGCAGCGCCACGCGCGGGGGGTCGTCCACGGCGGGCGGCCCCTCGCGTGGTGTCGGCGCGGCGCCGCGTCCCGCACGGCCGGCAGGGTCATCCGGCCCATCCCCGCCACACGTCCGGCGATCGTTTCCGCGCACCCTGGGACTGGGGCGCGGGTGCCGGCCGTCAGCGGCGCGTGGGCTTGAGCGTCCAGAGGAAGGATGCCTCGCCGGTCACCGTCCAGTCCTCAGTCGCCAGGGACACCTCGATGCGCCACTCCGGCCGCTCACCGGCGTCGAGCTGCGCCATGATCGCCTCGGGCGTCTCGTGCATGATCGCCTCGGCGTAGAGCGGGCCCATGGCGATCTTCTTGTACCGGATGGTGGACTCCACGGCCAGCGGCGTGGCCCGGTGCAGCTGGTTGCCGAAGTTGCCCAGCACGATCGCCCCGGTGGCGGTCTCGGCGAGCGTGAACATCGCGCCGGCGTGCGGGCCGCCGATGTGGTTGTGGTACTCGGGCTGGTCGGGCAGGCGCAGCACGACGCGCTGGGGGTCCAGCTCGAGGAACTCGATGGACAGGGTGCCGACCATCGGGACGGCCTTGGGCATCTGCGAGACCAGATCGTGGAAGTCCATGCTCGGGACCGTATCCGAGGCCAGCAGGGCATCGAACGGCGGTCCCCGCCGGCGCGGGTCGGCCGGCGGTACGGTCCGTGGATGCCGCCAGCCGCGTCCGCCGGGTCCGACCAGCCCACGCTCGCCGTGTTCGACATCGACGGCGTGCTCGCCGACGTCCGCCACCGGCTGCACCACGTCGCCACCCGGCCCAAGGACTGGGACGCCTTCTTCGGCGCCGCCCCCCTGGACCCGCCACTCCCCGAGGGGCTCGAGGCAGTGGCGACGGCCGCGAACGCCGGGCACACCATCGTCTACCTGACCGGGCGGCCCACGCGCTGCCGCGCCGACACCCTGCGGTGGCTCGCCGCGCAGGGGCTGCCGGCGGGCGAGCTCCACATGCGCGACGACGCGGACCGGCGCCCGGCGCGGTTCACCAAGGTCGCGACCCTGCGCCGCCTCGCGCGCCGGGCGCAGGTGGTCGCCTTCGTCGACGACGACGCGGCGGTCGTGGCGGCCGTGCGCGCCGCCGGGTTCCCGGTGCTCCACGCCGACTGGATGGGCCAGGCGACGAGCGGCGCCGACGAGGCTCCCACGGCCGCGCCGACGACTGCCCAGGACGTGCTGTTCGAGATCCAGGAGACCGAGGGCCGCACCTGAGGCGAGCCGTCGGCAGCCGCCCTCACACCTGCGCGAGCGCCTCCACCGGGGGGCAGCTGCACACCAGGTGCCGGTCCCCGAACGCGCCGTCGATGCGCGCGACCGGCGGCCAGTACTTGTCCGCCCGCAGCCCGGCCACGGGGAACACCGCCTCCTCGCGCGAGTAGGGCCGCTCCCACGGGCCGACCAGCGCCTCGGCCGTGTGCGGCGCCTGGCGCAGGACGCTCTCGGCAACCGCCACCTCGCCACGGCCGACCGCGTCGATCTCCGCGCGGATCGCGATCATCGCCTCACAGAACCGGTCGAGCTCGGCCAGGGACTCGCTCTCCGTCGGCTCCACCATGAGGGTCCCGGCCACGGGGAAGCTCATGGTCGGGGCGTGGAAGCCGTAGTCGATGAGGCGCTTGGCCACGTCGTCGACGGTCACGCCGGTCGTCCGGGTGAGCTCCCGCAGGTCGAGGATGCACTCGTGGGCGACCAGCCCGTTGGGCCCGGTGTAGAGCACCGGGTAGTGCTCGGCGAGGCGCCGGGCCACGTAGTTGGCCGACAGCACCGCCACCTGGGTCGCCCGGGTGAGGCCCTGCGCCCCCATCATCCGGATGTAGGCCCACGGGATCGGCAGGATGCCGGCGCTGCCCCAGGGCGCGCCGCTCACCGGGCCCACCCCCCCGTCGAGGTGCCCCCTGCCCACGGGGCCCGCCTCCGGCCGCAGCGGGTGGGAGGGCAGGTAGGGCGCGAGGTGCGCGCGCACCGCCACCGGCCCGACGCCGGGGCCTCCCCCGCCGTGCGGGATGCAGAAGGTCTTGTGGAGGTTCAGGTGCGAGACGTCGGCGCCGAACCGCCCCGGCTTTGCCAGGCCGACCAGCGCGTTGAGGTTGGCCCCGTCGACGTAGACCTGACCACCCGCGTCGTGCACCAGCGCGCACAGCTCGGCGACCTCGGCCTCGTACACCCCGTGCGTGGAGGGGTAGGTGATCATGAGCGCGGCCACGCGGCCCTCGTGCGCGACCAGTGCCTCGCGCAGCGCCTCGACGCTCACGTTGCCCGCGTCGTCGCAGGCGACGACCACCACGCGCAGCCCGGCCATCACGGCGGACGCGGCGTTCGTGCCGTGCGCGGAGGAGGGGATGAGGCACACGTCGCGCTCGCCCTGCCCGTTGGCCACGTGCCAGGCACGGATCGCCAGCAGCCCGGCGAACTCCCCCTGCGACCCCGCGTTGGGCTGCACGCTGACTGCGTCGTACCCGGTGATCTCGACGAGCAGCGCCTCGAGCTCGTGCAGCAGGGTGCGGTAGCCGCCCACCTGGTCCAGGGGGGCGAATGGGTGCAGCGAGGCGAAGCCGGGCCAGGTGATCGGCTCCATCTCGGTGGCGGCGTTGAGCTTCATGGTGCAGGACCCCAGGGGGATCATCGAACGGTCCAGCGCCACGTCGTACCCGGCCAGCCGGCGCAGGTAGCGCATCATCGAGGTCTCGGAGTGGTGCTGCTGGAAGACGGGGTGCGTGCAGAACGGGGTGGTGCGCCGCCACCCCTCCGGGAGGAGGCCCTCGACGACGGGCACCGCACCGGGCCCGCTCCCACCCAGCACGGCGTCGACGGCCTCGAGCACGGCCGTGACATGCGCCTCGACGGTCACCTCGTCGGTGGTGATGCCGACGTGGTCGCCGTCCACGAGCCGCAGGTTGATCCCCCGCTGCCGGGCCTCGGCCAGCACCTCGGCGGCGTGTCCCGGCACCTGCGCCACCACGGTGTCGAAGAACGTCGGATGCACCAGAGCGACACCGCGCGCCTGCAGCCCTGCCGCGATGGCGGCAGCGTGGCTGTGCACCCGCTGCGCGATCGCCACGAGCCCCGCCGGCCCGTGGTAGGCGGCGTAGAAGCCCGCCACCACGGCCAGCAGCACCTGCGCGGTGCAGATGTTGGAGGTGGCCCGCTCCCGGCGGATGTGCTGTTCCCGGGTCTGCAGGGCCAGGCGGTACGCGGGGCGCCCGGCCGCGTCGATCGAGACGCCGACGAGGCGGCCCGGCAGCTGCCGCTCCAAGCCGCTGCGCACCGCCATGAAGCCGGCATGCGGCCCGCCGAAGCCCATCGGCACCCCGAAGCGCTGGGCGGAGCCGACGACGATGTCGGCGCCGGACTGCCCCGGCGGCGTGAGCAGGCACAGGCTCAACAGGTCCGCGGCCACGACCAGGCCTCCCCGCTGGCCGTGAACGCGCTCGGCGAGCGCGACGAGGGCAGCCGGCTCCCGGACCAGGCCCGTGGAGGAGGGCACCGAGACCAGCACGCCGAAGCAGTCCTGGGGCAGTGCGCCCCAGGCGTCGCGGATGTCGAGCTCGATGCCCAGCGGCGCGGCGCGGGTGGCCAGCACCGCCAGCGTCTGGGGGTGGGTGTCGGCGTCGACCACGAAGCGCATCGAGCCCGAGCGGTCGGCGCGGTGCAGCAGCGTCATG
>DASVBK010000088.1:0-4277 GCA_036375875.1 Candidatus Nanopelagicales bacterium
CCGCTGGCTGCTTGGTCGGATGAGGACGTCGAGACCTACGCGGCTGTCAACGACGTGCTGCTCAACCCGCTGCGCCAGGCCGGCTACGCCTCCATCGGCTGCGAGCCGTGCACGCGCCCGACCGCGGCGGGCGAGGACCCCCGGGCCGGACGCTGGGCCGGCAGCGCCAAGACCGAGTGCGGACTGCACACATGAGTGCCCTGCCCGCGCCCGGCCTGCCCGTGCCCGCCGCACCCCCCGGGCCCCTGCTCGCCCCGCTCCCGCCCATCCACCCACCCACGACCCGGAGGCACCGATCGTGACCGTCATCACGACCACCCGGACCCATCCCCTGCTGGCCGTCGACCACCTCTCGGCGCTGGAGAGCGAAGCCATCCACATCATGCGTGAGGTGGCCGGCGAGTTCGAGCGACCAGCGCTGCTGTTCAGCGGCGGCAAGGACTCCGTCGTGATGCTCCACGTGGCGATCAAGGCCTTCCATCCGGCCCGCGTGCCGTTCACGCTGCTGCACGTCGACACCGGCCACAACTTCCCCGAGGTGCTCGACTACCGCGACGCCACGGTGGCTCGCACCGGCGCCCGACTGGTGGTCGCCCACGTGCAGGACTGGATCGACCGGGGCGTGCTGCGCGAGCGTCCCGATGGCACCCGCAACCCGCTGCAGACCGTCCCGCTGCTGGACACGATCACCGAGCTCCGGTTCGACGCGGTCTTCGGCGGGGGCCGTCGCGACGAGGAGAAGGCCCGCGCGAAGGAGCGGATCTTCAGCCTGCGCGACGCGTTCGGCCAGTGGGACCCCCGCCGGCAGCGGCCCGAGCTGTGGGACCTGTACAACGGCCGGCACGCCCCCGGCGAGCACGTGCGGGTGTTCCCGCTGTCGAACTGGACCGAGGCCGACATCTGGCGCTACATCGAGCGCGAGGGGATCGCGCTGCCGAGCATCTACTACGCCCACGACCGTGCGGTGTTCCGCCGCAACGGCATGTGGCTCACGCCCGGCGACTGGGGCGGCCCGCGCGCCGACGAGCCGGTCGAGGTGCGCCGCATCCGCTACCGGACGGTCGGCGACATGTCCTGCACGGGCGCCGTCGACTCCGAGGCCACGACCGTGCCCGAGGTGATCGCGGAGGTGACCACGAGCCGGCTCACCGAGCGCGGCGCGACGCGCGCCGACGACAGGCTCAGCGAGGCCGCGATGGAGGACCGCAAGCGGGAGGGGTACTTCTGATGGCGCACGAGCTGCTCCGCCTGGCCACGGCCGGGTCGGTCGACGACGGCAAGTCCACGCTGGTGGGCCGGCTGCTCTACGACACGAAGTCGATCCTGGCCGACACCCTCGACGCCATCGAGCGCGCCAGCCGGGACCGGGGCCTGGCCGGCCCGGACCTCGCGCTGCTCACCGACGGCCTGCGCGCCGAGCGCGAGCAGGGCATCACGATCGACGTGGCCTACCGCTACTTCGCGACCCCCAACCGGTCGTTCATCCTCGCCGACACCCCGGGCCACGTGCAGTACACGCGCAACATGGTGACCGGGGCGTCGACCGCCGAGCTGGCGCTCATCCTCGTCGACGCGCGCAACGGCGTGGTCGAGCAGACCCGCCGGCACGCCGCGATCAGCGCCCTGCTGGGCGTGCGCCACATCGCGCTGGTCGTGAACAAGATGGACCTCGTCGGCTTCGACGAGGCCTGCTTCGAGGCGATCCGCGGCGAGTTCACCGACTACGCCCGCGCCCACGGGGTCGACGACGTCGTGGCGATCCCGGTCTCGGCACTGGACGGCGACAACGTGGTGTCGCGCTCGGCGCGCACGCCCTGGTACGCGGGGCCGACGCTCCTGGAGCACCTCGAGGCCGTGCCGGTCGGCTCGGACCCGACCCAGCAGCCGCTGCGCTTCCCGGTGCAGGTGGTGATCCGTCCCCAGGACGAGGCGCATCACGACTACCGCGGGTACGCCGGGCGGGTCGAGGCCGGGCTGGTGCACGTCGGCGACCAGGTCGTCGTCGCGTCGAGCGGGCTGCGCTCCACCGTGGTGGGGATCGACACGTTCGACGGACCGCTGGCGTGGGCGCAGGCCGGGCAGTCGGTGACCCTGCGGCTGGCCGACGACATCGACGTCGCGCGCGGTGACCTGCTCGCTGGGGCCGGGGACGCCCCCGTGCCGGTACGTGAGGTGGCCGCGACGGTCACCGTGCTGGCCGACCAGCCGTTGGCCGCAGGGCAGCGGCTGCTGCTGCGCGCGGGCACCCGCACCGTCCGGGCGATCGTCGGGGCCATCGACTCGCGGCTGGACATCGACACCCTCGCCCACCATGAGGACGCCGCGACGCTGGCGCTCAACGACATCGGCGAGGTGCGCCTGCACCTGGCGGAGCCGGTCGCCCTCGACGCCTACGACCGCGTGCGCAGCACCGGGGCGTTCCTGCTGATCGACGACCAGACCGGTGCCACCGTCGCCGCTGGGCTTGCCCGCCAGGGACGGGCCGACCCGACCGCTCGCCCGGTGGACGCCGATCGGGCTGGCCGTCCCGTGGACGCCGATCGGGCTGGCCGTCCGGTCACGGTGGCCGCCCCATGAGCCGGGCCGACGGGGCCGACGCCGCCCGGTATCCCCTGCTGCTGGACCTTGCCGGTCGCGACGTGCTCGTGGTCGGCGGCGGGCCGGTGGCAGCCCGGCGGACGGCGGGCGTGCTGGCGGCCCGGGCGCGGGTGACGGTCGTCGCACCCGCGATCTGCGAGGACCTGCAGGACCTCGTGGCAGCGGGCGATGTCCGCTGGGTCGCGCGGGAGGCCGGGGCTGCCGACGTGCTGGACGGCCCGGCGCCGCTGCACGAGGCCGCCCAACGCGGCGGGAGCAGCGGGCCGGTCGGCGCCCAGGGCGCCCAGGCGGCCCGCTGGTGGCTGGTCCACACCGCCACCGGTGACCTCGGGACTGACCAGGCGATCGCCGCCGCGGCCGACGCGATCGGCGTGTGGTGCGTCCGAGCCGACCGGGCCGAGGCCTCCCCGGCCCACGTCCCGGCAGTCGCGGCCGGCCCAGACGGCGTGCAGGTCGCGATCTCCGGAGGCGGCGACCCGGGCCGTGCCCGGTCCCTCCGGGATGCGATCAGCGCGCTGCTGGCCGAGGGCCGGCTGCCGCTGGCGCGCACGCGCGCCGCGAGCGGGGTGGGCAGGGTGGTGCTGGTCGGGGGCGGGCCGGGGGATCCGGGCCTGCTGACCATCGCCGGACGGCAATGGCTGGCCCGGGCCGACGTGGTCGTCGCCGATCGGCTCGGCCCGGTCGCGCTGCTCGACGAGCTGGCACCCGAGGTGCAGCGCATCGACGTGGGCAAGGTGGCCGGGCACCACCCGATCCCCCAGGACGAGATCAACCGGCTGCTGGTCGAGCACGCCCAGGCCGGCCGCACGGTCGTGCGGCTCAAGGGGGGCGACCCGTTCGTGCTCGGGCGGGGCGGCGAGGAGGCCCTGCACTGCATCGCCCACGGCGTGCCGGTCGAGGTGGTCCCTGGAGTCACCTCCGCGGTGAGCGTGGCCGCCGCAGCCGGCATCCCGGTGACCCACCGCGGCATCACCACCTCGTTCGTCGTCGCCAGTGCGCACGAGGGCGCGGGTCAGGCGGTGCAGGCCGCCCGCAGCGCGCCACCGGACGCGACGCTCGTGCTCCTCATGGGGCTGTCGTCGCTGCGCCGGACCGCCGCGGAGCTCCTTGCCGCGGGCCGCTCCGCAGATACCCCCGTGGCCGTCGTCAGTGCGGGATGGACCCCGGCGCAGCGCACGGTCACGGGCACGTTGTCGTCGATCGCCGACGCGGTCGACGCCGCCGGGCTGGCCACCCCCGCGGTCACCGTCGTGGGCGACGTCGTACGGCTGCGCGAGCTGCTCGGGGACCTGGCAGCGGCCTGACCGTGCCTCCCCACGCCCCGCCCCCGGCCCTGCACCCTGACGGTCGCGGCGCCCGCGCTACGTCGGCCGCCTGCGTGGCCGTCGAGGAGCCCGCGCGACGTCGCCGACCCGCCGCCTGGACGGGGAGGGTCGGCGGCGACGCGGCGGCCCTGGTCCACCACCGCCCCGTCATGTCCCAGTCATGTCGCGGGCCGGCGTGCCGTCATCGTGGCGCCAGCTTCGTGGGTGACCATTGGCCGCGATGACCCTGACCCTGCTGGCGCACGGCTCCCCCGACCCGCGGCACGCGCGCGACGTGGCATCCCTGTCGGGCCGGCTGAGGGTGGCCGGCGTGCCGAGCCGCGCGGCCTACCTGGACCACAACGAGCCGGGGGC
>DASVBK010000120.1:0-5136 GCA_036375875.1 Candidatus Nanopelagicales bacterium
AGCACGGCGAGCTTGCGATCGTCCAGCATGGGGCCTCCTCCCGGCGCTGTGCGTCTGGCGTTAGCACTCGTGCGATCGGAGTGCCATTCTACGCCGCAGCCGGGTCCAGCGGCGATCCGCGTGCTGATCGGCAACGGGAGCGCACCCTTGGCAGGATCGGCCCCATGCTCATCGTGCATGTCGACGTCCACGTGGTGCCCGACGGGCTCGAGGCCTTCCTCGAGGCGACCCGGGCCAACGCCGCCGCATCCCTGACCGAGCCCGGGGTGCTGCGCTTCGACGTGGTGCAGGACCTCGCCGATCCCCACCACGTGGTGCTCGTCGAGGTCTACCGCGACGAGGCGGGCGCAGCAGCCCACAAGGAGACCGCGCACTACGCGACGTGGCGCGACGCCGTGGCCGACCTCATGGCCGTGCCCCGCACCTCGGTCAAGTTCGCCGCCGTCGCGCCGGCTGGCCCCGAGCGTTGGGCCACCCCCGCGCCGTGACAGCTGGGACGCCAGCCTTCGACCTGGCTCTGCCCGGGCGCATCGCGTTCGGGCCGGGTCGGGTGTCGCTGCTGCCCACGGTGGTCGCCGAGCTGGGCAGCAGGGTGCTGGTGGTCACGGGCAGCAACCCGGCTCGGGTGGAGCACGTGACCGCCACGCTGCGCGCTGACGCCGTGGCCGTCGCCAGCTGTCCGGGCGAGCCGACGGTCGACGACGCTCGTCGCGCGACCGCTGCGGGGCGCGCCCTGGGCGCCGACGTGGTGGTCGCCGTGGGCGGTGGCAGTGCGATCGACCTGGCCAAGGCCACCGCGATGCTGCTCGCCAATGGTGGCGACCCGCTGGACTACCTCGAGGTCGTCGGGCGCGGCGCTGCGATCGGGACCGACCCGGTGCCCCTGGTGGCCGTGCCGACGACAGCCGGCACCGGGGCCGAGGCGACGGCCAACGCCGTGCTCGCGGCACCGGAGCACGGGGTGAAGGTGAGCCTGCGCCACCCGCGCATGGTCCCGGTGCACGCGATCGTCGATCCCGTGCTCACGCTCGGCTGCCCCCCGGCGGTGACCGCTGCCTCCGGGATGGATGCGCTGACCCAGTGCCTGGAGCCGTACGTGTCCAACCGGGCCAACCCGCTGACCGATGGCTGGGCACGGACCGGGCTGCTGGCCGCCGGGCGCTCGCTGCGCCGCGCGCACGCGGACGGTGCTGACCTGGCTGCCCGCACCGACCTGGCGCTGTGCTCCCTGCTGGGTGGCCTGGCGCTGGCCAACGCCAAGCTCGGCGCCGTCCACGGGTTCGCCGGCGTGCTCGGTGGACGCTCGGGGGCGGCGCACGGCGCGATCTGCGCGGCCCTGCTGGCCCCGGCCTGCCGGGCGAACCTCGCCCGGGCCGACGAGCCCCTGCGCGAGCGCTTCCGGGAGGTCGCGACCTGGCTGACCGGGGATGCCGCGGCCTCGCCCGAGGACGGCATCGCATGGATCGAGCAGCTCGTGGCCGACCTGGGCCTCCCCGGCCTGGCCGGGCTCGGGCTTGGCGGCGACGACGTCGACGTGGTGGTGGCCGGGGCAGCCAGGGCGAGCAGCATGCAGGGCAACCCGGTGCAGCTCAGCGAGGAGGAACTGGCGCGCCTGTACCTGGCCGCGCTCTGAGCACCGGCCGTCCCGGTCGCAGCCGGATCCGAGGATGACCTGCGCGCGGCTCGGCCGCCGTGTCGGGCCCCGCGGCTAGGGTCCGGGACCGTGATCGATCGCTACGGCTCGGATGTGCTGGCCACCGGACGGCATCCACGCGCGCCCGTCGTGCCGGAGGTGCCGGGTGAGCCCGACCTGGTCGTCGAGTGCGCCGCATCCGGGTGGTGCGGAGCCGTGGTGGGGTGGGAGAAGACCACGGTCGGCTGGTCGGTGGTGCTCGAGGACCGGCGGGGTGCGCGGCGGCTGTTCCCTTGCGAGCCTGCCGCGTTCCTGCTGGAGGGTCGGCCGGTGACGCTGGTCCGGCCGATCGCCCCCCCTGCCCCGCCGGCAAGCACACGCACGGCGTCGGGTTCGGTCGCCGGGCCGCGCGGGCCGGCGAAGGTGGCGCGGGCCTCTCGGATCTGGGTCGAGGGCACCCACGACGCCGAGCTCGTCGAGCGGATCTGGGGCGCCGACCTGCGCGAGCTCGGCGTGGTGGTCGAGCCGATCGGCGGCATCGACCTGCTGGTCGAGCGCGTGCAGGCGTTCGCACCCGGGCCCACCCGTCGCCTCGTCGTGCTCGTCGACCACCTGGTGCCGGGGGCCAAGGAGTCGCGCATCGCCGGCGAGGTGGAGCATCGTTGGGCACCCCACGTGCGCGTGCTCGGGCATCCCTACGTCGACGTCTGGCAGGCGGTGAAGCCGGCCGCGGTGGGCATCGCCAGCTGGCCCCAGGTGCCCCGTGGTGAGCCATGGAAGGCGGGGGTGTGCGCCGCCCTGGGATGGCCGGCGGATGAGGCTGGGGCCTGGCGCCGCATCCTGGGCAGCGTCAGCAGCTACGCGGACCTCGACCCTGCGCTGCTGGCCCGGGTCGAGGAGGCGATCGATCTGGTGACGGCACCGGACGCGTGACGCGAGCCCCACCGGCACCCACATCACCGGGAATCGCCACCCCGTGGGCGTAACCTGCACGTGCCGTCCCGACGACGAAGGAGCGCCATGACCCAACCGCCGACCCCCCCGGACGAGCCGATCGGCGGGGCCCTGACCCCGGAGCCGGAGGACGGCCCCGCAGCGGGCGGCGCCGCGCGGCCGCCTGGCGACTCCAGCGACTTCCCACCGCCGCCACCACCACCGAGCGCCCCACCGGCCTCGGGCCAGCCCGGGGCGTACCCACCGCCACCGCCACCTGCCGGCGGGCAGCCCGGCGGCTTCCCGCCGCCGCCTCCCGGGGCGTACCCACCGCCACCGCCCGCCGGGCAACCGGGCGGGTTCCCGCCCCCGCCGCCTCCCGGCGCCGGGGCGCAGCCCGGCGGCTTCCCGCCGCCCGGGTATCCGCCGGGCGCGTACCCGCCTGCCTTCCCGCCCGGCCCTGGCGGCTATGCCGCCAGCGGCGTGAAGCCGCACCGTGGCGCCGTCGTGCTGGGCCTGGCGATCGCCGGCATCCTCTGCTGCTCCCCGCTGGCCTTCGTCGCCTTCTTCCTGGGCCGGACTGACCTCGCGGAGATCGACGCCGGTCGGATGGATCCCACCGGTCGCAGCCTGACCAACGCCGGCAAGATCATCGGCCTGATCGGCATGGTGGTGTTCGTGCTGCAGATCGTCATCCTGATCTTCAACTGGAGCTCCATCGGCGCGGATCTCTGAGCACCCGGGGCAGCGGGCGGGTCGTGCCGGGAGGCGTGCCCGCCCGCTGACGCCTGTGAGGGGGTATCGCGCTCCGGGCCGGTCCTGGGGGGAACGGACGGTCGCCCTGGGGACGGGACGCTCCCTCGCCGGCCCGCGCGACTGACGGACCCTCGGGGCACTGCTCACGGGACGAGGCGCCGCACCACCGCGTCGGCGAGCAGCCGACCTGTTCGCGTCAGGACGAGCCGATCGCCTGTCGCGCGCACCAGGCCGGCTGTCTCGAGGTCGGGCACCGCGTCGCGGGACTCTGGGGGCACGAGCGACAGGGGCAGGCCCGAGGCCAGGCGCACCTGCAGCAGCACGGCCTCCACCTGCTGGGTCCGGGCGTCGAGCTCCTCGCGCCCGGCTGCGGGCGACTGCCCGGCAGCCAGCCGTGCCACGTAGGCCGCGGGGTGCTTGACGTTCCACCAGCGGGTCCCCGCCACGTGGCTGTGGGCCCCCGGCCCGACGCCCCACCAGTCGTCACCGCGCCAGTAGGCCAGGTTGTGCCGGCACGCCATCCCGGGCCGAGCCCAGTTGGACAGCTCGTACCAGGCCATCCCCGCGGCCTCGAACCGCTCGTCGGCCAACTCGTACATGTCGGCCATGAGGTCGTCGTCGGGCATCGCGATCGCGCCCCGGCGCACGGCGGCGGCCAGTCGCGTGCCCTCCTCCACGATCAGGGCGTAGGCCGACACGTGCCCGATACCGCTGGCCAGCGCGGCGTCCACCGTGGTCGCCCAGTCATCGAGCGACTCCCCCGGCGCGCCGTAGATGAGGTCGAGGCTCACCTGCTGGAACCCAGCCTGGCGGGCCCACCCCACCGCCTGCTCGGCACGGCCGGGCGTGTGGGTGCGATCCAGCACCGCCAGCACGTGCGGCACGGCGCTCTGCATCCCGAACGAGATGCGCGTGAACCCCTGGTCCCGCAGGGCCGCCAGGGATCCCTGGTCGACTGAGTCGGGGTTGGCCTCAAGGGTGACCTCGGCATCGGCGGCCAGGCCGAACTCGGCGCGGATGCTCCCCAGCACCGACCCGAGCGCGGCGGGGGCCAGCTGCGTGGGGGTGCCACCTCCCACGAACACGGTGGCGACGGGCACGTCGAGGTCGCCCAGCACGTGCCGCGCCAGGGACACCTCCGCTGCCAGGTGCTTGGCGAACGTCGCACGGTCGACCCCCTGCGACCCGGCGAGCTCGGGGGCGGTGTAAGTGTTGAAGTCGCAGTAGCCGCACCGGCTGGCGCAGAAGGGCACGTGCACGTAGACGCTGAACGGCCGGCGTCCCCAGGCGCGCGCTGACGCCCCCGGCAGCACGCCATCGCGCGGGGCGGGGTCGGCCAGGGGCTGCTGCGGCACGGGGGCCATTGTCCCCGGGGCCGGCCGCGACTGGCGCCCAGCAGCCGTGCCCGGGGGTTAGCCTTCGGCCATGGCAGGCACTCGGGGGGTGGTGGCGCGAGCGGCTCGGGCGAGTGGTCGCGCTGGCGTCGCCGCTGCCATCGCAGGGCTCGGCCTGCTCCTGACCGGGTGCGCCGGCTCGCCCGAGCCGCTGCCCACGATCGGGTCCCCCACGCCGACCCCGACCGAGATCGCGCTGGCCGCCGAGCGGCCCGCCCTGCTCGCCCGGCGCTGGGACCTCGACGGCGCCCCGCTGCCCGCGGACTGGCCCGACGTGCCCGTGCCGAAGGGCACGGAGGTGATCACCGCCTATGGCATCGGCACCGAGCCCCGGCGCACCTGGACCGCCACCTTCAGCGCCGACCGCGGCACGGCCCTGGACCTCGCCGAGCCGGTGGTGGGCGAGCTGCGGGAGCGCGG
>DASVBK010000131.1:0-4894 GCA_036375875.1 Candidatus Nanopelagicales bacterium
ACGCCGAGCGGTAGCTGGCGATCTCGAGGGCGCAGTAGGCGGCCAGGACCGCCACGAGCACCAGCGTGCTGCGCCGCAGGAGGCGCACGTAGAGCCGTGCGACCCCCCGGACGGGGTGGCGGCGACCTGCCGGCGGGACCCCCCTCGTCGTCGGCGCCGAGGGCGCAGCCGCGCCGCTGGGCGCAGGCCCGAGCGGGTCAGGGTGCGCGTCGGGACCGCGCTGACGGGTGGCGGTCATGGCCGGTCACCGCCACCCCCCGACCGTGCGCCCAGCCCGGAGTGGCCGTGCGCGGCCGCCACCGCCCCCCGTTGCGAGGGTCGGGTCTCGTAGTACGTCAGGAAGACCTGCTCCAGGCTCGGGGCGCGGCTGTGCAGCCGGTGGATGCCCGCAGCGTGCAGCCGGCCCACGACGGCACCCGGGGGGCCACTCACGGTGACCCGCACCCCACCGTCCATCGGCTCGACCCCGACCACCTCCGGCAGGTCCGCGAAGTCCGGGGCCGGGCCGTCGAGGACCGCCTCGAAGATCGTGGTCTCGAGCATCCGCAGCTGCTCGAGGGTGGCCACCTCGACCAGCTCGCCGGCGCGCAGGATCGCCACCCGCTGGCAGACGTCCTCGACCTCGTCGAGCAGGTGCGAGGAGAGGAAGATCGTCTGGCCGTTGGCCGCTGCCTCGCGGGCGACCGCCTGGAACTCGGCCTCCATGAGGGGATCGAGGCCGACGGTGGGCTCGTCGAGCAGCAGGATCTCGGGGCGGGTCATGAAGGCCGCCACCAGGGCCACCTTCTGCCGGTTGCCCTTCGAGTAGGACCGCACCCGCCGGCTCGGGTCCAGGTCGAAGCGCTCGAGCAGCTCGTCGCGGAACCCGAGGTCGACCGAGCCGGACATGGCGCCCAGGAGCTCGAGCGCCTCGGCGCCGGTGAGCTGCGGCCACAGCGACACATCTCCCGGCACGTAGCCGACCGAACGATGCGCGCGCTCGACGTCGTGCACGGGGATGCCGGCCAGCCAGGCCTGGCCACGGGTCGGGCGCACGAGACCCAGCAGCAGGCGGATGGTGGTGGACTTCCCGGCGCCGTTGGGCCCCAGGAAGCCGAAGATCTCACCCGCCTCGACTGCCAGGTCCAGGCCCTCCAGGGCGACCACGCTGCCGAAGTGCTTGGTCAGGTCGACGGTCCGGATCGCGGCGTCCATCACATGCCTCCCGAGGGCCGCTGGACCCGACCCTCGCTTCGAGGCTACGAAGATCCTGCCACGCACGGCAGGGTCGGAAGGCCCCCCGCGGTGATCCCGGGGACCGTCAGGAGGTGGCCACCGGCTTGGTCGCCCTGACGAACGCGCTGGCCAACGCGCCGTCCACCTCGTCGGCCCGCGCCCGGTCGAGGCCCGCCTGCGCCAGCGCCTCCTGGGCGTCCTGCACGGTGTAGGCGCGGGTCACCTCGACGCTGGCCCCGGTGAAGCCGGCCTCGTCCAGCAGCGTGAGGAACTCGGCCTCTCCGAGCGCCCCGGCGATGCATCCGGCCCAGAGCTCCATCGATCGGCGCAGCTCGGCCGGCAGCTCCCGCAGGGCGACGATGTCGCTCACCGCGAACCGGCCTCCCGGCCGCAGCACGCGGAATGCCTCCCGCAGCACCTGGCCCTTGTCGGCGGCCAGGTTGATCACGCAGTTGGAGATGACCACGTCGACCGAGGCGTCCGGCAGGGGGATCTCCTCGATGGTGCCCCGCAGGAACGTCACGTTCGTGGCGCCCGCCTCGGCTGCGTTCGCGCGCGCGAGGTCCAGCATCGCGTCGGTCATGTCCAGGCCGTAGGCGTGGCCGGTGGACCCCACGCGCCGGGCGGAGAGCAGCACGTCGATGCCCCCGCCCGAGCCCAGGTCGAGCACCACCTCACCGGCGTGCAGGTCTGCCAGGGCCGTGGGGTTGCCGCACCCGAGCGCGGCCACCACCGCGGCCTCCGGCAGCCCGTCGGTCTCCTCGGGCGTGTAGAGGTCCCGGCTGATCGGGTCCTCGGGCTCGGCGCAGCACCCGGACCCACCGCAGCAGGCTGCGGACCCCTCGCTGGCGCGGACCGCGGCCGCCGCGTAGTGGTCACGGACGACCTGGTGCAGCTCGGTGGACATCACGCTCTCCTATCGATGGACGTCGATGTGAGCATAGGACGATGCATCGATGGGTGTCAATGCCTCTCCGCTTCGGGGATCACTCGTGAGGGGCCGGCTGGGCCAGGCGCTCACCCCTTGGGCGCGGTGGCGGTGGGCCCGGCGAGCAGGCGTTGCGCCTCCTCCGGCCCGACGCCCCACTTGGCCAGCTGCGCGCGGACGTCAGCCTCGGCGTCGGCCACGCCCTGGTCGAGCAGGCGGCGCTCGGCCCACCGCAGCTCGCGCTCGGCGAGCACGCGGTTCATCTCGGCCAGCGTCTCGTCATCCACGGGCAGGTCGTAGGCCAGCGACGTGAACCGCGCCAGGCTCGCCCGGTAGTCATGCCCGTTGGCGACGAACTGCCCGGGCACCACGTGCATCGCGTTCTTCACGTCCATGAGCGTGATGAGGAACGTGGTGTACGGCCGCCACGCGGTCTCCTTCGGCACGCCCGGCTCGCGGGTCTCGGGTGGCCCCATCCAGGTCGGCGGCTGCACGGCCAGCGGGAACCAGAACTTGGGCATCGAGTCGTTGTGGTGCGTGAGCATGAAGTAGCGCGCCCGGGCCCGGACGTCCTCGGGCAGGGCGAGGAACTCCGCGTAGTTGTCCACCTCGACGATCTCGCCGTCGGGGTCCATGGCAGCCGGGTCCGACAGCCACCGCTGCCGGAATTTCGTGGCAGCGGGGGTGCCCAGGAAGAGCCCTCGATCGATGCCCGCGCGGTGCAGGCCCGCGGTGCCCTCAGCGGCGAACACGTCCTCGGAGGTCTGCGCGCCGAGGGACTCCCCGAAGATGCAAAGCCGGGGCCGGCGGTCCGCGGGGATCGCGGCGAGGCGCCACTTGAGCGCCTGGAGGAACGCGCCGTTCTGGTCGATGCCGATGCCGACCCGGCCCAGCGACATCGGGGAGGGCCGCAGCGAGTACTGCATCGCGACCATCGCGACGTCGCCGCGGGTCAGGAACTCCAGCGACTCGGCGGTCACGTAGTTGAGGTAGCCGGTGCCGGTCGGCGACATGAACACGATGAGCGAGCGCTCGAAGGCCCCGAGGGCCTCCAGCTCGCGCATGGCGAGATCGGCGCGCTCGCTGGTCGTGGCCCGCGTCTCGAGGCCGACGAAGACGCGGATCGGGGGCATCGCCGTCCCGCCCATCACCGCCTCGATCTCGTCGGTGGTCAGGGCCATGTTGACGAACCGGCGACCCTCGCGCCCGATCGTCTCGGCGGGCACCGCGCTGCGGGGCCCGGCACTGACGTAGGGGGAGCTGGGCGCATCGGCGTAGGCGGCCTCGACCGCATCGCCGGTCGTCTCAGCCTTGTGGAACACCGTCTCCAAGCCCTTGTACGCGGCCCCACCCAGCAAGCCCAGGGCGATCGCGTGGCCCAGTGGCCGGCCCAGGATCTCGGCGCGCGGGTTCAGCGCGGTGACCGCCGCACCCACCCCGCCGGCGAACATCCGCTCGCCCCGGGCGGCGACGACCAGGCCTGCGGTGACGCCCGCACCGATCGCCACCGACTTGCCCACGGCCACGCTCTGCTGGTCGGCCAGTGGGTCGCCCTCCGCGTCGTGGGTGACCCCGGCCTCGAGCATGCGGCGATGCAGCCGGTGGTACTGGCTCGCGGCGAACAGCGCGCCCAGCGGCAGGGCGACGGGCAGGTCGCGGACCCACGGCCTGGTCTCCCCGGCAGCCGCATCGAGCAGTGCCTCGGAGGCCACGATGATCGCGCCCGCCACGCCGCCGACCGCGAACCGCAGGCCGAGGGTGCGCGCCCAGGCCCGGGCGATCGGCTCGTCCTTGCGCTGCGGCAGCAGCTTGAACGCCCCGGCACCGATCGCCACGGCCACGGCGTCGCCGGCGAGCAGGACGCCCCGCTCGGTGGCCCGGCGCCCGGCGGTGTCCGCGCCGCGGCCGGCGGCCCGCACGGCCGCCGCCGCGATCGTGGACTGGGCGGCGGCGGTCAGGCCGTAGTTCAGCGCCGACGAGATCCCCGTGATGACGGCCTGGTCAGCGGTGGAGCGGGGCATCAGGCCGCGGCTGAACGAGCGGCCGACGCTCGTGGACCCAGCGAGGATGCCGGCCATCTCCGGCACGGTCAGGCCGGCTCGGACCTCGCGCAGGGGGGCGATCAGGGACATTGCCAACTCCTGGGGGGTGGGGGACGTGGCGCGCCTCGCGCCATCGTGCACGGCGAGCCTACGGCTCGCATGGGAGGGGAGGTCGACCCTGGACCGACGAGGGGTCGCCCCTTCGCCCTGCAGACCCTGGCGGCCCGCGTCGCCCGCGAGCATCAGTGGTCGCCGCGTCGTGGTGCCAGTCCATGCGGGCAGGCGCGACGCACCATCGGGGAGGTTCCGTGGCGCGGCCGTGGGAGGCCCCAGCGCGGCTGCGGTCGCGACCGACGCAGGCGAGCGATTCTGCGGCTGCTATCGTGTGATGGTGCCGCACCTGCGTATCCGTGAGGCCGCCGCGTTCCTCGCGGTCAGCGATGACACGGTCCGCCGCCTCGTCGACTCGGGGGCACTGCCGGCCACCCAGGACGCCGCTGGCCGGCGGGTGATCGACGGCCTCGCCCTGGCCCTCTACCTGCGCGAGCAGGCTGCTGCGGTGAGCGATCCCTCGGGCGTCGCCAGCTCCGCGCGCAACCGGTGGGTGGGGCTGGTCACCGCGATCCAGTCCGACGCGGTGATGTCCCAGGTCGAGCTGCAGTGCGGCCCGTTCCGGGTGGTGTCCCTCATGAGCACCGAGGCGGTGCGC
>DASVBK010000133.1:0-29517 GCA_036375875.1 Candidatus Nanopelagicales bacterium
AGCCGCTGGCTGATCACGTGGGTCACGCCGTCGCCGCGCATCGAGACGCCGTAGAGGGCGTCGGCGATCTCCATCGTGCGCTTCTGGTGGGTGATCACGATGAGCTGGCTGTCGGCGCGCAGCTCCTCGAGCACCTCGAGCAGCCGGCCGAGGTTCACGTCGTCGAGCGCCGCCTCGACCTCGTCCATGACGTAGAACGGGCTGGGGCGGGCCTTGAACAGCGCGACCAGGAACGCCACCGCGGTCAGGGATCGCTCACCGCCGGAGAGCAGCGACAGGCGCTTGATCTTCTTGCCCGGTGGACGGGCCTCGACCTCGATGCCGGTGCTGAGCATCGACTCGGGGTCGGTGAGCACCAACCGGCCCTCGCCGCCGGGGAACAGTCGCGCGAAGACCGCCTCGAACTGCACGGCCGTGTCCGCGAACGCCGCGGTGAAGACCTCCTCCACCCGCTGGTCCACGTCCGAGATGAGGTCGAGCAGGTCCTTGCGCGAGCGCTTGAGGTCGTCCAGCTGCTCGGTGAGGAAGCGATGGCGCTCCTCGAGCGCGGCGAACTCCTCGAGGGCCAACGGGTTCACCCGGCCGAGCAGGGCCAGCGCCTTCTCGGCGGTGCGCAGCCGACGCTCCTGCTCGGCGCGGACATAGGGGTACGGGGCCGGCTCAGGCGCCTGGGGATCCACCTCGTCGCCGGGCGCCCGCAACGACGGCGGCACGAGCTGCTCCGGGCCGTACTCCGCGACGAGCGCCTCGGGCTCCATCCCGAACTCGGCCATCGCCCGGCCCTGCAGGGCCTCGATGCGCAGCCGCTGCTCGGCACGCGCCACCTCGTCGCGGTGCACCGACGAGGTCAGCTCCTCGAGGTCGGCCTGCAGGGTGCGGATGCGACCCCGCAGCTCGGCGAGCTCCGCGTCGGTGGCGGCGCGCGCCTGCTCGGCCTCGGTCCGCTCCCCGGCGGCCGCGGCCACGGCGAGCTCGAGGCGGGCCAGCACCACGGCGCCGCCCGTGGCCACGGCCTGGGCGACGGCTGCCGCGCGCGCCCGCCGTTCGCGTCGTTCCACCGCGGCCCGCCGGGCCTGCCGCTCGGCTGCCGCCGCGCGCTCGAGCTGCTCGGCGCGGCCGGCGATCGCCCGGGCCCGTTCCTCGGCGGTGCGCACCGCCAGGCGTGCCTCCATCTCGCCGCGCCGGGCCACCTCGGCGTCCCGGCCGGCCTCGTCGCGTGCGTCCGGGGACGGCTCGGCGTCGTCGATCGGGTCGGCGGTCGCGCGCCCGAGCCGGACGGTGAGCTCGTCGAGGGTGGTGCGGTCGGCGGCCAGGGCCTGCTCCGAGGCGGCCAGCGAGCGCTCGATGCGCTCGGCCTCGGCGCTGGCGCTGCGGGACTGCTGGCCGAGGTTGCCCAGCTGCTCGGCCACCGCCGCCATCCGCGCGTCGGAGTCGTGGAGCCGTTCGAGTGCCTCGTCCGCGACCGCCGCCGCGGCTGCCCGCTCCTGGCGGACGCCGGCCAGCTCGAAGCGCAGCCGCTCCGTCTCGTGGACGACACTGGCCAGCTGCTCGCGCGCCGACTCCAGGGACGCCGCCACCTCGATACGCGAGGGCGCGTCCTGTGAGCCACCGACGACCAGCCCGTGGCCCACCAGCTCACCAGCGCGCGTCACCGCACGCGCCCCCGGTACCCCGCGCACCAGCCGGAGTGCGGCGGCGAGGTCCCCGTCGACGACCGCGACGTGGTCGAGCAGCCCGGCCAGGGCATCGGCGAGCGGACCGTCGGCCGAGACCACGTCCACCGCCCACAGCGCGCCGGCGGGCAGGGCCGGCCACGCCGACCGCGGTGCGACCGCCAGGCCTGGCACCACCACCCCGGCGCGGCCACGCTCGCCGTCGGCCAACCACCCGATGGCCGTCACTGCGGCGCCATCCCCGTCGGCGATCGCGGCATCGGCCGCCGCGCCCAGGGCGGCGCCGATCGCCACCTCGTAGCCCGGGTCGACGCGCAGTGCGCCGGCCACCGTGCCCGCCACCCCCGGGACGGCGCCGCCCGCCAGCTCCCAACCGGCGTCGGCCACGGCCACCATCGGCGCCAGCGCCTCCACCCGCGCCGCCAGCCCGGCCCGTGAGCGCTCCAACTCGGCCTCCCGAGCGGCCAGCTCGGTGGCGCGGGCATCGACGGCGGCCAGGGCCCGCTGGGCTGCCTCGTACCCGGTGTCGAGGTCCACCTCGCCCTCGTCGAGCCCGGCGATCGAGGCCTCCAGGGCGCGGAACTCGTGCTCGGCCCGGGCGGCCCGCTCGCGCGCGGCCTGCGCCTGCTCGCGCAGCCGCTGGATCTCGCTGGCCCTCGCCTCGGCCCGCGACTGCGCGGCATGCACCTGGCCCTGCAGCCGCACCAGGCCCTCGCGCCGGTCAGCCGCCGCCCGCACCGCCGCACGCAGCTCCTGCTCCGCGGTGGCGAACGCGGCCTCGGCCGCGGTCCGCGCCGAGACCGCCAGGCTCAGGGCCGAGCGGTGCTCCTCGACCTCCCGGTTGAGGTCGGCCTCCTGGCTGCGCATGGTGCGTGCCTCGGCCTCGAGCTCGTCCGGGGCCCGACCGCGGCGCTCCTCCTCCGGCTCCGGGGCCAACGAGCGCACCCGCTCCTCGGCCATCCCGACCGTGCCGGCCAGCCGCTCGCGCAACGAGGACAGGCCGAACCAGGTCTCCTGGGCGCGGGCCAGGGTCGGGGCCTGCGCCAGTGCCTCCGCCTCGCGCACGGCCTCTGCCGCCTGGGCGTTCGCGAGCTCGGCCTCCACGAGCGAGCGGCGCTCCCGCAGTGCGGACTCGTCGGCGATCTCCTGCTCGTACTGGCTGGACAGCACCTGGAGGTCGTCGGCGAGCAGGCGCAGCGAGGCGTCGCGCAGGTCGGTCTGGATCACGCTGGCCCGCCGGGCCACCTCGGCCTGCTTGCCCAGCGGGGTGAGCTGGCGCCGCAGCTCGGTGGTGAGGTCCTGCACGCGTGTGAGGTTGGCCTGCATCGCCTCGAGCTTGCGCACCGCGCGCTCCTTGCGCTTGCGGTGCTTGAGGACGCCGGCGGCCTCCTCGATGAAGCCGCGACGGTCCTCGGGGGTGGCGTGCAGGATCTGGTCGAGCTGGCCCTGGCCGACGATGACGTGCATCTCGCGGCCGATGCCCGAGTCCGAGAGCAGCTCCTGGATGTCGAGCAGCCGGCACGACGAGCCGTTGATCGCGTACTCCGAGCCGCCGGAGCGGAACATGGTGCGGGTGATCGTCACCTCGGCGTAGTCGATGGGCAGGGCCCCGTCGGAGTTGTCGATCGTGAGGCTCACCTCGGCGCGGCCCAGTGGGGCGCGGCCGGAGGTGCCGGCGAAGATGACGTCCTCCATCTTGCCGCCGCGCAGGCTCTTGGCCCCCTGCTCGCCCATGACCCAGGCCAGGGCGTCCACCACGTTGGACTTGCCCGATCCGTTCGGCCCGACGACGCACGTCACGCCCGGCTCGAAGGCCAGGGTCGTCGACGACGCGAAGGACTTGAAGCCCTTCACCGTCAGGCTCTTGAGGTGCACGGACCGAACCTTAGGCGATGGTCCGGGCGGCTCCCGTGCAGCGCTGGACGCGCCGCGGGCACTCAGACGAGTGCGGCATCCTGGGTGGTCAGCAGCGCCAGGTCGAGGTCCTCGTCGGCCAGCCGCACCTGCTCGCGGGCGCGAAGGGCAGCGACCTCGGCCTCGAGCTCGCGGACCTTCGCACGCAGCGTCGCCAGTTCGGCCTCCGTGCGCGGATCGAGCCCACCGTGGAAGCCGTACAACGCCTTCGCCATGCTGACTCCTGCACTCGTCGTCGCGACAGCGGTCCTGCCAGAAACCCCCTCAAGGGTGACAGGATGTTACCGGCCAGTCAACCTCCGCGATATGTCGGGTCGATACACCTTCGGCCGGGCGTGGCTGGTGCCCCAGCTGGGCGTCCTACCGGGTCGTGAACGACCGGAACCCGCCTTCGGCACCGCTCCAGCGGGCCTCGACGGACTCGACACGGCCCGGTCGCCGTACCACCCGCGTGCCCTGGCCCTGCAGCCAGTCGAGCAGCTGCTCGCAGCGGCTGCGCGGGCCCTCGGCGACGACCAGCACGTCGCCGTCCATGAGGTTCTCGGCGTACCCACGCAGCTCCAGGGTGCGCGCGCAGGACATGGTCGACCAGCGGAAGCCGACGCCCTGCACCGAGCCGCGCACGCGCGCGGTGAGCCGCACGACCTCGGCGGGGGTCGTCGACGGGTCCCGAACCTCTGGCACGTCCCTAGTGTCGCGCGCGCGGCGGCCGCTGACACGTCGGGCACAGGTGGCTCGACCGGTTCGTGAACCGCTCGCGCACGATGGGCGTGCCGCACCGGGGGCACGGCAGGCCCGCACGGCCGTACACGGCCAGGCCACGGGCGAAGTAGCCACTCTCGCCGTTGACGTTCACGTACAGGCTGTCGAACGAGGTGCCGCCGGCAGCCAGCGCCTCGGCCATCACCGCTGCCGCGGCCTCCAGCACCCGGACCAGGTCGGCCAGGGCCATGCGGTCGGCGCGGCGCCTCGGATGGACGCCCGCCCGCCAGAGCGCCTCGTCGGCGTAGATGTTGCCCACCCCCGAGACGAGCGACTGGTCGAGCAGCAGCCGCTTGACCTCGACCCGGTGGTGGCGCATGGCCCGTGCCACGACCCGAGGGTCGAAGCCGGGCTCCGTCGGGTCCGGGGCGATCGCGCGCACCAGCGTGGGCACCGGCACGCCCGCAGGGTCGGCCACGAGCCAGTCGGCGGCCACCCAGCCGAAGGTCCGCTGGTCGACGAACCAGAGCTGCCGGTCGTCGGCGAGGGCGAAGCGGACCCGGGCATGCCGACGCGGCCCGGCGTCAACCGCCTCGACCGGGCCGTCCTCCCCGAGGATCGTCGCGGCACCGGCTGGCGCGTCGACGCGGAACTGGCCGCTCATGCCCAGGTGCGCATCCAGCACGAGTCCGGGGTCGTCGGTCGCCAGCCACAGGAACTTGCCCCGCCGGCCCGTCGCGGTGATCGTCCGACCCGAGAG
Source organism: Candidatus Nanopelagicales bacterium (assembly GCA_036375875.1). Classification (GTDB taxonomy): domain Bacteria; phylum Actinomycetota; class Actinomycetes; order S36-B12; family CAIYMF01; genus Prado023. Next base: position 5,050 of record DASVBK010000133.1, read on the forward strand.
CAGGGCGACGAGCTCCGCGGGCCCGCCGGGCTGGCGGCGCACCGCGCGGGGGTGCAGCACCTCGATGCCGGCCAGTGTGGCACCGAGCACGTGGCCGGCCAGGCCGCGCCGCACGACCTCGACCTCGGGGAGCTCGGGCATGCGGGCGTGAGGTGGGGTGCGCCTCAGCGCACGGCGTCGGGATGGGCGGCGGCGAGCACGCCGTAGGCGGCGGCCGCGGCGAGCTGCTCGGCGTGCTTCTTCGAGCCGCCCTCCCCCTCGCCGCGGCAGTCCCCCACGGTGACCACCGCGTGGAAGTGCTTGGCGTGGTCGGGGCCGGTGGCCTGCACGACGTAGACCGGCACGCCGGTGCCGGTGCGAGCCCCGAGCTCCTGCAGCGAGGTCTTCCAGTCCAGCCCGGCGCCCAGGCCCGCGGCGCGCTCCATGCGCGCGTCGAGCAGCTCGTGCACGAGGCGGGCAGCCGCGTCGAGGCCGCACTCCACGTACGTCACGCCGATGATCGCCTCGACCGCGTCGGCCAGGATCGAGCCCTTGTCGCGGCCGCCCGTGGCCTCCTCACCCCGACCCAGGAGCAGGTGGTCGCCGACCGCCAGCTCCCGGGCCACCTCGGCGAGCGTGCGGGCGTTCACCACCGCCGAGCGGTACTTGGCCAGCTGGCTCTCGGGCACGTGGGGATGGGTGCGGAACAGCGTGTCGGTCACGACGAGGCCGAGCACCGCGTCACCGAGGAACTCGAGGCGCTCGTTGTGCGGGATGGCGCCGTGCTCGTAGGCGTACGACCGGTGCGTCAGGGCATGGCGAAGGGCCTCGTGGCCCAGCGGGACCCCGAGGCGCTCGACCAGGACGGCGAGGTCGTCGCGTGCGGGCACGGCGGCGACGATCAGACGTCGAGGACCTGCCGCTTGGCGTAGGTGCCGCAGGTGGGGCACGCCGTGTGCGGCAGCTTCTGGGACTTGCACCGGTCGCACGTCACGAGCGTGATCGGCGCGGCCTTCCACTGCGAACGGCGGGCGCGCGTGTTGGAGCGGGACATCTTCCGCTTCGGGACAGCCACGTCAGTCTTCCTTCTCGGTCGGTTCCAGGGCGGTGAGCGCGGCCCACCGCGGGTCGAGCACGTCGTGCGAGTGTGCGGGGTCGTCGGCCAGCCGCGCGCCGCACTCCACGCAGAGGCCCGGGCAGTCCGCGCGGCACAGCGGCGCCAGCGGTAGGCCCAGCACGATGGCGTCACGCAGCACCGATTCGAGGTCGAGCAGGTCCCCGTGCAGCACGGGCAGCTCCTCCTCCTCGGGTCCGGGCTCGTGGAGGTACAGCTCGGAGAAGGCGGTCGTCTCGTCCCACGAGACGGCGTCCAGGCACCGAGCGCACTCCCCGGCAACCGTGAACGTCGCCGTTCCCGACACCAGCACGCCCTCCACCACCGCTTCGAAGCGCAACCGCAGGTCCAGCTCGGACCCGGGCGGCACCACGGCCACACCCCCACCGAGGTCGGCGGGTGCGGGGACCGTGCGGTCCACCTCCAACATCGATCCGGCACGGCGGCCCAGGTCCCGGATGTCGAAGACCAGGGGGTCGCGCGGGTTGAGGCTGGACATGGACCTTCCCGATGGCGTCACACGAATGGCCCTCGGCGTGAGGGCCACCGGGCAAGGGTAGCGCAGCACGGCTTCGCCGAGGAAACGCGCGATCGCCTGCTCAGCCCTCGTACGGCCCTGCCTGCTGGGGTGCCCCGTAGCGGTCGCGGATGCGCTCGCGGCCCTTCTGGACGGCGGCCAGCGTCTTGGTCAGGCTGGCCTCGAACGAGGCGAACTTGTCCTCGACGTACTGGTCGACCTCGCGGCGCATCTGCTCGGACTCGGTGGCCGCCTGCTGGCGGATGGCCTCGGCCTCGGCCAGTGCCGCGGTGGTGATCTCGTGGGTGCTCACGATGTGCGCCTGCTGGGCCGTGGCCTGCTCGATGAGCACCCGGGACTGCTCGTTGGCCTCGGCGATGATCCGCTCGGCCTCGCGGTAGCCCTCCTCGACGACGGCCACGCGGTCAGCGAGCAGCTCCTCGGCCTCCTGCACCGCGGTGGGCAGCATCGCACGGATGGCGTCGAGCAGGTCGAGCACCTCGTTGCGGGGCACGACGCACTTGTCGGACATCGGCATCGCGCGGGCGGCCTCGACGAGGTCGGAGAGCCGGTCCAGCACCGTGTACACGTCGGCGGTGCGCGGGTCAGCCGCCGCGAGCGGGTCGTGCGTCATCGTCCTCCTCCTCGGGGGCAGCGCGTCAGGGCTCGGCGGGGGCCTCGGGCTCCTGCGCCGCGAGCTTGGCCATGAGGGCGGCGTGGACGCCGGGCGGGATCAGCCCGCTGACGTCGCCACCATACGTGGCGACCTCCTTGACCAGCGACGACGACAGGTAGGAGTACACCGGGTTGGTGGTGACGAACAGCGTGTCGATACCAGCCAGGCCATGGTTCATCTGGGCCATCTGCAGCTCGTAGTCGAAGTCGGTGACCGCGCGCAGGCCCTTCACGATCGCGTGGACGTCGTGCTCCCGGCAGTAGTCCACGAGCAGGCCGTGGAAGCTGTCGACCCGGATGTTCGCCACGTCGGCGAGCTCGGCGCGGAGCAGGGCGATCCGCTCCTCGACGGTGAACATCGAGGACTTCTTCTTGTTGATCAGGACCCCGACGACGACCTCGTCGAACACCGCGGCGGCTCGCCGGAAGACGTCGAGGTGGCCGTTGGTGACCGGGTCGAACGAGCCCGGGCAAACCGCTCTGCGCATCACGGGTCCTCTCGCTCGGGCGCGCCCCGACCGTACCAAAGCGTGGTGGATCCATAGCGAGCCTCGCGCAGCGCCACGAGCCCCTCGGGCCAGCCGAACGCGCCGCCCTTGGCCTGCCGCTCGACCACCACGACCGCGTCCGGAGCCAGCCAGCCCTGCGTGAGACGCACCAGCAGGCCCTCCACCTCGCTCGCCGGCATGGCGTACGGCGGGTCGGCCAGCACCAGGTCGAACGGCGTGGGGTCGCCGGCGAGGTGCCCGCGGACGGAGCCGACGACCACCTGCGCGCCGGCTGCGCCGACCACCTCGGCGTTGCGGCGCGCGACTGCCGCGGTGGCGCGGTCACGCTCCACCAGCACCGCACCGGCGGCGCCCCGGCTCATCGCCTCCAGGCCGAGCGCCCCGGAGCCCGCGAACAGGTCCAGCACGCGCACCCCCGCGAAGCCGCCCAGCAGGTGCTCGAGCGAGGCGAACAGCGCCTCACGCACCCGGTCGGTCGTGGGCCGGGTGCCACCCGGGGGCACCTGCAGCCGCCGCCCCCTGGCGGTGCCGGCGATGATGCGCGTCACGAAGCCCCCTGATCTGGGCGCACCCTCAGGCCGCGGCTGACCGATCCGCGTCCCAGGTCCGCCGTGCCAACTACCCCTGATCCAGCTCGCGCCCGGACCCGGAGGATGCCGCCTGGCGCACGTCCCCCACCGCCTCCGGACCCGAGGGTGGCACGACACCGGGGTGCTGGTCCACGTAGGCCTTGGCGGCCATGTCGACCGACGGGAGGATGTGCTCGCCGCCGATCAGCTCCACGCAGCCGGATGCCTGCAGGGCATCCAGGAACCGGCCGTTCGGCTCGGCGACCACGAACGTCACCCCTCGCTCCCGCAGCCAGCGGACGAGGTCGCGCAGCGCCGAGGTCCCGGTGAAGTCGGCGTCGCTGGTCGCCTCGGCGTCGAGCACCACCCACGACACGGGGCTGGGCGCCCCCTCCACGAGTGACTTCACCTGTTGGGTGAACCCCTGCCCGTTGCCGAAGAACAGGGAGCTCTCCCACCGGACCACCTGCAGCCCGGGTACGGTCCGAACGCCCGGGTCGCGCGCGACGTTGCGCCAGGCGTTGCCCACCTCGCCCCGACCGAGGACCACCAGCTGCGTCCTGGCGGCCGACATCAGGACGTTGAAGAGCGACAGCACGACGGCGAGGATGATGCCCGGGAGCAGGCCGAGCGTCAGGGCGCCCACGAGGGCGACCAACCCGGTCCAGAGGTCCGAGCGGCTCTGCCGGGCCATGGCGCGGAACGTGGCGAAGTCGAACAGGCTGATGCCAGCCGCGATGACCACCGCGCTCAGCGCCGCCGACGGCAGCGGTCCCAGCACCGAGGCGAAGAACACCAGGATGATGCCGATCACGATCGCGCCGGTGAGGTTCACCACCTGGGACCTGCCCCCCGCGGAGACCGCCACCGCGGTGCGCGAGTCGCTCGCGGAGACCGGCAGACCGCCAGCCAGTCCGGAGAAGGCGCTCGCTGCACCGAGGCCGAGCAGGTCCTTGTTGGCGTCCACCTGGTACCTGCCGCGCTCGCCGAAGATCGACGCCGTGACGGTCGTGTCGGCGAACCCCATCACCGCGACGGCGAAAGCCGGCAGCAGCAGCAGCCCGCCGAACTCGCCCAGCGCGTCCACCGGCACGGCGATCGAGGGCAGGCCCGAGGGCAGCGCCCCGACCACGGCCAGGCCGTCGGCCTCCAGATCGAGGACCGTGGAGGCCACGAGCGCCCCGACGACGGCGACGAGCGCTCCGGGCACCTTGGGCGCCAGCCGCTGGAGCACGAGGATGACCGCGAGGCACGCCCCGCCCACCACGAGCGGCAGCAGCTGGGTGTCCCCCAGCCGCCGCAGCATCTCCCAGGCCTCGGGGATGACCCCGTCGGCCTCCACCTGGAACCCGAGGATCTTGGACGCCTGGCCCACGATGATCGTCACGGCCAGGGCGTTGATGTATCCGACGAGCACCGGCTTGGAGATGAAATTGGCGATGATGCCCGCCTTGAGGAGCCCGGCCAGCACGAGGATCCCGCCGGCGATCAGCGCGATCGCCGCGGCCATCCCCGCCAGCAGGTCGGTGGCGGCCCCAGCCCCCGCGATCCCGACCAGCGCCGCACCGAGGATGGTCGACGTGGAGGAGTCTGGACCCACGACGAGCTGGCGGGACGAGCCCAGCACGAGGTAGCCGAGGATCGCCGCCATGGTGGCGTAGAGCCCGGTCTCGGGGGGAAGCCCGGCCAGAGTCGCGTACGCCATGCCCTGCGGCACCATGATCACGCCCAGGGCGATGCCGGCCGTGAGGTCGCGCGGGACCCAGTTCGCCTGGAACCCTGCCCGCCACGGCAGCAGCCAGCCCTGTCCCTTCGTGGCGCGTGGGGTCCGTCCCTCCTGCGCGCGGTCCAACGTGGCCATGTCCACCTCCTGCCGCTGGACTCTGGCAGAACCGCGCCCGTCCTGACCGCAGTGTGCAGGCCGTTGTCACCCTGCCATACGCCCTGCGGCTCCCGCGGGACCACCGGACGCGGACGTCGGGGGCCGGCTACGTCTTCTCGAGGTACTCGGCGTGCTCCTCGTCGACGAGGCTCGCCAGCCAGGCGGCCAGCTCGGGGTGGCCCGCCAGCTCCGGATCCTCGGCCACGAGCCGGGTGGCCTCCTCGCGGGCACGCAGGATGACGTCCTCGTGCTCGAGCACGCTGAGCAGCCGCAGCGAGCGCCGCGAGCCCGACTGGCTGGCACCCAGGACGTCGCCCTCCCGCCGCGCGGCGAGGTCGAACCGCGAGAGCTCGAATCCGTCGCTCGTGGCCGCCACGGCGTCGAGGCGCTCGCGGGAGGGCGTTCCCTCGGCCGCGTTGGTGACCAGCAGGCACAGCCCGGGGTGCCCGCCGCGGCCCACGCGGCCGCGCAGCTGGTGCAGCTGCGAGACGCCGAACCGATCGGCGTCCAGCACGATCATGAGCGTGGCGTTGGGCACGTCGACGCCCACCTCGATGACGGTCGTCGCCACCAGCACGTCGACCCCATCCGGCCGCTGTGGGTCGGCGAACCGGGCCATGACCGCGTCCTTGTCGGCGCCGACCATGCGCCCGGTGAGGGCTGCCAGCCGTAGGCCGGCCAGCGGACCCTCGGCCAATCCGGGCAGCACGGTCTCGACGGCTGCGTCCGCGGGCCGGGGAGCGGGCATCGGGCCGGTTGCCGTGAGCTCGTCGTCCTCGTCCAGCAGCCCGCTGCCGTCCGCCTCCTCGGTGCCGGCGTCGATGCGCGGGCACACGACGTACACCTGGCGTCCCGCGGCCACCTCCTCGCGCGCCCGCTGCCACGCCCGCGCCAGGAAGTCCGGGCGCTCCTGGGCTGGCACCACGTGCGTCTGCAGCGGCGCACGGCCGGCCGGCAGCTCCCGCAGCGTGGAGACCTCGAGGTCGCCGAACACGGTCATCGCGACGGTGCGCGGGATCGGCGTGGCGGTCATCACCAGGGTGTGCGGCCTGGTCTCGCCGGGCGCCTTGCCCCCGAGCGCGGCGCGCTGCTCGACGCCGAACCGGTGCTGCTCGTCGATCACGACGAGGCCGAGGTCCGCGAACTGCACCCGCTCCTCCAGCAGGGCGTGGGTGCCCACGACGATGCCGGCCGTGCCGGCGGCGAGCTCGGTGAGGGCCCGCCGCCGCGCGGCGGCACCCAGGCCCCCGGTGAGCAGCACCACCCGGGTGCCCTCGCTGGTACCGCCGAGCATGCCTGCCTCCGCGAGCGGGCCGAGCAGCGCCCGGATGCTGCGGGCGTGCTGCGCTGCCAGCACCTCGGTGGGGGCGAGCAGCGCCGCCTGCCCGCCGCTGTCGACCACGCGCAGCATGGCGCGCAGCGCCACGACCGTCTTGCCCGAACCCACCTCGCCCTGCAGCAATCGGTGCATCGGGTGCCTGCCGGCGAGCTCGGCGTCGAGCACGGCCCCGATCTCAGCCTGCCCGGTCGTCAGCGCGAACGGCAGCTGCGCGTCGAAGGCGTCCCGCAGCCCGGGGCTGCGGCCGGGCCGCGGGATCGCCGGCGCCGCCGTGGCGGCGGCTCGCCGCTGGGCGAGCACGACCTGCACGCCGAACGCCTCGTCCCAGCGCAGGCGCTCGCGGGCCCTGGTGATCTGGCCCCAGTCCCGCGGCCGGTGGATCCACTGCAGGGCCGTAGCCCGGTCGGCCACGTCGGCGCGCTGCCGGAGGACGCGGTCCAATGGGTCAGGCAGGTCGGCGGCCAGCGGCAGCACCAGGTCGACCGCATCGGAGATCGCCCAGGTCTTGACCTTGTCGCTGGCCGGGTAGATGGGCATGGGCCGGTCGGCGAAGTCCGCGCTCGCGGCATCAGCGCTGGCCTCGTCGATGAGTCGGTAGTCCGGATGCAGCAGCTGCCGATCGCGCTTGAAGGTGCCGACGGTGCCGGCGAACAGCCCGAGCTGGCCGACGCGGAACGTGCCCTTCTCCACCAGCCAGTGCTGGTTGAAGAACGTGAGGACCAGGCGACCCGTGCCGTCCGTGACCACCAGCTCCTGGATGGTGCGCGTGCGCCGGTCCCCGGGACGCCGTGGCAGCGCGCGCGAGCTCACGCTGGCGATCCGCGCCAGCACGGTCACCTGCTCGCCGACCCGCAGGCTGGCCAGGTCGGTGAGGCTACCGTGCTCGACGTAGCGCCGCGGGTAGTGCCCGAGCAGCTCCTCGACCGTGGTGATCCCCAGCGTGCCCAGCGCCTTGGCCGCCCGGCCGCCGACCACGCCCGCCAGCGATGCCATGGCCCCCTACTCCACGCCGATGATCGCGTGCCAGCGCGGCTGGCCGCCCTCGTACCCGACCACCTCGACGCCCGGATGGTGCTGGGCCACCCACTGCTCCATGCCCTCGAGCAGGTCCGGCGGTGCGTCGCAGCCGAGCACCACCGTGACCAGCTCGGACCCCCCGCGCGCCAGCATCCGGCTGAGCACGCGCACGGCGACCTCGCGCACGTCGTGGCCGATCTCGAGGATGTCCCCGGCGATGACGCCCAGCTCGTCGCCGACCCGGCACGTGCCGGCGTTGGTCATCGCCTCACGGATGGCGGTCGTGAGGCCCGCGTACTGGGTGGACGACGACGCGCGCGTCATCGCGACCACGTCGTCGTCGAACGGGTCCGACGGACTGTGCACGGCCACCGCCGCCAGCGACTGCACGATGCTGCGCGTGGGGATCACCGCCACGCGGTGACCGGAGTCGCGGGCGGCGAGGGCCGCCGACTCCGCGACGGGCCGCGAGTCCTTGTCGCCCGGCAGCAGGACCACCTCCCTGGCACCGGTCGCCTCGATGCCGTCGAGGAACTCCTGCATCGACGGCCGGCCGAGCTCGGGCGCACGCACGACGGTGACGCCGCTGGCCTCCAGCAGGTCGGCCACCCCCTGGCCGTGGGCCACCACCACCAGGGCCCGGCCCGAGGGCGCCTGCTGGCCGGCGTCGACGACCTCGGCCAGGTACGTGATCCGGATGCGGTGCGGGGTGCCGATCGCGATGGCCGCCTCGACCGCGGCGCCGGCGTCGTCGACATGGACGTGCACGTTCCACAGCCCGTCGCCACCGACGACCACGAGCGAGTCGCCAAGGGACGCCAGGCGCCGCTTGAGCGCCGGCACCGCCTCGTCCGGCGCGTCGAGCAGGTACATCACCTCGAAGGCTGGGCCGCCGTACCCGTGCAGCGTGTGCTCGGGGTCGGCCAGGGAGTCCGGCTGGGGGGCTGACCTGGGGAACTCCGGCAGCTCGCGGTGCACGCCGGTGACCACCTCGAGCAGGGCGTCGGTGAGCACGACGTAGCCGCGGCCCCCGGCGTCCACGACGCCGGCGCGGCGCAGCGCCTCGAGCTGGTTGGGCGTCTCGGCCAGGGCGTCGCGGGCCGCTCGCGCGGCTGCGTCGGTCACCTCCTGCAGGGCTCCACCGCTGGCCTGGGCGCTCGCCAGGGCCGCGTCGGCGGCAGCGCGCGCGACCGTGAGGACGGTCCCCTCCTTGGGGTCGGCCACCGCGCCGAAGGCAGCCTCGGCGGCGCGGTGCAGGGCGTCGGCCAGCCACCCGCCGTCCATCGGTCGGGTCAGGTCGGCACCCCTGGTCGCGGCGATCCCGCGCATGAGCTCCGAGGCGATGACGCCGGAGTTGCCCCGGGCGCCCAGCAGCATGCCGCGGGCCAGCGCGGCCAGGCGCATGGTGCCGGGATCCGGCGCCTCAGGCTCCACGGCCAGCATCGCCTCGACCCCGGCCTCGAGGGTGAGGTACATGTTGGTGCCCGTGTCACCATCCGGGACGGGGAAGACGTTGAGGGCATCGATGGCCCGGCGATGGGTGCGCATGCCATCGAGCGCGAGCGCCGCCCACTGGTGCAGCGCCTCGGCGTCGAGCAGTGTGCGCATGCCCCTCCTTGGTCCCGGTCGGGCCGATGCTAGTGCCGGGCGGCGCGGCGCCGCCGGATCTCGCCGGGCTCCCCCCCCGCGGCGGGATTTGGGCGGCCCCGCACGGGTCGGATATCCTGAGCCGTCGAATCGCGGGCTGTCGTGGCCCGCGCTCCCCTTCGGAACTGGAGTGAGTCATGGCTGCCACCTGCGACGTCTGCGGCAAGGGCCCCGGTTTCGGCCACAGCATCTCCCACTCGCACCGCCGCACCAAGCGTCGCTGGAACCCGAACATCCAGTCGGTGCGCACGGTCGTCGGCGGCACCCCGAAGCGCGTCAACGTCTGCACGTCGTGCCTGAAGGCCGGCAAGGTGGCGCGCGCCTGACGCGGCCCACGGTCGAAGCCGAGGCCCCGGACCCGTGAGGGACCGGGGCCTTCGTCGTGGGCGGGCGCGCCCAGGCGGCATGCGCCGCCCGAGCTCACCCCGCGAAGTGGTCGTGCCCGCCGGTGCCGCGCGGCACCCGCCCGCCGACCACGATGCCGGGGGCGTCGAGCAGCTCGACCTCGTCGACGTCGGCGACGCGCCCGACCACGCTGAAGCCCTCGGGGAGCGCCGCACCGGCTGGGAAGGTCGCCGCGACGGCGTGGTCCTCGCCCCCGGTGCAGACCCAGACCAGCGGGTCGGCGTTGAAGGCTGACGCCGCGGCGGCCACCGGCTCGTCCACCACGAGCAGCGCTGGGTCGAGCTCGACGACCACGCCCGAGGCCAGCGCGAGATGGCGCAGGTCGGCCACCAGGCCATCGCTCACGTCGATCATGGCGGTGGCCCCTGCCGCCGCAGCCGCCGCGGCTGCCTCGTAGGGCGGCTCGGGCCTTCGGTGCGCGTCGACGAGCACGCGGGGGGTGCGGAACCCCCGGGAGAGGATCGACAGGCCGGCCGCGGCCCAACCGAGCCGGCCGGCGACCGCCACCACGTCGCCGGGCTGGGCGCCCGCACGTCGCACCGCGGCGGTCCCCGTGAGGGCGCCGAGCGCGGTGACGGCGATCACGACGCGGTCGCTGCGCACGAGGTCGCCACCGACGATGACCGCGCCCTGCGCCGTGGCCTCCTCACGCATGCCCGCGTAGAGGTCGCTGACCCACTCCGCGGTGAGCTCGGCCGGCAGGCCGAGCGCCACCACCAGCGTCGTCGGCGTGGCACCCATGACCGCGATGTCGATGAGGTTCTGTGCCGCCGCGCGCGCCCCCACATCCGCGCCTGTGGACCAGTCGCGCCGGAAGTGCCTGCCCTCCACGAGCATGTCGGTCGAGACCACGACGCGTCCATCGCCGGGCACGTGCACCACGGCGGCGTCATCGCCCAGGCCCACCTCCACGGCGTCGGTCGGTTGTCCGGCGAGCGCCTCGGCGATCCGCGCCACCAGGCCGAACTCCCCCACCTCGCTGATCGGCGTGCCAGTGCTCGCCATGCGCCCCACCCTCCTCGCCGGCACCCGCCGACATGTCGAGGGGGCACGCTAGTCTGAACCGAGCGCCGCCCGGGAGCCGGGTGGCAGGCAACGAAGGGGCTCCCCCATGGTCCACGCCTACATCCTGATCCAGACCGAGGTCGGCAAGGCCCCGTCGGTCGTCGCGGAGATCGCCAGCATCCAGGGCGTGACCATCGCCCACGACGTCACCGGCCCGTACGACGTCATCGTGCAGGCCCAGGCCGACTCGATCGACGACCTCGGCCGCCTCGTCGTGGCCAGCGTGCAGAAGGTGCCGGGCATCACCCGCACGCTCACCTGCCCGGTGGTCAACCTCTGAAGCAGCGTCCGCCGGGCCGCCCGCGGTCCCCGCGATGGACGCCCGTCGTCCCCCTGGCCGCCACGGCGCTGCTCGGGGGGCTGGCGGGATGCAGCCGCGCGGTGCGGGTCGACGCACCGGTGCCGGCACCCTCCGGTGACATGGCCGTCGCCTGCGCGGCCTTCACCGCCGCGCTGCCGGCCTCGCTGAGCACCGTCGGCGCTCGGCGCGAGGTCATCCCCGACTCCTCGCTGACGGCCGCGTACGGCGACCCGCCGGTATCCGTCCGGTGCGGCGCGCCCCGGCCCGCCGCGCTCTCCGCCACGTCGATGCTCGTGACCGTCGACGGCATCGACTGGTTCCCGGAGGAGCTCACGGGGGGCTGGCTGCTGACCAGCGTCGGCCGCACCGCCAACGTCGAGCTCACGGTGCCGACGGCCCAGGGCCCCGCGCCGTCGGTGGCCGCAGACCTCGCGCCCACGATCAAGGCCACGCTGCCGCCGCCCTGAGCGGGCGGCCCTGCCGCCTGGACCCCGCCGCCGGGTTCAGGCGCCGCCCGTGACGAGGGCACGGCGCCTGAGCCCGGCGGCAGCCGCGTCAGTCCAGCGGATGGTTGCCGCGGATCACGCCCTGCGGGTCCGCCGAGCGCTTGAGCGCACGCAGGCGCGACATGGTTTCGGGGTCGTGGACGGCCGAGCGGTCACCCCCCGGGCCGAGCAGGGTCAGCGGGATCCGGGCCGCGCCGGCAGGACCGCACACCGCAGCCACGGCGGCCAGGGACCCCCTGATCGGGTCGACGAGCTCGGGCACGGCGGCAACCCCGAAGGCGAACACGACGTACTCGGCCCCGAGCTCGGTCAGGGCACCGGGGGGTCCCCCCGCCGTGGCCAGGGCGCCCCCGGCGTGCCGCACCTGCAGCACCGTCAGTGCAGTGCGCTCCCGGTCACCGGCAACGCCGACGAGGCGCTCGATGGTGGTGGGATCCAGTCGGGGCAGGACGCCGCCCCAGTCGATGAAGGGCATGGGCGTCGTCGGCTCGGCCGCCACCTCCCCCAGCCTTCCGATCGACACGGGGCCGAACGAGTCGCTGAGCACCGTGCCGGCCTCGCGAAGGGGGGCGATGAGTCCCGCTGCCTCCGAGGCTGCCCCGAGCCACGTCACGTCGACGGTCACGAACGACGCGCCGCGGAGCTGCTCGGGGAGATCTGGCAGTGGGGGGAAGTGCATGAAGGAGGCCCAGCAGGTCAGCCCGTCCGGGGCACCGTGCGTGACCTGGGCGAAGGCCTGCAGCACGGCGGCGGCCTCGGAGATCGGGAACATGAGCTTCCCACCGTGGAGGTCGGGCTCGGGGTACAGGTCGATCTCCACCTCGGTGACGATGCAGAACTCCCCACCACCGCCACGCAGCGCCCACATCATCTCCGGTTCGGTGGCGTCGTCCACCCATCGGAGGCTGCCATCGGCACCGACGATGCGAGCGGCCCGCAGGCTCCGACAGCCGAGCCCGTAGCGGCGGCCGAACCAGGGCAGGCCGCTCCCGAGCAGGTACCCCACGACGCTGACGTCCGGATTGCTGCCCGCCATCGCGACCAGGCCGGTGCCGTCCAGCGCGGCCAGGAGCTGTCCCCACTTCACGCCTGCACCGACGCGCGCGATCCGGGCCCCCGCGTCGACGGTGATCTCGTCGAGCGCGGCGGTCCGCAGCAGGACGGTGCCGTCGAGGGCGTTCGTCGCGCCGTGGCCACCGGGTTGTGCGCTGACCACGAGGCCGTGCTCACGAGCCAGCCGGACGACGGCGACGACATCCTTCGCGTCGAGGACCTCCACCACGGCAGCGGGGCGCTGCGGCACGGCGACATTCCATGCCCGAGATACGTCCTCGAACTGGTCGTCCCCCGGAAGCAGCACCCGGCCCCGCACCACGGCGCGCAGGGTCGTGAGGTTTGGCTCGGTCGTACCCGCCATCGGGTCGGCGGTCTGGGTCATCGCTGCTCCTGTTCCGGTGACAGGCCAGCACCCCATGTGCAGGCCGCGCTGGCGCACTACCCCGTCGGCGCAGGTCCATCCCGGAACTGCGGCACCTCGTGGAGGCCCCGAGGCGCGCTCGGCCCACGACCTAGGCGACCGGGTCGGACCCGATGCGCCAGCAGAGCCCCCACGCGGTCTCGCTCGGCGCCTCGGGCACCCGGGGCTCCCGGCCGACCAGTCGGTAGCCGCAGCGAGGAGGGACCGCGGCGCTGCGCACGTTCGCCTCGTCCATGCGGATCTCCACGTGGGTGATCTCGGGCAGCGCCAGCAGCGCACGGGTCAGCGCGCCGACGACGCGCGTCATCGTGCCGTGGCCCTCCTCCTCGGGGGTGAGCCAGTAGCCGATCTCGAGGCCGTCGGCAGCGACCTTGCGCTTGCCCTCGACCCCGCGGTGCGCGCCGGTGCCGCCGACGACCCGCCCGCCATGGAAGATGCCATAGACCACGTCACCGCCGGCCAGCCGGGCAGCCTCCCAGTCGCGCACCATGGCGAGCCGATCCTCCTCGGGCAGCGGCTCCTGCGCCGCCCACGGCATGAACGGGCGCAGGTGCTCGACGCTGGCCAGGATCGCCGCCGCCATCGCCGGCACGTCCGCCTCCTGCCAGGTGCGCACCTCCAGACCAGCAGCCGCGAGCTCCGGATCGTCGATCCGTTCGGGAAGCACGCCGCCGTGCGAGCGCGCGGGAGCACTCATCGCAGGCCGGTCCCGCGGCGCAGCGCGTCGGTGATGAGGTGGTCGACCAGCTGCGGGTAGTCCATGCCGGAGGCCTGCCACATCCGCGGGAACATCGAGATGGAGGTGAATCCGGGCATCGTGTTCACCTCGTTGACGATGGCGCGGCCCTCGGGGGTCACGAAGAAGTCGACACGCGCCAGGCCCTCACAGGTGAGCGCCTCGAAGGCCGCCACGGACTGGGCCTGCACCTGCGCGACCACCTCCGGAGGCAGGTCTGCCGGCACGACGAGGTCCACGGCGTCGTCGAGGTACTTGGCCTCGAAGTCGTAGAAGGCATGCCCGGCCCGGACGACGATCTCGGCCGGCACGCTGGCACGCGGTCCGGTGGCGTCATCGAGCACGCCACACTCGATCTCGCGCACCCCCAGGAAGCCCTGCTCCACGATCACGCGGGGATCGTGGGCGCGGGCTGCCTCGATGGCCGTCGACAGCTCAGCGTTCTCGGTCACGCGCGTGATGCCCACGCTCGAACCTGCCCGCGCCGGCTTGACGAACACCGGCAGCGCGAGGCCGGCGAGGCGGCGCAGCACCGCGGCCGGATCCTCGTCCCACTGCCTGGCAGTCACCAGCTCGTAGGGGCCGACCGCCAGGCCGGCGGCCGCGAGCACCGCCTTCATGTGGCCCTTGTCCATCGCGGCGGCCGAGGCGAACACCCCGGAGCCGACGTAGGGCAGGCCGGCCAGCTCGAGCAGGCCCTGGATGGTGCCGTCCTCACCCCACGGTCCGTGCAGCACGGGGAACACGACGTCGACGTCGTGGAAGATCGCCGCCGCATCCGCAGCGTCCCGGACCTCGATCCCCCCGCGGGTGGGATCCCCGTGCAGCGCGACGACGGACCCGGCCGCGTCGACCGCGGGGAGCCGGCCGTCCGCGATCCGCAGCCGTGCCGGCTCGTCTCGCTCGATCACCCAGCGACCCGCGGTCGTGATGCCGATGGGCAGCACGTCATAGCGTGTCCGGTCGATCGCGGCCAGGATGCTGCCGGCACTGATGCACGAGATGGCGTGCTCGCTGCTGCGCCCCCCGAAGACCACGGCCACCCGGATGCGTCGGTGCTCGTCCACGACGTGGACCCTAGTGGGAGCACGTCCGGCAGGGATGCGACGGGCGGCCGCGATCGGCACCCGCCTGGAAGGGCTCCGGGTCGTGCTCGGGTCGCCGTCGCGGCACGGCGCCCGCGACTAGGCTCATCGCCCATGACCCCGCTGACCGAGCCGCACGTCGGCCTGGCCCCTGCCACCGTCGCCGTGGCGGCGGGTCGGCCCGCCCGGGATCCCGGCGCTCCGGTCAACCAGCCTCCCGTGCTCAGCTCGACGTACGCCGCTGGCGGCACCGTCTCCTACGCGCGCGTGGCCAACCCCACCTGGACCGCGTTCGAGGAGGTGCTCGCCGCGCTCGAGGGTCCGGACGCACAAGCGCTGGCCTTCGCCAGCGGGATGGCCGCGATCAGCGCGGTCGCCGAGCTGGCGCCCGTCGGCGGCACCGTGATCGGCCAGCGGGTCGCCTACAGCGGCACCCGGGGCCTGCTCGGGCGCTGGCACGACGCGGGCCGGATCGGCCTGCGCGAGGTGCCCCCGGACGCGGCCAGCCTGGTCGCTGCGATCAGGGCGGCGCCGGACGCGGCCCTGGTCTGGCTCGAGACGCCGACCAACCCGACCCTCGACGTCGTCGACATCCGCGCCGTGGCCGCGGCGGCGCACGCTGCGGGCGCCCTGGTGGTGGTCGACTCCACCTTCGCGACCCCGCTCGGCCAGCATCCGCTGGATCTCGGCGCCGACCTCGTGGTGCACAGCGCCACCAAGTACCTCGCCGGGCACTCCGACGTGCTGCTCGGCGCCGTCGTGGTCGCCGACGAGCAGCTGGCCGCCCGGGTCGCCCAGCACCGCATCCTGGGCGGCGGCATCCCCGGGCCGATGGAGGCGTGGCTGGCGCTGCGGGGCGTGCGCACGTTCCCGCTGCGCTGGGAGCGCGCGTGCGCGAACGCCACCGAGCTCGCCCACCGCTGCGTCGGGCACCCCGCCGTCGCGCGCGTGCGGCATCTCGGGCTGCCCGACCATCCGGGTCACGCCCTGGCCGCCGCCCAGATGGCCGCGTTCGGGGCCATCGTGAGCCTGGACCTGCTGGGCGGGGCCGAGGCCGCGGAGACGGTCGCCGCGAGCACCCGGGTGTGGCTCCACGCCACGAGCCTGGGCGGGGTGGAGTCGACCTTGGAGCGACGTCGTCGCTGGCCCGAGGAGAGCCCGGACGTGCCCGATGGGCTGCTGCGCCTCAGCGTGGGGATCGAGGACGTCGAGGACCTCTGGGCCGACCTGCGCCAGGCGCTGGACCGCGTCGGCCCCTGACCGGATCCTCGGCGCGTCAGCCGGCGACCACGAACCCGCGCACCGCGTCGGCGATGAGCTGCACGGCGATGGCCGCGAGGAGCACGCCGGAGATCCGCGTGAGCACGATGATGCCGCCGCGGCCGAGCACCCGGGCGATCACCACCGAGTAGCGCATGGCCGCCCAGAGCAGGGCATGGACCGCCAGGATCGCCGCGGCGAGCGCGACCATCTCGACCGGGGTCTGGGCGTCACGGGCGAACAGGATCGTGGCCACGATCGCGCCGGGGCCAGCCAGCAGCGGCACGCCCAACGGCACGAGCGCGATGCTCACGTCGTCGTGTGCCTCGGGCTCGGTCGCCTTGCCGGTGAGCAGGTCCAGCGCCACCAGCAGCAGCAGCAGGCCACCGGCGCCCTGCATCGCGGGCAGCGAGATGTGCAGGTAGCTCAGGATCTTGTCGCCGAGCACCGCGAAGCCGGTGATGACTCCCAGCGAGGTGAGGGTCGCCTGCAGTGCCAGCCGGGCGACGTCGCGACGCGACCGCCCGGCGGTGAGCCCCAGGAAGATCGGGATGATGCCGGGCGGGTCGATGATGACCAGCAGCGTGATGAAGACACTGCCGAGGAATGCCCACTCCATCCATCGATTCTACGGCAGGCCCGCGTGATGCCCGAAAAATCTCAGGTGAGATCTGCATCTCAGCGAAGGATCAGCCGCATCCGTTGCGCCGGTGCGCTTCCCGTCCTCCTAGACCGCGCCCATCTCCGGCTTCGTGGAGCGGCCCATCAGGGCCCCGACCATCTCCGCCGGGGACATCCCGTGGTGCACCACCTGGACGACCTGCTCGGTGATCGGCATCTCCACGCCATGCGAGTGGGCCAGCTCGAGGATCGGCAGGCAGGACTTCACGCCCTCGCAGGTCTGCTTGGTGACCGCGATGGTCTCGTCCACGCTCAGGCCCTTGCCGAGGTTCTCGCCGAACGTGCGGTTGCGCGACAGCGGCGAGGAGCACGTGGCGATGAGGTCGCCCATGCCGGCCAGGCCCAGGAACGTCATCGGGTTGGCGCCCAGCGCCACGCCGATGCGCGACATCTCGGCCAGGCCGCGGGTGATGAGCGAGGCCTGCGAGTTCGCCCCGTAGCCCAGGCCCACGGCCATCCCGTTGGCCAGCGCGATCACGTTCTTCACCGAGCCGCCGATCTCCGCACCCACCACGTCCGTGGTCCAGTACGGCCGGAAGTAGCTGGTCGTGCACGCGTCCTGCAGCCGCTTGGCCGAGGCCTCGTCGGGGCAGGCCACGGTCGTGGCAGCCGGGGCCCGCTGGGCGATCTCGCGCGCCAGGTTGGGCCCGGAGACGACCGCCACGCGCTCGGCCGGGATCCCGCCGTCCTCGGCGATGATCTGGCTCATCCGACGCATGGTCCCCAGCTCGATGCCCTTCATGAGCGAGACCACGACGGAGTCGGGGGCCATGAACTGCCGCCAGGCCTGCAGGTTCATCGCCAGGGTCTGGGCAGGGATCGCCAGGATGACCAGGGAGGCCCCGTCGAGGGCCTCCTGCGCGTCACCGGTCGCACGCATCTGCTCGGGCAGCGCGACGCCCGGGTGGAACAGCTCGTTCATGTGCGTCGTGTTGATCGACTCCTGCACCTCGGGCTCGCGCGCCCACAGCACCACGTCCCCGCCAGCATCGCAGAGCACCATCCCGAACGCCGTGCCCCACGACCCGGCTCCCATCACCGCCACGCGCGCCATCAGTGCTCCTCCTCGGTCTGCTGGGTGCGCAGTCGCTTGCGCTCGGCCGCCCAGTCGAATCGTTGCCCCGGGGCGCGCTCGCCCCGCAGCTGTTCCAAGAGCCCGGTGATGGCGTCCATCAGCCGGTTCGTGCCGGTCTCCAGCACGGCCCGGTCCAGGGGCCGGCCGCGCAGGTCATCGAGGTCGAGCGGCGGACCAGCCAGCACGCGCATCGTCTTGCGCGGCAGGATCCGGAACGCCTTCTGGTAGGGCGGCATGACCTCCTGCGCCCCCCACTGCGCCACCGGGATCAGCGGCGCACCGGACTCCAGCGCCAGCCGGATCGCCCCCGTCCTGCCGCTCATCGGCCACAGTGCGGGGTCCCGGGTGATCGTTCCCTCGGGGTAGACCACGACGCACTCGCCGGCGGCCAGCGCGGCCTCGGCGGCGGCCAGCGCCTTGGACGGGTCGGTGTCTCGCGTGACCGGGATCTGCTCGGCCCCGTTGACCACCCAGCCGACCACCGGCACCTCGAAGACCGACTGCTTGGCCAGGAACCGCGGCGGCCGTCCGTTGTCGTGCAGGAAGTGGGCCATGACGATGGGGTCGAACCACGAGATGTGGTTGGGAGCGACGATGATGCCCTCGCCGTGCGCCCGCAGGTGCTCGGTGCCGCGCCAGTCGCGGCGCATGAGCGCCATGGCCGAGGGCCAGAGCAGGGCTTCGGCAGTCCGGTAGGGGACGCCGAGGCGCATCCCTGCGGTCCTGCGCGCCACGCGGCCTCCTCCTCGCCCGATGTGCGAGCACCGTATACCGGGTTCCCCGGGCCTGTCGGCCCGGGAAGCGGGGGCCGGGCGACCGGCCGGACCGGAACCGCGACGTCCCAAGCGCCCCGGGCATGACGGTGCCCGGCCGGCGGACCGGCCGGGCACCGTGTGGGCTGGTGCTACTGGGCAGCGGAGGTGCTCGCCGCCTTCTTCGCCGGGGCCTTCTTGGCCGCCGGCGCCTTCTTCGCGGCCGGGGCCTTCTTGGCAGCTGGCGCCTTCTTGGCCGCCGTCTTCTTCGCCGCCGAGGGGGCCGGGGTGGTGGAGGCAGCAGCGGTCGTCTTCTTCGCGGCCGTGGTCTTCTTGGCGGCCGGCGCCTTCTTGGCCGCGGGGGCAGCCGACGCCGCGGCAGCCGGGGCCTTCTTGGCCGGGGCGCGCTTCGCGGCCGGCTTCTGGCCGGTCACCCGGCGCACGGCGTCCTCGGCGGTGCTGCGCACGTCGTCGCCAGCCTCGCGGACCGCCTTGACGGCCTGGGCGGCGATGCTCTTCTCCCCCGACACGAACGCGCGGAAGTCGCCACCCGGGCGGAACTTCGGCACCAGCGTCTCGGCCTTCTTGATCGCCTCACCCGTCGAGGGCTTGCGGTAGGTGCGCGCGGGTCGGGAGACCTGCTCGAAGACGCCGAAGCCACTGATGGAGACCTTCTGGCCCCGGGCCACGGCCTCGGTGATGGCGTCGACGACGGCCTGGACGGCCTCACCGGCGTCCTTCTTGCTGGCGTCGATGCGCGAGGCGACGACCTCGATGAGCTCAGCCTTGTTCATGCGCTGCCTTCCTGATCGCGGATCGCACCGGCGGCGCCGGTGGCGTGGGCCTTCTGGTGGTCGCGCAGGCTACTCCCGCGCTCGCGGCACAGGCTACGCGGTCCGTGGCAGGAAGGCCGGCCGGCGGCCCTCGAAAGACTCGATGAGGCCAGCACTTTGCAGCGTGATGCCGACGTCGTCGAGGCCCTCCAGCAACCGCCAGCGGACGTAGTCGTCGATCTCGAACGGCGCCACGAGTCCACCGCACGAGACGGTGCGCGCGACGAGGTCGACGGTGACCGGCACGGCCGGGTCAGCCTCCGTCGCGGCCCACAGCTGCTCGATGACCGCCTGCGCCACGACGCCGGTGAGCAGGCCGCCCTTGCCGGAGTTGCCACGGAAGATGTCGGCGAACCGCGAGGAGAGCACGACCTTGAAGCCGTAGTCCTGCAGCGCCCACACCGCGTGCTCGCGCGATGAGCCCGTGCCGAAGTCCGGGCCGGCCACGAGGACCGAGGCACCGGCCCGCGCCGGGTCGTTGAGCACGAAGCCCGGATCGGTGCGCCAGGCCGCGAACAGGGCGTCCTCGTAGCCGTGCCGGGTGATCCGCTTGAGGTACTTCGCGGGGATGATCTGGTCGGTGTCGACGTTGCTCGCACGCAGCGGCAGCGCGGTGCCGGTGTGAACGGTGAACTGCTCCATGTCGGGTCCTCTCGGGGAGCGCTGGGCGGTCAGGTGACGGGGGCGAGGTCGGCCGGCGAGCTGAGCGTGCCGCGCACGGCGGTGGCCGCGGCGACCTGTGGGGAGACCAAATGGGTCCGCCCGCCCGGGCCCTGCCGTCCCTCGAAGTTGCGGTTCGAGGTCGAGGCGCTGCGCTCCTGGGGGGCGAGCGTGTCGGGGTTCATGCCCAGGCACATCGAGCAGCCCGCCTCGCGCCACTGCGCGCCGGCCTCGGTGAAGACCCGGTCCAGGCCCTCGGCCATCGCGGCCAGGCGCACCCGCACCGAGCCGGGCACGACGAGCATGCGCACACCATCGGCCACCCGTCGGCCGCGCAGCACCTCGGCGGCGGCCCGCAGGTCCTCGATCCGGCCGTTGGTGCAGGAGCCGAGGAACACGGTGTCCACGGCGACCTCGCGCATCGGCGTGCCGGCCGTGAGCCCCATGTACTCCAGCGCCTTCGCCGCGGCGTCCGCCTGCACCGGGTCGGCGAAGTCCGCGGGATCCGGCACCGCTGCGCTCAGCGGGACGCCCTGGCCCGGGTTGGTCCCCCACGTGACGAAGGGGCTGAGCTCGGCGGCGTCGATGACCACCTCGGCGTCGAACTGCGCGTCGTCGTCGGTGACGAGGGTGCGCCAGAAGGCGACAGCGTCATCCCAGTCCTGGCCCTGCGGCGCCCTCGGGCGGCCCTCGATGTAGGCGAACGTCGTCTCGTCCGGGGCGATCATGCCGGCCCGCGCGCCGGCCTCGATCGACATGTTGCAGACGGTCATCCGGCCCTCCATGCTCAGCGCCCGGATGGCCTCGCCGCGGTACTCCAGCACGTAGCCCTGGCCGCCGCCGGTGCCGATGCGGGCGATGACCGCCAGGATCAGGTCCTTGGCGGTGACCCCCTCCGGCAGCCGGCCGTCGACGGTGATCGCCATGGTCCTGAACGGCTTGAGCGGCAGGGTCTGGGTGGCCAGCACGTGCTCGACCTCGGAGGTGCCGATGCCGAAGGCCAGCGCGCCGAACGCGCCATGGGTCGAGGTGTGCGAGTCGCCGCACACGATCGTCATGCCCGGCTGGGTGAGGCCCAGCTGTGGGCCGACCACGTGCACGATGCCCTGGTCGGCGCTGCCCAGCGAGTAGATCGGCACGCCGAACTCCGCGGCGTTCGCGCGCAGCGCCTCGACCTGGGCGCGGGAGACCGGGTCCGCGATCGGCTTGTCAATGTCGATCGTGGGCACGTTGTGGTCCTCGGTGGCCAGCGTGAGGTCCGGGCGCCGCACCGGCCGCCCCGCCGCGCGCAGCCCGTCGAACGCCTGCGGGCTGGTCACCTCGTGCACCAGGTGCAGGTCGATATAGAGCAGGTCGGGCTCGCCGGGCGCACTGCGCACCACGTGCGCGTCCCAGACCTTCTCGGCCAGCGTCTTGCCCATGTCCACGCCCTCCCGGTCGCTTGACGTCCCAAGATGTGAGACGGCAGTATCAACTTGTGGACCAATCATACGCCAGCGGCGTCGGCGTGATCGACAAGGCTGCCATGCTGCTCGACGCCCTCGAGGGCGGCCCGCTGACACTGGCGGGGCTGGTGGCGGCCACCGGCCTGGCCCGGCCCACGGCGCATCGCCTGGCGACCGCGCTGGAGCACCACCGCCTCATCGCCCGCGACGTGTCGGGACGGTTCGTCCTGGGGCCCCGGCTGCCCGAGCTGGCGGCTGCCGCCGGGGAGGACCGACTCGTGGCTGCGGCGGGGCCGGTGCTCGCCGGCCTGCGCGAGGCGACCGGTGAGAGCGCCCAGCTCTACCGCCGCCAGGGTGACCGGCGCATCTGCGTGGCGGCGGCCGAGCGCCTGACCGGCCTGCGCGACACCGTGCCGGTGGGCTCGGTGCTGACCATGCACGCTGGCTCCGCCGCGCAAGTGCTGCTCGCGTGGGAGGACCCCGCACGCATCCACATCGGCCTGCGCGAGGCCACGTTCACGGCCGCCACGTTGGCCGGGGTGCGCCGACGGGGCTGGGCGCAGAGCGTCGGCGAGCGGGAGCAGGGGGTCGCCTCGGTGAGCGCCCCGGTGCGCGGGCCGTCGAACAAGGTGGTGGCCGCGGTCTCGGTGAGCGGCCCGCTGGACCGGATGGGCCGGGTGCCCGGCCGGCTGCACAGCCAGGCCGTGCTCGCCGCGGCCGGACGGCTCACGGAGGCCCTGCGTCGGGAGTAGCACGTGCTGCGCCACGCCCCGACGTCGGGCGGCGAGGCGCCCCTGCATGCCATGCTCGCCACCGCAGGCAGCAGACGGGTGGGGTGCCGCACCAGCGCACGCCCAGCGAGCAGGAGGCAGCGCATGAGCAGTCCGTGGACGAGTCGGCCCCGCCGCCCGGGCGGTGTCACGTTCGTCGTGCTCCTCACCTGGGTCGTGGCGTTCCTGTCGCTGGTGCGGGGATTCCTGGCCCTGTTCGGCGAGCCGTCGGCGCTGCGGGTCACCGACCCTGCCACGGGCACGGGCGCGACGTACGCGTGGACGGAGCTGGGCTTCGGCATCCTCGTGGCCCTCGTGGCGATCGGCCTGGCGCGTGGCAGCAGCGTGGCGCGCCTGCTCGTCTCGGCCCTCATGGTGCTGCGGGTCCTGGCCGCGATCTGGGCGGCCTTCGCGTTCTCGGGCCTGGCTTCCCTGCTCGGGTCGGCGCTGCTCGGCGGCTTCGCCGTGATCATCCTGCTGCTGTTGTGGAACGGCCGCGCGGACGCGTTCTTCTCGCGCTGAGCGGCCCGGGTCACCCCGGCGTCCGCCAGACCTCGCGGCCGCACACGACGAGGGGCCCCTCCGGATGGAGGAGCCCCTCGCTCGCGTAGCCCCGACGGGATTCGAACCCGCGCTACCGCCTTGAGAGGGCGGCGTGCTAGGCCGCTACACAACGGGGCCGTGCGGTGGTGCTCATCGTGCTGCCGATCGCTCGGCGGTGCCCCGCGATCCTACCCAACCGGGAAGGCCTCGAACCACCAGCTGGGGTACCAGGACTCGAACCTAGACTAGCTGAACCAGAATCAGCCGGGCTGCCAATTACCCCATACCCCAAGGGTTGGAAGGACTATACCGGGCGCGGCAGGCAAGTCCCAAAATCGGACATCGTCGCCGCGGCGCTGGTCACCCTGATGGCCCCGCCCCTCCCGACAGTCAGCCGCGCAGGACCGGATGGGTGTCGAACCGCGCCTCGAGGTCGCGGCCCGCGGCGTCCATGAGGGCCAGCACCGTGCCCTCGAACGTCGTGCTGGTGATGACCTGGACCCCGTGCCGATGGCACTGCTCCAC
Organism: Candidatus Nanopelagicales bacterium; assembly: GCA_036375875.1. Classification (GTDB taxonomy): domain Bacteria; phylum Actinomycetota; class Actinomycetes; order S36-B12; family CAIYMF01; genus Prado023. Next base: position 28,417 of record DASVBK010000133.1, read on the forward strand.
GATGTACTCGTCGAGCTCGCGGATGGCGTCCATGCGCTGCAGGTACTCGGTCGGCTTGCGGTCACCGTCGAGGAACCGCTGGATGAACCGGCCGCGGTGCTCCTCCGCGCTGCCCACCGTGAGCACGTAGGTGAACAGCGGCAGGCTCGGGTCCACGTCGTGCAGCCCGGGCACGATGTGCACGCCGTTCACCACCACCTGCTGGCCCTCCTTCACCGAGCGGCGGGCAAGCGCCGCGGTGCCGTGCTGCACGATCCGGGCCTGCTCCTCGAACGCGAAGAGCAGCCGGTTGCCGGTGAGGTTGCTGCGCAGCATCTTCGCGGCAGAGAACGAGCTCTGCGACAGCGCGGGCAGCAGGTCCGGCGAGACCACGCTGCGGATCACCGCGCGGACCTGGTCGGTGCTGATGACCACCGAGATGCCGAGCCGGTCGGCAGCCTCGAGGCTCACCGTGGACTTCCCGACCCCGGAGGACCCACCGACGGCGATGACGATCGGCTGGCCGCTGGTGCGCATCCAGCGCCGGATCCGGACGCGGCGCTCCTCGTCGGGCAACCCGTCGGCGAGCAGCACGTCGCTGATCCGACCGAAGACCTCGTCCCGGCGGACCATCGGTGCCGGCGCGCCCGGGGCCACGCTCGCGACCAGGTCGGCATGGGCGTCCTCGATGACCTGCACGACCCGGGCGGCAGCCCCATCGGCGGCGTCCGAGCCCATCCCGGCCTTCATCATCCAGCGGGCGATCATGCCGGCACTCAGCGGGACCCGACGGTCGTCGAGGTCCTGCATGAACAGCGCCGCGGTCGTCACGGCGCAACCGTAGCCGGCGACCGGGCCGCAACCGTCCGGCGCACGGCGTCGGGCAGTTGCGGCCCCAAGATCGCGACGTCATCCAACTGCTGGACCGCCGGAGGAGGGGTGATCCAACTCGTGGCGCGGCATGCGGCACAGGACTTGGAGCGAACGGTGATCTTGGGCCGGCGGCTGGGTGGCGGGTGGGCGTGGTCAGCCCAGTGCGGCGTCGATGCGGGCGAGGGTGGGCTCGCGGCCGAGCAGCTCGATCGACTCGAACAGCGGCGGCGAGACGCGCCGACCCGTCAC
>DASVBK010000135.1:0-17663 GCA_036375875.1 Candidatus Nanopelagicales bacterium
CACCCGCCACAGCAGGCGCTCGCGCAGGTCGGTGCCGCGCTCGGCCAGCCGTGCCAGCACCTGGTCGGCGTAGCGCTGCGCCAGGCCGGGGGCGTCCCAGTCGATGGTGCCGCGCTGCCCGGCCGCGCCGTGGCGCGGCGCGTTGACGAGCACGAACCACGCCTCGTGGCCCGCGGGACGCATGGCGGGGTCGTTGGGCACGCAGGCGTAGATGGTCGGATCGTCCACGGGTCGCGGATCCCTGCCGAAGATCGCGTCGAACTCGAGGTCGTACTCGCGGGGGAACCAGACGGTGTTGTGCGCCAGGCCCGGCGTCGTGCCGCGCACGGCCAGCAGCATCACGAAGCCCGACAGCGAGGGCGTGGCGCGGGCCAGGCGCCGCATCGGCCCCGATGGGGCGTCCGGTCCGAGCAGTTCCCCGTACACCCGCGCGGCGTCCGCGTTGGCCACCACGACCTCCGCGGGCACCTGCTCCCCGCTGGTCAGGCGCACGCCGCTGACCCGACCGGCGTCGAGCAGGATGCGCGCCACCGGCGTGCCCAGCCGCACCTCGACGCCGCGCTCGTCGAGCCGGGCGCGCAGGGCGTCACCGAGGCTGCGCAGCCCGCCGGCGATGTGCCAGGCGCCGAAGGTGGCCTCGACGTAGGGGATCGTGGCCAGCACCGCCGGGGCACGCCGGGGGTCGGAGCCGGCGTAGGTGGCGTACCGGTCGAGGACCTGCCTGGCCCGCCAGTCGTGCAGCGTGGCGCGGCCCAGGCCGCGCAGCGTCTGCCATGGTGCCACCGTGCGCACCGCCGACAGGTCGCGCGCCAGCGGCACCAGGTCGCGCACGCCCGACAGCGGCGACTCCAGGAACGGCCGTCGGGTGGTCGCCCACATGTCGCCGGCGCGGGCCTGCAGGGCTCGCCAGTCGTCGGCGGCCCGGCCGCCGAGCGCGTCGCCCATGGCCGCTGCCCCCGGGCCCACCCCCACGCCGGGCATCGGCAGCTCGGCGCCGTCGGCGAACCGGTAGCCGAACCCCGGGTCCAGCGGCACCAGCTCGACGTGCTCCTCCAGCGCGCCGCCGGTCTTGAGGAACAGGTCGCGGTACACCGCCGGCAGCGTGAACAGGCTGGGGCCGGTGTCGAACGCGAAGCCGTCGCGACGGTAGGTGCCCAGCTTGCCGCCGTGGGTGTCCGCGGCCTCGAGCACGGTGACCGCATGGCCCTTGACGCGCAGGCGAGCCGCGGCGGCCATCCCGCCCATGCCGGCGCCGATCACGACGATGCGAGCCACGACGACGACCCTAGAGGACGTGCACGGGCCGGCCCTTCCAGGCCAGCGTCCCGCGGCGATGCCGGCGCCACGACAGCACGGTGAGCGCGTCGAGGGCCAGGATCGACAGCGGATGGGCCGGTGCGTCGGTGGCACGCCCGCCGGTGCGGCGGGCGACGAGGACGCGCCCGGCCACGCCGGCACCGTAGCCCAGGGCCCCGAGCAGCCGGATGCGCCGGTCGGGCAGCAGCATGGCTGCTGCCGGCACCACGTAGGCGAAGCTCACCAGCCCCAGCGCACCTGCCGCCCCCGTGCGGGAGCCGAAGGCCGCCCACAGCGACTTGGTGTAGCCGTCGACGAGGGCCTCGGCTCCGTCGTACATCCGGCACGTGGCCAGGTCCGTGCCGTCGGTGACGCCCGCCCGGCCACCGGCGGCCTTCACCGCCCGGGCGAGGGCCACGTCCTCGAGCACCTCGTGGCGCACGGCGGCGTGGCCTCCGGAGCGCTGGTACGCCGCCCGCGTGATCGCCAGCACCTGCCCGTTCGCCGCGGTGAGGCTCGGCCGCGGCGACCGCTCGGCGAGGCCCAGCGGCAGCGTCGTGCACCACGACCACTGCAGCAGCGGCTGCACGAGGCGCTCGGCGGGGGACTCCGCGAGCTGCCGGGGGTAGGGGCTGGCCAGCGCCAGACCCGAGGTGCGCATGAGCGCCGCGATCCTGCTGGTCGCGTCCGCGGCCAGCACCACGTCGGCGTCGACGAAGATGAGCAGGTCGGGGGGCTCGGTGGACCCAAGGGCAGCCCGGGCCAGCCGGTGGCAGGCCCACGGCTTGCCCAGCCAGCCCTCGGGCACCGGCTCCGGTGCGCCGTCGAGCAGGGTGAACCGCGAGTCGTCGCCGACCGCCCGCCGGACGACCTCGGCGGTGCCATCCGTGGAGTGGTCGTCGAGGACCAGCACCTGCAGCTGTGGGTGGCGCTGCGCCTGCAGGGCTGCCAGGCACGGCCCGATGCGGGCGGCCTCGTCCCGGGCCGGCAGCAGCACCGTCACGGGCATGGCTCGGGCAGGGTCGTCGGGGCCCGGATGGGGGGCTCGGCGCAGCGCGCGGAGGTTCCAGGCAGTGTGAGCCGTCAGGGCGAGGGCCAGGGCGCTGGCGCAGGCGACGGTCCCGAGCGCCGCCCGGCTCATCGTCGGGCAGCCGGGGCGGGGGCTCCGGCGGGGGATGCGGGTGCGCCTGCTCGCAGCTCGGGCAGCACCTGCCGTGCGAAGGGCACCACGGTCAGGCCCATCGCCACGCCACCCCAGGCCGCCACCGCCGGCCGGTCGAAGAAGACCGCCGCGGCCATCACGTTCGAGGCGTACATCCACAGCAGCAGCACGTGGGGAAGCCGGTCGTCGGCGGGGGTTCGGGGCAGGTGGTCGAGGATCCAGAAGATCAGCAGGCCTGTGGCGAACCACCCCGCGTAATTGGTCAGCGGGATGCCAGGCGCCCCGGGCAGCGCGGGCGTCGGGTCGGCGAACGCCCAGTGCCCCTCGCCGACCATCTGTGGGTCCAGGAACAGGTCCCAGGCCATGAGCGTCCAGGCGCCGAGCAGCGCGATGGCGAGGCGTCGCCGGGCCAGGCGCCGCGCCAGCAGCAGCATGGGGTAGGCCGCCATGCACCACGCCAGCGGGATGAGCAGCGGCACGTCGAGCAGCATCGGCCCCAGCCGCTCGCCGTAGCGGTAGGCCCCGAACGGCACCCCGGTGGCCGTGCCCAGGGCCTCGACGGCGAAGCCGATGGCGGCCGTGGGCAGGTAGAGCCCGGCGGCCCAGGCGACCCCCCGATGCAGCACCGCGTGTGTGGCCCCTGCTGCGGTCATCAGCAGCACCGAGGTGATCGTGGTGGCGTCGCGCAGCTGCTCCGGGACGAGCACCCAGACGATCTGCGACAGCACCCCCAGGGCCCCGAGCAGCCACGGCATCGCGCGCAGGGCGGCGGGGGTCGTGCGGGACACGGCCGTGATCCTAGGTGTCGCGACCCAGTCCCATGAGGACGATCTGGCTGGCGCTCCACGGGCTGAGCAGCCAGGGGCTGCTGGCTGCGGCGGTGGCCAGGGCGCCGGGCTGCACCCAGCGGTGGTCCATCACCTCCGCGGGGTCCGGATCGATCCGGCCGCGCAGCTGGGTGACGAAGACCGGGCAGATCTCGTTCTCTCGCACGCCCGAGGCGTCCACCGCCTCGTAGCGGAAGTCGGGCAGGACGCAGTCGATGCTGCCGGCACCCAGGCCGAGCTCGTCGGCCAGCCGCCGTGCGATGGCGTCCTCGAACGCCTCGCCCGGCAGCGGATGCCCGCAGCAGGCATTGGTCCACACCCCGGGCCACGTGCGCTTGGCCAGCGCCCGGCGGGTCATGAGCACGCGGCCGTCGTCGTCGAACACGTAGCACGAGAACGCCAGGTGCAGCGGCGTGTCCGTGCCGTGGACCGTCGCGCGAGGCGCGGTGCCGCAGGGGGCGCCGGCCGCGTCCAGCAGCACGACGAGGTCGTCGGTCAGGGTCTCCACGGGGACCATCCTGCGGCCGGGCGGCGTGGCCTGCGCGCCGGGGTCTCCCCGGGCGGCCACCTGGGTGAAGCCGACGGCGACCGCGCGCGCGATGGTGATGGGGGGCACCTACAGTGCGCTGCATGCGGGCAGTGGTCGTGGGCAGCGGCTTCGGCGGCCTGGCCGGCGCGATCAGGCTGGCCGCCGCCGGCCACGACGTCACCGTGCTCGAGCAGGGTGACCGGGTGGGCGGGCGGGCCGCGCAGCACGTCGTCGACGGCTTCCGGTTCGACGGCGGCCCGACGGTGCTCACCGCCCCGTTCATGTTCGAGGAGCTGTTCGCGCTGGCCGGCGAGCGCATGGCCGATCACGTGCAGCTCGTCGCGCTCGACCCCTTCTACCGCTGCTTCGCCGCGGATGGCCGCGTGCTCGACTACCGCGCCGACCACGCCGAGATGCGGGCGGCGGTGACGGCGCTGAGTCCCGCCGACGCCGGCGGGTACGACCAGCTGGGCCGGCGGATCAGCGCGATCTTCGATGCCTTCTACCCCTATACCGAGCGGTCGATGATGCAGCCGCAGGTGATGCTGGCGATGCTGCCCTACCTGCTGCAGCATCGAGCGATGCTCGACGTGCAGCGGCTCGTGGACGGGTGCGTGCGCGACCCCTTCCTGCGCCAGGCGCTGTCGTTCCACCCGCTGCTCATCGGTGGCCACCCTGCCCGCACGCCCGCGCTGTACGGGCTGATCATGGAGTTCGAGCGGCGTTGGGGCGTGCACTGCGCGGTGGGCGGCACCGGCGCGCTCGTCGAGGCGCTGGCCGGGCTGCTGACCCGGCTGGGCGGCCAGGTGGTGACCGGGGCGCGGGCCGAGCGGATCGTGGTGCGTGGCGGCCGGGCGGTCGGGGTGCGGCTGGTCGACGGCTCCGTGCATCCCGCCGAGGTGGTGCTGTCCAACGCCGACCCGGGATTCACCTACGACACCCTGCTCGCCGAGGACGGCCGGGCTGGTGCCGCGCGGGCGCGGCTGCGCCTCGCGCGGCCGAGCATGTCGCTGCACGTGCTGTCGTTCGGCGCGGATCGCAGCTGGCCCGACTCGCCGCTGCTGCACCACAACCTCCTGTTCCCCGTCGAGCAGGCGCGGGAGCTGCAACGGGTGTTCGGGCCGCGGCTGGCGCGACCCCCGGCGGTCCGGACGGCGGGCCCCGTCCCACCGCATCCCTTCATGTACGTGCACGTGCCGACCAGGACAGACCCGAGCATGGCCCCGCCGGGCTGCACCGCGCTGTACGTGCTCGTCGCCGCCCCGGCCCGGGACGCGGAGGTCGACGCCGAGCAGGAGCACGCCGAGGTCCGCACCCGGGTGCTCGACGTGCTCGAGGCCAGCTACCTGCCCGGGCTGCGCGAGCACCTGGTGGCCGAGCGGGCGATCGGGCCGCAGCATTTCCGCGACACGCTGCACACCCCGCACGGTGCCGCGTTCTCGCTGCAACCCACGTTGCTGCAGTCCGGCTGGTTCCGGCCGCACAACCGGTCGCGCGCGGTGCCCAACGTCTACCTCGTCGGCGCGGGGACCCATCCGGGTGCCGGGGTCCCAGCAGTGCTGGCGTCGGGTCGGATCGCCTCGGACCTCGTGGCCGCCTGCGCCGGGGTCACCGCCGCGACGGCTGCCGGGAGTGGGGTGCGCGGGTGACTGCCGGGCACGCCCTGGGATTCAGCACCTCGCCCGAGGTGGCGCTCGACGACGTGCCGGTCATCGGCCGGTTGCCCGACTGGCTGCGCGGGTCGCTGCTGCGCAACGGGCCGGGCACGTTCGACGTCGGGCGGCGCCGATACCGGCACTGGTTCGACGGCCTGGCGATGCTGCACCGGTTCTCGATCGTCGACGGCCGGGTGTCGTACGCCAACCGGTTCCTCGAGACCCGGGCCTACGCGGCGGCGCGCGACGAGGGCCGCATCGCCTACCCCGAGTTCGCCACCGATCCGTGCCGCTCGCTGTTCGCCCGGGCGATGGCAGTGTTCGACCCGCAGGTGACCGACAGCGCCAAGGTCGCCATCGCCCGCGTGGCCGAGCGCTACCTGGCGCTGGCCGAGACCCCGATCCAGGTGCAGTTCGACCCGGAGACGCTGCGGACCGTGGGCGTCGTCGGCTGGGACACGTCGAGCTTCGGCCGGATGACGACGGTGCATCCCCACCTCGACCAGGCTCGCCACGAGGCGTTCAACCTGGTGACCAGGTACGGCGCGGCGAGCCAGTACGTGGTCCGCCGGTTGGACACCTCGACCCCCGCGCACGTCCGGGGCCACGACCTGGCCACCCGACGGGTGCGGCGGCCCGCCTACATCCACTCCTTCGGGATGTCGCAGCGCCACCTGGTGCTCGCCGAGTTCCCACTCGTGGTGGACCCGATGGCGCTGCTGCTGTGGTTGCGGCCCTACATCGAGAACTTCCGCTGGCAGCCGGAGCGTGGCACCCGGTTCCACGTGTTCGATCGGGCCACGGGCCGGCACGTCCGCAGCGTCACCGCGCCGGCCTTCTTCGCCTTCCACCACGTGAACGCGTTCGAGGTCGACGGGGAGCTCGTGGTGGACCTCGTCGGGTACGACGACGCGTCGGTGATCGAGGCGTTCTACCTGCACCGGCTCGAGGAGCCCGACGTGCGGATCCCGGCGGGCACGCTGCGCCGCTACCGCATCCCGCTCGGGACCGGCGAGGTCAGCGACGAGGTGCTGTCGGACACCGCCATCGAGCTGCCCAGCCTCGACTACTCACGCATGAACACCAGCCCCGAGCACCGGTACGTCTACGGGGTGGGCCTGGCGGGGGAGCGCGGCTTCTACGACCAGCTCGTGAAGGTGGACCTGGGCACGCGGGGGACGCGGACGTGGCAGGAGGCGTCCTGCTACCCCGGCGAGGGGGTGTTCGTGGGGCGACCCGGGCGCGTCGCCGAGGATGACGGGGTGGTGCTGTCGGTGGTGCTCGACGCGGCACGGGGCATCTCGTTCCTGCTCGCGCTGGACGCGGCGACCTTCACCGAGCTGGCGCGCGCCGAGCTGCCGCACCCGGTGCTGTTCGGCTACCACGGCCTGTTCGACGGGGGGCCTGAGCGCTGAGCGTCGGCCCCTACCCGTCCCCGCGCCGGCGCCAGCGGAAGAACCCCCACGCGAGCATCGCGCTGAGCACGGTCCACACCAGCAGGACCATCGCCACCCGGGACATCTCGAAGGACCCGACGACCTCGAGCACCTCCGCACCCTCGGGCAGGAACACGTAGCGCATCCCCTGGGTCAGCCACTTGAGTGGGAACAGAGCAGCGAACTGCTGCATCCAAGCGGGCAGCTGGTTGTAGGCGAAGAACACCCCGGAGGTGAACTGCAGGACCAGGATCACCGGGGTGACGATCGCCGAGGCCCCCTTGCCGGACTTGGGCACGGACGAGAACGCCAGCCCGAGCAGGGTCCAGGTCGTCAGGCCCAGGACGCTGAGCCACGCCAGGGCGCCCCACTTGGCGGCGGTATCGGGCAGCTGCACGTCGAACAGGAGCACCCCGATGGCCATGAGCAGGATGATCTGGATCACGTAGACGACGCAGACCTGGCCGACCTTGCCGATGAAGTAGGCGCCCTTGGGCATCGGGGTGCCCTCGAGGCGCTTGAGCGTGCCCTCGTCGCGCTCCTGCGGGATGCCGATCGCGAGGTTCTGGAAGCTGGTGTAGACGATGCCCGAGGCGATCATGCCGGCGACGAAGTACTGGGCGAACGTGATCCCGGTGTCGCCGAGCTGCTGGCTGCCGAACACCGACCCGAAGACGAGCATCAGGATCATCGGCAGCGCGAGGGTGAACACCGCCGCCTCCCGGTCGCGGAACAGCGCCTTGAGCTCGATCCCGACCCTGGACCACCCGATCGCCAGGGCGCTGGGCAGCGTGGCAGTCACCGGCTGCTGGGACGCCGCGGTCATCGCCGGACCCCCTCGGGCGCTTCCTCGTCGTCGACGAGGGTGAGGTACATGTCCTCGAGCGTCGGGCGGGTCACGGTCAGGTTCGGCACCTCGCCGCCGAAGCGGGCGGCGAGTTCCCCGACCAGCGCCGTGGGTCGCTCGGTGGCCTCCTCGCGGGGCTCGCCGTCCTCGGTCCACCGCACCACGGTGCTGCCGGTGTGCCGGCCACCGAGCTCGTGCGGGGCATCGAAGGCGACCAGGCGCCCGCGGTTGATGACGCCGACCATCTCGGCCAGCGCCTCAGCCTCCTCGAGGTAGTGCGTGGTGAGCAGGATCGTGGCGCCCTCCGCCTTGAGCTGTTCGATGAGGGTCCAGAAATCGCGGCGGGCCTCGGGGTCGAACCCCGTGGTCGGCTCGTCCAGGAACAGCAGCTCCGGGCGGCCGATGATGCCCAGGCCCACGTCCAGCCGCCGGCGTTGGCCGCCCGAGAGCGTGCGGCCGCGTGCGTCGGCCTTGGCGGTGAGGCCCACCTGCTCGAGCACCTCGTCGACCGGACGGGGGTCCGGGTAGTAGCCGGCGAAGTGGCGCAGCGCCTCGCGCACCGTGAGCTCGCCGAGGTCGGCGACCTGCTGCAGCACGATGCCGAGGCGTGCCCGCCAGTGCCGATCCGCTCGGGCGGGGTCGACCCCCAGCACGCGCACGTCGCCGGCATCGCGATGCCGGTACCCCTCGAGGATCTCCGTGGTGGTGGTCTTGCCGGCGCCGTTGGGCCCGAGCAGTGCCACGCACTGGCCGGGGTCCACGCGCAGGTCCAGGCCGTCGACGGCGCGCAGCGACCCGTAGGCCTTGGCCAGGCCGTGGACCTCGATGGCGGGATGTGGCTCCACGCCGGCAGTCTGGCAGAGGGGTGGCTTGTGGGTTGGCCGGTGCCCACCGTGCACCCAATTCGGCTCAGGGGCCCGGCGGCGTCCCGGGCGTGGGGGGCACGGCGCGGCCACCGTGGGTGCCCTCGGCCCGCAGCAGCGCGAAGCGGGCGAAGAGCTCCTCGGCGTACCAGGCGCGCTGGTGGGTCTGGGTGATCACCACTTGGTGGGGGCTGCGCCGGTAGGCGAAGTCGCTCAGGGCGGCGTTCCCGGTCCAGGTCGAGAACGTGCCCTGCAGGCCGACCGGCGCCTCGCCGATGCCCAGCGCGAACGTGAGGCCGCCCCCATCACGGACGTCCAGCGCGACTGGGGGCACGGCCGACCAGAAGGCGCGCCACTGGCTCGGCTTGATCCGCCCGCGGGTGATCGCCGCGACCGGGCCGTCCCAGCGCTTGGGGATCGGTGCGCCGAACGGCTCACGCCCGGCCCAGCGGCCCTTGCTGGCGATGGGGCGCATGACCCAGCTGGCGGACTCCTGCGCGGTGCGGGCCCAGGCCGCCGCGATGGGGGAGTCGGCGAACCGCGCCGGGCCCTCGTCGTCGGTCCAGCACAGCAGCAGGCCCCAGTGCCGGACGTCTGCGTCGCGGGGCGTGAAGGTGCGCGCCGACCCGGTGCCCAGCAGCTTGGCGAAGGTCACGCCGGGCAGGTCGCGCGCGGCGCGCCGATGCCGGGCCATCCGGGTCACCGCCGTCGGGACGTGCCGGCCCGGGACGCCCCAGACGTGCAGGCTGACGACGGCCGGCGGGGCCGCCGGAGCGCTCCGGCCTGCTGGGTCGACGGGGTCCTGGTGGGCCATCCCCCCAGTATCCGTGGGAGGGGTTGACGTTGTCAGACCCCCGGCGTAGCGTGTGCAGCAGTTCGAACACCCGTTCGAACATGGTACGGGGAGCCGATCCCGACCCCGGCACTCCGCACCAGGTTGGGGATGGCGCCTGCGCCGGGCGAGGGAAGCGTCACGGCTCAGGTGCCATCCTCCACCAGCCGCCTTCCCCGGCACCACTGCCCATCGCACGTCCTGCCGGAGGAAGCCATGACCCGCACGTATGCCGACCCCATCGACGTCCGCAGCATCGATGATCCCCACGACCAGCTGCTGGGGCAGCCGGGGGAGCCGCGCCCAGCGCAGTTCCTGTGGCGCGGCCGGCTGTACCTGGTCCGTGAGGTGATCGCGCACTGGATCGAGTCCTCGGCCTGGTGGGGCGGCTCGCGGCGCTCCCTGGAGGGTGCCATCCCCGCCCACGAGCACGAGGTGTGGCGGGTGGCGGCCCAAGCGGGCCGCTCGGGATCCCCTGGGGTCTACGACCTGTGCCGCGACGTGGCAGCCGATCGCTGGGTCCTGGCCCGGGCGATGGATTGACCAGCGACGACCAGCTGAAGGAGTTCCCGAGATGACCGCAGCACCCATCAGTCCCCCCATCCCGTACCAGGCACGCGAGCTGCTCGGCGCGTCGGCGCGCGGCCTGTTGGAGGCGTACACCACCCCCGAGGCGACCCGGCGGTACGCGACGGCCCACCTGGCCGCCCTGCGGGCTGCCGCCGCAGTGCTCGCGGCACGGGCGCACCCCGTGCGGCAGTCGCGGATCCGCAGCGTCTGGGCGCTGCTGCCGGCGGTCGCCCCGAGCCTCGAGGAGTGGGCGGCGTTCTTCGCGGCGAGCGCGACGAAGCGTGCCGCTGCTGAGGCGGGCCTGCCCGTGGTGAGCCAGCGCGAGGCCGACGACCTGCTGCGCGACGCCGAGACGTTCCTCAGCCAGGTGGCGGCCCTGCTCGGGGTCGACCAGCAGGCCATCCTGCGGGATCGGGCGTAGTCCCACGATGCCCGGCTTCGTCCACCTCCACGTCGCCTCCGGCTCCTCCCTGCGCTACGGCACGGCGCGGCCCGAAGCCCTGGTCGCACGCGCCGTCGAGCTGGGCCAGGACGCCCTGGCCCTCACCGACCGGGACGGCGCCTACGGGGCCGTGACGTTCGCGCTGGCCTGCCGCGAGGCGGGGATCAGCCCCATCCTCGGCGTGGACCTGGCCGTCGCGCCGCAGCGCCCCGCCCCGGACCTGCCGCGACGCCGTCCCGGGACCCCCGCCCGGGGCGGCGTCACGGTGGACCCGGGGCATGCCCGCGTGGTGCTGCTCGGCCAGGGCGCCCAGGGGTGGGCATCCCTGTGCCGGCTGATCTCCGCGGCGCACCTGTCGGGGGAGCGCGGACAGCCCCTGGCGACGCTGGCCCAGGTGGGCGCGCACGGGGCGGGCCTCGTCGCCCTGCTCGGGCCGCAGTCCGACGTGGGCCGTGCCCTCGCGCGGCGGCGGCCGGACGAGGCGGCCCACCTGCTCGCCGGCTGGCAGGCCGTGCTCGGTGACGGGGTCCGCATCGAGGTGGTCTCGCATCGGTGCGCCGCTCGCGGCGACCGTGCCACGCTCTCCACCGCCTTCGCCGCCCGCATGCTGGGCTTCGCAGGTCAGCAGGCGGTGCCCGCCGTGCTCACCAACGCGGTGCGGCACCTCACCCCTGAGCAGGCCCCGGTCGTCGACGTCCTCGACGCGATCCGCCGCCTCGTGCCGCTGGACCCTCGGCACCTCGACCGCGCCAACGCGCAGGGCTACCTCAAGGACACCGCGGCCATGCAGGCCGTCGCCCTGGAGGTCGCTGCCGCCGCCGAGGTCGGGCGCACCGGGGCGCACCGGCTGCTGGCGGCGACCGCAGCCCTGGCCGACAGCTGCCGGCTGGACCCGGCAGCCGACCTCGGCATCGGCACGGTCCACGTGCCGGAGCTCGACGTCCTGTTCCCCGGCGGGACCGCCGGGGCGGACCGCGCGGCCATCCGGTCGGCCCCGGCCTCGGCCCAGGCGGTGCTCGCCGACCGGGTGCTGCGGCATCGCTGCGAGGCGGCCCTCGAGGGCCGTAGCCCGACGCTGCGCGCGTACCGGACTGCCACCGAGCGGCTGGAGGCTGAGCTGGCCACGATCGCCACCCTCGGGTACGCCGGCTACTTCCTCACCGTGGCCGAGGTCGTGGACCTGATCAAGGCGATGGGGGTGCGGGTGGCCGCGCGCGGGTCCGGCGCGGGCAGCCTGGTGAACCACCTGCTCGGCATCTCGGGGGTGGACCCGATGGCCCACGGCCTGATCATGGAGCGCTTCCTCTCGCCGCTGCGGGCAGCGCTGCCGGACATCGACATCGACGTGGAGTCCGCGCGGCGCACCGAGATCTACACCCGCATCCTCGAGCGGTTCGGTGGGGAGCGGTGCGTCGCGGTCTCGATGATGGACACCTACCGGGTCCGGCACGCGGTGCGCGACGTCGGTGCAGCCCTGGGCCTGCCGCCCGGGGAGATCGATGCCTTCGCCAAGGCGTTCCCACACATCCGCGCCCGGGACGCCAGGGCGGCGCTGGCCGACCTGCCCGAGCTGCGGGCCTCCGGCCTGGGCCGGTTGGCACAGAGCGGCCGGCTCGACGGGTTCCTGGACCTCGTCGAGGCCCTCGACGGCCTGCCCCGCCATGTCGCGCTGCACCCCTGTGGCGTCCTGCTCAGCGACGGCTCGTTGCTGGATCGCACCCCGGTCGAGGCCAGCTGGATGGGCTTCCCGATGAGCCAGTTCGACAAGGACGCCGTCGAGGACATGGGCCTGCTCAAGCTCGACGTGCTCGGCATCCGGATGCAGTCGGCGATGGCCCACGCCCTCGACGAGGTGGTCCGCATCGGTGGCGAGCCGATCGAGCTCGATGCCGTGCCGCTCGACGATCCCGACACCTTCGCGATGATCCGCACCACCCACACCCTGGGCTGCTTCCAGATCGAGTCACCGGGCCAGCGCGAGCTCATCGGCAAGTTCGGCCCGGAGACGTTCGGCGACCTGATCGTCGACATCTCGCTGTTCCGGCCCGGTCCGGTGAAGTCCGACATGGTCACCCCGTTCCTGCGAGCCCGGCAGGGGTGGACGGCCGCGGAGTACCTGCACCCGGACCTCGAGCCGGTGCTCGCCGAGACCCAGGGCGTGGTGGTGTTCCACGAGCAGGTCATCGGCGTGATCGCCGTGATGACCGGTTGCAGCCTCGCGCAGGGCGACGAGGTGCGGCGCACCATGGGCTCGCCGGAGGGCCAGGCGCAGGTGCGGGCGTGGTTCTACCCGCTGGCCCTGGACCGCGGGTACTCCCTCGAGGTGGTCGAACGGGTGTGGGACGTGCTGCGCTCGTTCGCCTCGTTCGGCTTCTGCAAGGCGCACGCTGCCGCCTTCGCGCTGCCCACCTACCAGTCGGCGTGGCTCAAGGCCCATCACCCGGCGGCGTTCCTGGCCGGAGTGCTCACCCACGATCCGGGCATGTATCCCAAGCGCCTCATCCTCGACGATGCCCGCAACCTGGGCATCACGATCCTGGGCATCGACGTGAACCGCTCGGGCGACGTCTACCGGGTCGAGCGCTGCCCCACGCCGGCGGCCCGGCCCACCCTGCCGGGCCTGCCGGACGGCAGCGAGCACGGCATCCGGCTGCCGTTCACCGAGGTGAAGGGCATCTCCGCGGCCGAGGTCGAGCGCATCGTCGCCGGCCAGCCGTACGGCTCGCTCTCGGACCTCTGGACCAGGGCGGCCCCCTCGGTGCCGGTCGTGGAGCACCTCGTGCTCATCGGGGGGTTCGACACCATCTACGGCATCGACCCTGCAGGAGGCCTGCAGGCCCGCGGCCAGGTCACCCGGCGGGATCTGCTGCTCGAGGTGGCCGACCTCGACCGCCTGGCCCGCAGCGTGCGCACGGGCGGCCGACGGTCCGGTGCATCCCGCGGTCGTGCCGCTCGGGTGGGGCCCGCGGCGGCCGGACCACCCGCGGCGGTTCCCGCCGATCCGCGGGCCGATCGCGCAGCAGGGGTCTGGGGCCGCGGGCGGACCGGAGGGGCGGCGTCCCTTCCCGGCCCACCCGGCTCAGCCGGTCGACGGGGGTCGCCGGAGTCGCCGGGGTCGCCCGGCAGCAGCCCGGTGGTGGATCCCGCGCTCGCCGCAGCGGCCCAGTCGCGGGCCCCCGCTGCAGTGCAGCCCAGCGAGGTCCAGCTCGCCCTGGAGCTGCCGATGCCGGCCGCGGGGCAGCCCAGCGGCCTGCCGGAGATGTCGGCGGGCGAGCGGGTGCGCGCCGAGCTCGACATGCTCGGCATGGATGTCAGCCAGCACGTCCTGGACTTCTACCGGCCGATGCTCGCCGACCTGGCCGTCGTCCCGGCGCGGGCGCTGCTCGACCAGCGCAGCCAGGCCGAGGTGTGGGTCGCGGGGGTGAAGGTCGCCACCCAGACCCCGCCGATCCGCAGTGGCAAGCGTGTCGTCTTCCTCACGCTCGACGACTCGACCGGCCCGGTCGATGCCACCTTCTTCGAGGACGCCCAGGACCCGTACGCGACCACCGTGTTCAACGGGTGGCTGCTCATGGTCCGTGGCCTGGTCCGGCGCACCGGCCCGCGGGGCATCTCGATCCGGGCGACGGGGTGCTGGGAGCTCGGCGAGCTCCACGAGGTGTGGCAGGCGGGCGGGCGCCAGGCCGTGGCCGACCACCTGGCCACCTACCCGACCGTGGACACGCGGGCAGGACGGCGGCCCGCGGTGCAGGTCATCGACATCCCGGTCCCGGCTGCCGAGCAGGATGGTCCGGTGGGGGCATCGCCGGTCGGGGCTGGGCGAAGCGTCGCGGGCGGGATGGGCCAGCGGCGGCGTGTGCTCGTGCATGCCAGCGGGTTCAAGCAGTCGCCGTATGCGGACGTGAAGCCTGCCGGGGACGATCCGGCCGCGGTGCCCCGGCAGCGGGGTCGCGGCCGGCAGGGGCGACCACCGGGTGGCAGCGAGGCGCCCAGCAAGCTGTGGCACGCCAGTCCCGGGAGCAGCGGGTGGTGACCGGGGCCCGTACATGGCAGCGTGGGCTTGCCACCCGGCGGCCGGTCAGGCTGACCAGGGCGACCAGCGCGCGAGGATCGGAGGTGCAGGATGAGTCGCAGCCAGATCACCCGGCCACGCGCACCCTCTGGCCTCGGCGACGACGACGCGGGCTGCCCGATCCTGCACGTCGACATGGACGCCTTCTACGCCTCGGTCGAGGTCGCCCGCCGCCCCGAGCTGCGGGGCAAGCCGATGATCGTCGGCGGCGCGGGGAGCCGCGGCGTCGTCGTGGCTGCCACGTACGAGGCCCGGCAGTACGGCATCCACTCGGCGATGCCCATGAGCCGGGCCCTGCGCCTGGCGCCCGACATCATCGTCGTGCCGCCCGACCACGCCCACTACGCCGAGGTCTCCGCCTCGGTCATGGAGCTGTTCACCACGATCACGCCCAAGGTCGAGCCGCTCAGCCTCGACGAGGCGTTCCTCGACGTCGCCGGTGCCCGACGCCTCCATGGCACGCCGACCGAGATCGCCGCGTCCATCCGCGCGCAGGTGTTCGACGAGCAGGGCATCACCTGCTCGGTCGGTGTCGCGCCCACCAAGTTCGTCGCCAAGCTCGCCTCGACCCAGTGCAAGCCCGACGGGCTGCTCGTCATCCCCGCCGACCGCGTCGTGTCGTTCCTGCACCCCATGCCGGTCGGGGCGCTCTGGGGCGTGGGCGAGCGCACCGAGGAGCAGCTGCACCGGCTCGGCCTGCGCACGGTCGCCGACATCGCGCACACCCCGCGGGCCACCCTGGTCCGGGCCCTCGGCCGGGCCGCGGGCAACCACCTCGCCGAGCTCGCGTGGGGCCGCGACGACCGCTCGGTGCAGCCGATGGAGCGCGAGCGCAGCGTGGGTGCGGAGGAGACCTTCGCCCGAGACGTCGACGACCCCGAGGTGATCCTCGGCGAGCTGCTGCGGCTCTCCGAGAAGGTTGGCGCCCGCATGCGTCGCGCCGGCTTCGCCGGGGCGACGGTCTCGATCAAGGTGCGGTTCGCTGACTTCACCACGATCACCCGCTCGCGCACCCGCAAGGTGCCCACGGACGTCAGCCGGGAGATCTTCCACGACGCCCGGGCGCTCTACGAGGCCCTGCACCTGGACCGCGCCCGCATCCGCCTGGTGGGTGTGCGGATGGAGGGCATCGTGGAGGCCGATGGCGTCGAGGCCCAGCTCCTGCTCGGCGCCCCCGAGCGCGGGTGGCGGGAGGCCGAGGAGGCCGTCGACCGACTCACCGACCGCTTCGGCCGGGGCGCGGTGCGTCCTGCTCGGCTGCTCCCGGAGGGCACCCCACTCACCGCACCCGAGGGACCCTTCCTGAAGCCCCCGCGCGGGCCCTGACGATGATCACCCTCCCGGCTGCGAGATCCTCAACCCGTCGCCGTTCGGCCCATCCGACACGTGGTGCCCAACAAGGAGGGGTTCGGGTTTCCAATTCGCCGATGCCTGCCTATCCTGAACCTGTCCACCGGTCCCGGCGTCCAGCGGGAGGTCACCGTGCCACTCTCCGAGCACGAACAGCGCCTGCTCGAGCAGATGGAGCGGGCCCTCTACGCCGAGGATCCGAAGTTCGCGACCAGCATGCGCAACCCGCGGTCCATGGCAGGCGACAAGCGCCGCGTCGCACTCGGGGTGCTCGGCTTCCTCATCGGCATGGCACTGCTGCTCACCGGTGTCGCGACCCAGATGGTCGTCGTCGGTGTGCTGGGGTTCCTGGCGATGCTCGCCGGCATCTGGCTGGCCGTCATGGCCCTGCGTCCGGCCGGCAAGGCGACCGGCCCGCAGCCGGTGGACGCAGCGACCGGGCAGCCGATGCCCAGGCCGCAGCGGGCGAAGCAGCCCCGCCAGCGGCAGAGCGGATCGCTCTCCGAGCGCATGGAGGAGCGTTGGCGCCGTCGCCGCGAGCGGGGCGACTTCTGACTCGCTGCAGGACCCACTGAACCCGAAGGCCCCCTCGGACAAGGGGGCCTTCAGCCGTTGGGGGCCTTCAGTCCCTCGGGGCCACCGGCTTCGCGGGTCCCGCCCGCTCAGCCGCAGTGGGCTCCGCTCAGCCGCAGTGGGCCCCGCTCAGCCGCAGTAGGCCCCGCTCAGCCGCAGTGGGCGTCGAGCCAGGCCACCACGTCGTCGAGCACCTGCGCCTGCTCCGGCTCGTTGTGGCACTCGTGGTACAGCCCGTCGTAGATCCTGACGGTCACGTCGCCCCGCACCTTCGAGGCGAACTCCTGCGTGCCGCGCGCGTAGGTGATCGGGTCGGCAGAGCCGTGGAACATCAGCAGCGGCAGGTCGAAGCGCTCGGCATTGGCCAGCGCCCAGTCCGCCCCGACGGCGCCATCCTTGCCCAGCGCCAGCGAGCCCTTGTCATGCACCAGCGGGTCGGCGCGGTAGGCCTGCACCACCTCGGGGTCCCGCGACAGTCCGTTGTCGTCCAGGCCCGTTGGGATCGGCACCGAGGGCAGCACCGAGCCGAGCAGCTTGGCGGCGGTCATCTTCAGGCGCTGCTCGAGCACCGGGCTGCGCAGCCCCGCGCTGCTGCACACGACCCCGTCGAGCTGCGGGCGGCGCCGCAGCACGTACGTGAGGGTCAGCAGCCCACCCAGCGAGTGCCCGTAGATGAACCGGGGCACCCCCGGCACGCGCGTCTCGGCGTCATCGAGCGCCGCCTCGATGTCGTCCATCGTGGGGGCGAAGCGGGTATCGCCCCGAGCGCCGGGCGAGCGGCCGTGGCCACGCAGGTCGAACTGCTCCACGGCGTAGCCGGCCTCGTTGAGCCGCGCGGCCACGTGCGCGTGGCGCCCGGAGTGCTCACCCAGGCCGTGCACCAGCACGATCGTCGCCTTGGGCGACTCCGGGGCCGACCAGGTGGCGTGCAGGCCGGTGCCGTCGGGGGACTCGAGGGTGAAGGTCGTGGAAGTCACCGGCGCATTGTGGACCACCGCGACGGGATCCCCGTCGTCGGGCTGCCCGGACCCCCCGAGCGTCCCTGACTCCTGGCCGCCGAACCTGCGGCCTAGGGCACGGGGTCGAGGGCGGCCGCCTGCCGGGCAGCACTCCCACGGCGATCCGGCCACAGCGAGACGGGAAGCAGCTGGCCACGCACGGTCCGGGCACGGCCCGCGACCTCCGCCAGGGTCGCGCGGACCGTCGCGA
>DASVBK010000137.1:0-22926 GCA_036375875.1 Candidatus Nanopelagicales bacterium
GCTCGGGGCGTGGGCCAGCCAGCAGAGCAGCGAGGTCAGCCGAGCCGAGCTCGAAGAGCGCATCGCGGCGGTCGCTGCGCACCTCGGCGAGGATGAGCCCATCCCGATGCCTGACTCCTGGGGCGGCTACGTGCTGGTGCCCGAGACGGTCGAGTTCTGGGTAGGTCGGTTCTCGCGGCTGCACGACCGGGTCGAGTACCGGCGGGTCGCGCCCGGCGGGCTCGACGACGGCGCGGCGTGGGCGCGGCGACGGCTCTCGCCCTGAGCCTGGGTGCTGGTCGGGGCTGGCTCCGGCGGCTCGGAGTTGATGTTCGGCGGCGGCGGACGCCTACAGCCGGCCCAGCAGCTCGGTCTTCTTGGCCTCGAACTCCGCAGCGGTGATCGCGCCTGAGTCGCGCAGTGCGGCCAGCCGCTCGATGGTGGCGGTGATGTCCTCCGGCGGCGCCGGCGGCGCCGCGGGAGAGACCGCGGGCGTGCTGCGCACTGCCTCCGCGATGGTCCTGGCGTCCTGCTGCTCGAACAGCTGCTTCTGGTCCAGGATCGTGCGGCGGAACTCCATCGGGCGGCGCATGGTCGTGTAGTGCAGGTTCGACTCGTCGGCTGCCGTGAGCACGGTGAGCGTCCCGTAGTCGAGCCATCGGCCCAGCACCGACTGCCGGATCGTGATGTCGTTGATCTTCTCCAGCGCCGAGCCCTCAGCGGACTTGCGCACGATGCCGCTGATCTTCATGACCTTCTGGTTGGTCACCAGGTAGTGCTCCGACCACCACTGGACGAAGGCGGTGAGCAGCAGGACCAGGCCGACCAGCAGCGCGAGGATGCCGCCCCAGAGCAGCATGGTGGCGAACCAGCCGTCCGCTGGCACCGTCCAGATGAGGGCGACGATGCCGCCGATGGTGAGCAGGCTCCCGGTCGCCGTCGCGAACAGCGGGGCGATCCAGTGCTTGCGCGTCTCGTAGACGATCTGCTCGTTCGTGGCCAGCAGGTCCTCGACGTAGCCCACGACCCCTCCTCGTGCTGCCGGTGCGTCCGGCGTGTTGCGCAGCGTAACGCCGTGGGCACGCCCTGGGACGGAGCTGACTGCCAGACTGTCTGCCCGTGGCGGGCGTCCTGGCGATCGAGGGCCTGGCCAAGTCGTTCGGCGCCCTCGACGTCCTGCGTGACGTGTCGTTCACCGTCGAGCCGGGCCGGATCCTCGGGTTCCTGGGCCGCAACGGCGCGGGCAAGACGACCACCATGCGCTGCATCTTCGGCCTGCTCGACCCGGATGCGGGCCAGGTGCGCTACGACGGCGAGCCGCTGGATCGGGGAGTGCGTCGGCGCTTCGGGTACATGCCGGAGGAGCGCGGGCTGTACCCGAAGATGGGCATCCAGGCGCAGCTCGTGCACTTCGGCCGACTCGCTGGGATGGGCCGGCGGGACGCGCAGCACGCGAGCCTCGCGTGGCTGGAGCGGCTCGGTCTGGCCGACAGGCGCCGGGATCGCCTCGAGACGCTCTCGCACGGCAACCAGCAGCGGGTGCAGCTGGCCGCGGCCCTCGTGCACGGCCCCGAGGTGCTCGTGCTCGACGAGCCGTTCTCCGGCCTGGACCCGGTCGGGGTGGTCGAGATGGGTGACGTGCTGCGCGAGGCGGCCAGGGCCGGGGCGACGATCCTGTTCTCCTCCCACCAGCTCGACCTGGTGGAGGGCCTGTGCCAGGACGTGGCCATCATCAACGGCGGGCGGATCGTGGAGCGCGGGGAGCTCGAGGCGATCCGCGCGCAAGCGCCCTATCGGCGCCTCGAGGTGGCTGTGGCCGGGCGGCCCTGGGTGCCGGAGGGCGTGGTCGTGACCCGTGTCGGTGGTGAGCGGCCCCACCTGCTGGTGCCCGCGGAGGTCTCCGCCGAGGACCTGCTCGCCGCCGCCAGTCGGCACGGCGCGATCACGGCGTTCCGGTACGAGCCGCCGTCCCTGGCCGACCTGTTCCACGAGGCCGTGGACGCTGCACCCCCGCGCGAGGTGCTCGTGGGCACCAGCGTCCCCGATGGGTCCTCGCCATGAGCCTGGGCCACGGGACGGTGCTCATCGCGCGTCGGGAGTTCGTCGAGCGCGGTCGCAGCAGGGTGTTCCTGGGCGTGCTCATCGGTTCGATGGTGCTGATCCTCGTGGGGATGTTCGCGGTCTCGCTGGTGGGCCGGCCGGTGCCGGCGGCGACCGTGGGCGTGGCCGGGCCGGACGCAACGGAGGTGTCGGCGGCGGTCGCCCGAGCTGCTGGGTCACTGGGCGTGGACGTCACCGTCGTGGCACTCGACACCGCGGCGGACGCGGCGGCGGCGGTGCGCCGCGGTGCTGTCGATGCGGCGCTCGTCGACGGGCGCACCATCGTGGCGCAGGGCTCCCCGGCGGGGAGCGTGGACGCGGTGCTGCGCAGTGCGGCGACCTCCCTCGCGCGCGCCGACGCTGCGCGGGAGCTGGGCCTCAGCGACGAGCAGGTGGAGTCGGTGCTCGACCCGGTGACCGTCGAGGTGCGCGACGTCAGCGACGCGGGCACGCCACGCGGCGACCCGTTGCGCGCCGCCAGGGCGGCCGCCGCCTTCGCCAGCGTGGTGGTGCTGTTCATCCTCGTGATGGCGTTCGGGCAGTTCGTCGGCTCGGCGGTGGTCGAGGAGAAGCAGACCCGCGTGGCCGAGCTCGTGCTGGCCAAGGTGTCCACCGCGGCGATGCTCACCGGCAAGGTGCTCGGCGTCGGCGGCCTGGGCCTGGTGCAGCTGCTGATCCTCGGCCTGACCTACCTCGTGGGCCTGCGCGCCTTCGGGCGCGACTCGGCCGGCCTGGAGCTGTTCCGGCTCGGGTTCTGGCCGCTGGCCTGGCTGGCGCTGTGGTTCGTGCTCGGGTACGCCCTGTACAGCTTCCTGTTCGCCACGATGGGTGCGACGGTGTCCCGGCTGGAGGACCTGCAGTCGCTGACGTACGTGCCGTCGGTGCTGCTCCTGCCCGCGTACGTGGTCGCCGCGCTCTCGCTGGCCGGCCCGCCCAGCCCGCTGCTGGCACCGATGTCGATGCTGCCCTGGTGGTCGCCGCTGCTCATGCCGTTCCGGATGGTCACTGGTGACGCGCCCGGCTGGCAGGTGGTGGTCGCCCTGGCGGGGTCGGTGGCCTTCATCGCGCTGCTGGTCTGGTTCGGGGCGCGGGTGTACCGGGGCGCGGCGCTGCGGATGGGCGGGCGGGTGAGCCTGCGCGAGGCGTACCGATCGGGATAGTCGGACCAGCGGCGGCGGATCGAGCACCACGGCCCCCCGGGTGGACACGGGCCCCGCGCGCGGGCGTAGCGTCCCGCCGTCGGGCCCGAGCAGGCAGGGTGCTGCGGGAAGCCCGTCGGAGCCAACATGGAGGATCACGTGCACAGACGAGGATTCCTGGGTCGCGCCATCGCCGTGACCGCAGCTGCCGCCCTGGCGGCCTCAGGCGCCACCGCGGCCGACGCCGTCCCTGTAGGGGCCGCCGGCAAGGACCCCAACCCCGGGAACGGGAACAGCGAGGTCAGGGACACCGGTAGCAACTACAACAAGGGCAAGCCCCGGACGCTGACGGTGAAGGCCGGACAGCCCGTTCCGGGCACCCAGCACAGCAAGAACGCGCGCGTGGGCGACCAGCGGTTGTGGCTGGCGCTCGATGACGTCAAGGGGCTGTACGTCAAGACCTACACGCTGCGTGGCGTCGGCGAGCACATCGAGGTCTGGGTCGCGGACCAGCTGACCTTCCCCGCGGGCGACTGCCGCAACACCGTCGACGATGGCGCGCTGGTTCGCGTCACGGACGACCAGGTGCGCAGCTTCGTCCGGGAGTTCGACCAGAACATGTACCCGAAGGAGTCGGCGGCGTTCTCGGTCGCCCCAGCTCGCGACGGGTCCCGGGCCGTGCTCGACGACATCCTCAGCGACAAGACGGCCAGCGGGAAGAAGTCCGAGGCCAAGGTGCCCTCGAGCTACTACCTCGGTGACGGCGCGAAGACGGTCACGCTCATCGACAACGTGCGCGACGCCAACTACTACGCGCCGAAGACGCCCGATGGCCAGACCTACATCGCGGGCTTCTTCTACTCGGTGTTCAACGAGTACGTGGACCGCAACGTCATGACCATCGACGCGTACGACTGGCTGCACCGGACCGGCGCCACTCCGCCGGACGACTCCGGCTCGAAGGAGTACCAGGACTGCGCGGCCGCGATCGGCGCCGCAGCGCTCGGCAGGTCCAACCCGTACCTCTACGAGGGCACCTTCGCCCACGAGTACCAGCACCTGCTGGAGTACTACGCCGACACCGACGAGGTGAGCTGGGTCAACGAGGGCCTGTCGGACTGGGCACAGACGCTGACCGGGTACGTGGATCCGAACCTGGATCCCGAGGCCAAGGACGCGGATTCGCACATCGCGTGCTTCCAGGGCTTCCTGCTCCAGTCCTACGGCGGCCCCGAGAACTCGCTGACCATGTGGGAGGACCAGGGGGGTCCCGAGGTGCTCTGCGACTACGGCGCCGCGTACACCGTCATGGAGTACCTGCATGGCCGGTTCGGTGGTGACGCCTTCATGTCGGCGCTGCACAAGGAGCCCAAGGACGGCCTGGCGGGGCTGCAGGCCGTGCTCGACCAGTTCGCACCGGGTACCGACGCCCAGGACGTGCTCCACGACTGGCTCGCCATGGTGGCGCTCGACAAGGCCATCGACGGCGGTGCCGAGGGTGCCGATGCGACGCGCTTCACGGCACCGACGCTCACGTCGCGCATCAACTGGGACACGCCCCAGGCCTTCGCCTCCCCCGGCGCACCGCCGAACGGTGGGGACTTCGTGAAGCTCGGCGGCTCCGGGACCCTGCAGTTCACCGGCGAGGCGACCTATCCGCCGGCGCCGGTGGAGTGGACGGCGCAGGACGGCCGGCTGTACTCGGGGAAGGGTGACAACCTGGACCGCGCGATCGTCTACTCGGTCTCCGTGCCGCAGGCTGACCCCGTGCTGCGCGCAACCCTCGAGTGGGGCACGGAGCTCGGCTGGGACTTCGGGTTCGTGCAGGTCTGGGACGAGGGGACCTCGTCGTGGAAGAGCCTGGCCGACCAGCAGGGGAACGCCACCTCGCAGACTGACCCCGGTGCCATCCCCGCCGTGGTCAAGAACCTCCCCGGCTTCACCGGTCCGGGCGTCGATGGCGACCAGCTCAGCGGTGCCAAGCAGCTCACGTTCGACCTCTCGGCATACGCCGGGAAGACGGTCGACGTGGCCTTCCGGTACATCACCGATCCCGGGGTCACCGGGCTCGGCTTCTGGGTGGACGACGTCAGCGTGGGCGGCTCGACCGTCACCAGCGGCGCCGACCTCAAGGGGGCGAAGTCCCTCACCCAGGCGCATCCGGTGCCGGTCGATGGCTGGACCGTCCAGGTCGTGGGCTACGGCGCGACCGCGTCGTCGCACCAGGCGGTGCAGCTGACCAAGCAGGCGGACGGCACCTGGACGGCGACGCTCCCGGTGTCGGCGCTCGGCACGGACGGCGTCATCGTCACGGCTGACGACCCCGGCGAGACCGCCCCGGCCTATCCGCGGTACTCCTTGGCGTACAACGGCTCGCCCATCGGCGGCTGACCGCGGTCGACGATCGAGGGCCCGGCTCCTGCGGGGGTCGGGCCCTCGGCATGCCCGGTACTCGAAGGGCGACGGACGCGCGTGGCAGGATCGCGGCGTGCTGCGCTACGCCGTCATCGGAGCCGGCGCCGTCGGCTGCTTCTACGGCATCCGGCTGGCGGCAGCGGGTGCGCCCGTGCAGTTCCTGGTCCGCCGTGAGGCCCAGGCGGTGCGCGACCGAGGGCTGACGTTGACCTCGCCCGAGGGGGACCAGCACGTCCCGGCCCCGCACGTCGCCGCCTCGTGGGACGAGCTCGAGCCGTGTGACGTGCTCCTCGTCGCGGTGAAGGCGACTGCCAACGACGCCGTCCAGCACGAGCTCGCCAACCACGCGCGTCGGCTGCTCGGCAGGGCGGGAACGGTGCTCCTGGTGCAGAACGGGATCGGCTGCGAGGCAGGGTTCGCGCGGGCCGGGAGCGTCCCGGTGCTGGGAGGCCTGGCGTTCCTGTGCGCGCAGCAGCGCGTCCCGGGTGTCGTCGCGCACCTGGACTACGGCGCGCTGACGATCGCCGCATCGAGCCCCGATGAGCGCCCGATGGGCGTCACGCCGGTCATGTGGGCCATCGCCGAGGACCTCGGCGCAGCCGGGACCCAGTGCCTGCTCGACGACGACCTGGTCCGTGCCCGCTGGCGCAAGCTCATGTGGAACGTGCCCTTCAACCCGCTGTCGGTGATCCTGGGCGCCAGCACCGCCCAGCTCATGGCCAGCGCCGAGGCCGTCGCGCTGATCCGACGGGTCATGGCCGAGGTCGCCGCGGCCGCTGCCGCCGAGGGCCGCAGGCTGCCGGACTCCCTGGCCGACGACCTGCTCGCCATGACCGCGCGGATGGCCCCCTACGACACCTCGATGAAGCTCGACGCCGACCGCGGCCGACCGATGGAGGTCGACGCGATGCTCGGCGAGCCGCTGCGCCGCGCGGCGCGGGCCGGCGTGCCGATGCCGACGGTCGCGGCGCTGCGCGACCAGCTGGCATTCCTCGACGCGCGGATCACCGGGCGTGGCTGAGGCGGCGGGCCATGGCCGGCCGGGCCGGCGCACGCCCATCCGGCTCGTGGCGGTCGACGTCGACGGCACGCTCCTGGACGGTGCCCACCGGGTGAGTCCGGCCAATGCGGCAGCCGTGCGCGCCGCCCGGTCCCGCGGGGTACGCGTCGTGCTCGTCACCGCCCGGCCCCCGATCGCGCTTCGGGCCGTGCTCGCGGCGCTCGACGCCGACGCCGTGGCCGCGCCAGCCCCGGCCGCCGCCGGGCAGCACGAGGGTCCGGTCTTCGTCGCCTCGCAGGGCGCCCTGACCGGTCGCTTCCGCGGCGATGCGCTGGCGGTCCTCGCGCGTCACCCGATGCCGGTGGCGGCGGCCAGGGCCTGTGCCGCGGCCGTGCCTGCGGGGGTCTGCGTGCAGTGGTACGCCTTGGACGGGTGGCTCGTCGAGCACATGGACGCGCTGGTCGAGCAGGAGGCGCGCATCGTGGCCGCGACGCCCCAGCTCGGCGCGTTCGGTACGGCGCCGGCGCCGGACAAGCTGCTGCTCCTGGCGCCGCCGGAGCGCACCGACCTGCTGGACGACGTGCACGTGCCGGCGGGCCTCGAGGCCGTCCGCTCCACCCCGACCCACCTCGAGGTGACTGCGGCCGGCGTGGACAAGGTTGCGGCGCTGGCGGCGTGTGCCGTCCGATGGGGGATCGGGCGCGACCAGGTCGCGGCCATCGGCGACGGCCCGAACGACGCGCCGATGCTGGCCTTCGCTGGTGTTGCCATCGTGCCCGCCAATGCCTCCCCGCAGGCCCGTGCGATGGCTGACCTGGTCGTCCCCAGCAACGATCAGGACGCCGTCGCGCGTGCGCTCGAGCTGCTGCTGGGATGACGCCGGGGGAGCCGGGGGTGACCGCCGCGGCGCGCCTGCCGGCACGGCGAGGGTGGGCTGGTCATCATCGCCGCAGACCACCCAGGGAGGCAGCACGTGGCAAGCCAGGTGACCGTCGGCGACATCGAGCGCATGCAGCAGGCGCTCTTCATCGACCCGCCGCTGAACAGCGCTGCCTCGACGAGGTTCTGGACGCTGCTGGTGCTCGCCGCGATCATCGCCTCGGCCGGCGTGGTGTCCGACTCCACGGCCACGGTGA
Source organism: Candidatus Nanopelagicales bacterium (assembly GCA_036375875.1). Lineage (GTDB taxonomy): Bacteria > Actinomycetota > Actinomycetes > S36-B12 > CAIYMF01 > Prado023. The sequence goes on from DASVBK010000137.1 coordinate 7,770, forward strand.
TCGGGGCCATGATCGTGGCCCCGCTCATGACGCCGATCCTGGGCACCGCGCTCGCAGTCGTGCTCGCCGACCGGGAGCACCTGCTGCGGAGCGTGCTGCTGGTGCTGCTCGGTGGCCTGGTGGTCATTGCCGTGGGCTACCTGCTCGGCATGCTGGCCAGCCCGCTGGATGCCTACGCCACCAACACCCAGGTGAGCGGCCGCATCCATCCACGGCTCATCGACCTGATCGCTGCCCTGGCGACCGGCACCGTGGGAGCCTTCGCGCTGGTGCGCTCGGACATCTCCGACGCCCTGCCCGGGGTGGCCATCGCGATCTCGCTGGTCCCGCCGCTGGCCGTGGTGGGCCTGCTGCTCGAGGTGCAGCGGTGGTCCGACGCGGCGGGCGCGGCGCTGCTGTTCGCGACCAACTTCGCCGCCATCGTGGCCACCGGCACCGTCGTGCTGCTGGTGTTCCGCATCCGCGAGGTGGCGCACCGTGCCGGCCTGCCGTTGGGCAAGCTGACCGGCGGCACCCTCGCGGTGGTGGTCGGCGCGGTGATCCTGGTGGCCATCCCGCTCACCGGGGGCAGTCTCGCCGTCGCCCGCGACCAGCAGCTCAAGGCCGATGCGCAGCCGGTGGCCGAGGCCTGGGCGCGCACCAACAACTGGCAGGTCGCGAACGTCGCGGTCTCCGGCGGCGTGGTCGCGATCACCGCGCTGGGCCCGCCCCCAGAGGCCAAGGTCGAGGCGCTGCGGGCTGCGTTCGACGAGGCGGGCCTCAGCCGGGTGGACCTGCTGGTGCAGCTGGTGGTGGGCGGCGCTCGGTACTGCCCAGCCGGCTCGACCACCTGCGAGATCCCCACGGCCGGCAACCTCTGACCTGCGCGGGCCCTTCGTTGTCAGACCCCCTCGGCACAGTGGACCGCGTCGTCAGGGAGCAGCCGGGGGTGCTGCGGCAGGCGGACCACCGCCTGCGGCGAGGCGACGAGGGGGCAGCATGCAGACGGGGGATCCGCTCGCGCGCGGGTTGTGCGAGCCGGGCACGTGGATCGGCTTCGACCTCGAGACGACCGAGCTCGAACCAGGGGCCGGGATCCCGTCGGGGATCACGTGCGCCGCGGCCGGCACGCCGGACGGCACGGTCGGGCACTGGTACGGGCGTGGCTCCGATGGTCGGCCGACGCCGACGATGGGCAGGGCCCAGGCGCTGGGCATGCTGCGCTGGTTGCGGCACTGGCAGCAGTGTGGTCACCGGCTGGTGGCCTGGAACGGCGCGGGCTTCGACCTGCAGCTGCTGGGCGTGGTGAGCGGCTGCCCGCAGCTGGCCGCCGACGTGATGTGGGAGTTGTACGACCCGATGCTCCAGGTCCTCTGGCAGCGTGGCTTCCCGGTCGGGTTGGCTCGTGCCGCCGAAGGACTGGCCCTCCGCGTGGCGAAGTCCATGGACGGGGCGCAGGCGCCGGCAGCCTGGCTGCGCGGTGAGCATGGCGCGGTGCTGGAGTACGTCGCCGCCGATGTGCGGATGACGATCGCCGTCACCGAGGCCATCGAGGCTCGCGGCGAGCTGCGGTGGGTCACGCGCCGGGGCACGGTCGCCGTCGAGCCGATGCCCGCGCTGCGTCCGGTGCGCGAGCTGCTCGCGCTGCCGACGCCCGACCAGTCGTGGATGCGAGAGCCGATACCGCCGGACGGGCCGGTGGCATGGGCCCTGGCGCAGGCCTCGCTCCCGGCAGCGGTCTCGGTCGCGTGATGGCCGGGGGGCCGCGGCGGGTCAGCGCCGGGCGGGCCCAGACAGCGCGCCGAGGTCCTGCTCGCGGTCGCGCTGTCGGACGAGGCCGATCCCCGCTGGCAGCAGTTGGGTCAGCGAGAGCGCGACCATCACCCCGCCCACCAGCGCGAGCACGGCCGTCGCGCCGGCCGGGCTCAGCCCCATGCCCAGCACGACGATGAGGGCCGCACCGAGCACCTCACCGAGCATCGAGACGGCCGTGAAGCCGAACGACGCCCGCCGGGAGCCCCCGGCGGCGAGCACGGCGGTGGCGACCGCCATGCCCTCCGGGATGTTGTGCAGGGCGATCGCGATGGCGGTCACGACACCCAGCTCGAGGTCCACCGTGGTCGCGGCAACGACCACCGTGCCCTCGGGCACGTTGTGCAGCGCGATCGAGGCCATCACCAGGACCGATGCGCTCTGCAGCGAGCCGAGGCCGGGGATGAGCCGCCCGAGCACCCAGCCCAGCGCCGGCACCAGGAGCATCCCGAGGGCGAACAGGGTGATGGTGGCGAGCCGGGCGTCGGGGTCGCGCAGTCCAGGTGGGAGCAGCTCGACGAGGGAGACCCCGAGCATCGCCAGGCCCGACACGATCAGGGCGATGCCCACCCCGCGCGGGGTCCAGGAGCGCTTGGCGGCGACCGCGGCCCAGCCCAGCATCGTGGCCGCCGCCGCGACGACGGCGAGCAGGAAGGCCACGGTGGGCGTTGCCACGATCGCAGTGTGGCAGGCTCGGTGGATCGCGCTGGCGTGGGGGATCCGGGGGCAGGTGCCGGAGCTGGGCGCTCCCGCGGGCTCAGCGCGCCAGGCGCTCGGCCAGCCAGGCGATGGCCAGCGGGTACCGGTGGTCGATGCCGCCGTGCCGGCCCTCGAACAGCTCGAACTGCAGGCGCTGCTCGGGGAGGCCCGCCGCCAGCAGGGCGGCTCGGAACGCCACGGCGCCCACGTCCAGGTTGAACTCGTCGGAGGTGCCGGCGTCGAGCCAGACGGCGGTCATGGCGGCCAGCGCGTCGGCGTGCTGGGCCGCCATCCGCACCGGGTCGACGTCCAGCCAGCGCTGCCACACCTCCGGGAGCAGCTCGCCCGTGACGGGGTCGAAGGGCAGCACGGGGCTGCCCTCCGCGTCCGGGGAGTAGCAGGCAGCAACGCCGTAGAGGCCCAGCAGGAGCTGGTCCTCCGGGCGGGTGAAGGCCGTGCGCGACGTGAAGTCCGACCACCAGCGCGCGGGATCGCCGTCGTAGCGTCGCAGCCCGCGCACGGCATTGCCGAATTCGGGGATGTAGCACAGCTCGTGCAGCGCATCCCCGGCGTGGCTGGCCAGCGCCCCGAACAGGTCTGGGCGCAGCATGGGCGTGATCATCGCGCCATACCCTCCGCTGGACTTGCCGGTCACGGCACGGGAGGCAGCCGCAGCGATGGTCCGGTAGTGGGCGTCGACGAAGCCGACGACGTCCTGGCAGAGGTACGTGTGGTAGTTGCCGGTGCCCCGCGAGTCCACGAACTGCGAGCCGCCGTACGCGGTCCAGGCGTCGACGTACACCACGATGCAGGGTGGGGCGCCGCCGGCGAACACGGCGTCGGCCGTCTCGGGCAGGGGCTGGCGGAAGGCGGTCCGGTTGCGCCACATCTGCACGTGCCCCGTGTAGCCCTGCAGCACGTAGATGCTCGGGTAGCGGAGGTCGGGGGCGTCGTCGTACCCGGGGGGCGTGTACACCCACAGGGGTCGCTCCGCGGGATCGCCGAGGGGGTTGCCCCGCAGCGCCGGAGCGTCGATGACCAGCTCATCCAGGCGTCCGGCAAGCGGCGCCGACCAGGGCAGCATGACCGCGAGCGTAGCTATCCTCGGGCTCATGCGGATCCCGCGACCGTGGGCCACGGACGTGGCGGTGCTGCGACTCGGTGGCTCGGTGGTCGAGGCCCACCCGGACCACCTCGTGCTGGCCTCGCCGCACAACCCGGGCTTCCACTGGGGCAACCTGGTGCTGGTCACCGACCCGCAGCGTGCCGACGACGCGATGCACTGGGTGGAGCGGTTCGACGAGCACTTCCCCGACGCCGAGCACGTCTCGATCGGGCTGCCTCGCGCCCCTGTCGCCGGCCGCTACGAGGCCGTCGGGCTGGCTGTCGAGCCCGAGCTGGTGCTGGTGTCCGGCGCGGCACCGCCTGCCAGGCCTTGTCCGCAGGGCTTCGTGGTGCGTCCCTTGGCTCACGACGGTGAGTGGGCCCAGGCGGTGGCGCTCGACGTGGCGCTGGCTGGTCCTGCTGCCGCGGGGCAGGGCTCGGGGGAACGCCGGTACTGCGAGCGGCAGTGGCGCACCCGCCAGGGATTGGCTGCCCGTGGCGAGGCGGCGTTCCTGGCCGCCTTCGCTGCCGACGGCCAGCTGGCCAGCGTGCTGGGCATCGTGCTGTGCGGACCGCTGGACGACGCCAGGCAGGTGGCGCGCTATCAGCATGTCGTCACCGCGCCGCAGCATCGGGGCCGAGGCCTGGCCAGCCACCTGCTGCACGCTGCCGGTGCCTGGGCGGCCCAGCGCGGTGCCGACGTGTGGGAGATCCACGTGGACCCCGGCAGCCCCGCTCATCGGCTGTACGACCACCTCGGGTTCCGGGAGCTCGGGGTGCTCTGGCAGGCGGGCCGCGCGCCGGGCTCCGATGACCCAACGAGTGCCCGCTGACGGCTGCATCTGAACGGGCCCGTGTGGCCGAAAGGGTGAGTGACAGCGTCCGGCTGGCCAAGGCCAGCTCCGTCGTCGAATGCCGGCCAGCTCCGAGGCTGGCGCAACCGAGACCCGCGCATGGGGAGAGGGCCGGCGATCCACCCCGGGTCGTCGGCCCTCTTGCACGGCCCGGCGAGTTCGCCAGCCCGAATGTGCCGGATCAGCCCCGGGTCAGGCTCCGGAGCGGCCCCCGATCAGCTCCGGGTCAGGCTCCGGAGCGGCCCCCGACCTGCCCCGGGTCAGGCTCCGGAGCGGCCCCGGCCTGCCCAGGGTCAGGCCCCTGATGAGCCCCCAGCGAGCCGTCGCTGCCGGCGCTGCAGCGTCCGCAGACGCTGCGGGTTGCGCTCATCGGGCACCGCGCGGTTCGCGCGCACGTAGTCCTCGGGGATGAGCAGCAGCAGCTCGTCGTCGAGCATGCGCACGGTGTCCACGCTGGCCCGGCCCTCGGCCAGGGCGAGGATCCGCGGATCGACCCGGGCGGGCAGCAGGCCGAGGAGGGCCCCGGCGGTGTCGAGGTGCAGCTCGCGCAGCAGCTCGAGCATCCACGCCAGCCGCCGGGGTGTGCTGGCCGTCGCCGGGTACCGGGTGCCGAGCAACTCGGCGAGGGTGGTCGGGTCCAGCGGCACTGCGCGGGCCAGCGGCTCGGCGGCCAGGGCCGCTGCGACGGGCTGGGCCTGCTCCTGCTGGGCCTGCAGGTGCCATGCGCGCAGGTCCTCGAGCTCACGCTCCGCCAGCTCGAGCAGGCTGGCAGCCAGCACGAACTGGCGGCTGCGTGCCGGCGGCAGCGGCGTGGCGCCCTTGTAGCGCAGGTCGTGCTCGACGGAGGCCCAGAGGTCGGCCGCCCGGGTTCGGACCTGGATCTCGGCCACCTGCTCGCGCAGCAGCGCCGGCAGGTCGCTGCCCTCCTGGGCCCGCACGTCGAAGTGCCGGCCGCGGTAGCCGGGCGTCTCCTCACGGCCGTGCTCCTCGCGGACGTCGGCGTCCTTCTCGATCACGAACATCCGGTGCAGCTCCTCGGCGACGATCGCGATCTCTCGCTCGAGCCGCACCACCACCCGCACCCCGATGAGGTCCGGCAGGTCCGCGTAGCCAGTGTCGCGGCCGGGCGCGGCCCGGTCCCGGGCGCGCAGCTTCTGCTCGACCGACCGCACCTCCTTGGCCCGACCAACCACGAACGCCTCGATCTCGTCGATGTCCTCCAGCCGGGCGGTGAGCACGGCCACGAGCGTGTTCGTGGCAGCCACGTACTCCCGGCGTCGTCGGCGGTAGGAGCGAGCCTCCCGCTGCGCCCAGCTGCGGGCGCGCGGCTGCACCAAGGGGGAGGACTCCTCAGTCGCCGGGGCAGGCCCCGGCCCCGGGTCGGGCGTGGAGTCAGGTGTGGCGTCGGGCGTGGCCGGTCGCTGAGGCGAGCCGGTGCCTGGTCGCGCCGCCCTGGACCCGGCCGCGGCGCCGGCGGCGTCCGTCGTCACCCGGCCGTGGCCTTCGTGACCTTCCCGTCCACCAGCTCGACGTTCACGCGGTCGGTCCGGTAGTCGCTGGTGACCGCCTGCGGCTGCCCGTCCTCCGAGACGACGCGGTAGGTGAACCCAGCCTCGGTGGTCGCCGCCTCGGCCTCGGCCGCGCTCTTGCCGACCAGGGTCTGGGCGAAGGCCTCGGTCTTGGCCGTCTCGGCCTCCATCTGGTCGGTGCTCGTGCCGCCGGCCGTGCCCGGCTTGAACGTCAGGACCGCCTCCTCACCCGCGACGAGCTGCAGCTGGGTGTCGCTCACGACGAAGCCGTCGACCTCCTCGAGCAGCTGCAGGAACTCGGTCTCGGCCTGCATCGCCGCGGGTTCGCCAGCCATCTTGGTCGTGGCGACCGGGCCCAGCTCGATCTGGTCGTCCGCCTGCACCTCGTAGGAGGTCGTGTAGGTGTTGACCGGCGCCTGGCCGGCCAACAGCCCGTCGGTGAACGACGCGGTGATCGGGAACGACGCCAGGTCAGCCGCGGTGCTCGACTCCAGCGCCCAGCTGGTGCCGGCCAGCGGATCCTCGCCGGGTGCCAGCGACTCGGTGGCGGGTGCCGACTCCCCGTCGGCCTGCGGCACGCCGGTGGTGGTGTAGTCGGCGCAGCCCGCGGTCGTGGCGAGCAGCAGCGCGAGGGCGACGGCGGTCAGGGGGCGCTTCATGGGGACTCCTCGGCGGGGCGGCCGCCGATGGCACGGCGGGCGTCGGGGTGGGCGGTCGTCATCGGTCGAGCCAGACGCGCAGCATGGTGGTGACGACCTCGTCGGCGTCGAGCTGCTCGGCCTTCAGCGCGGCGCGGAACTCCTTGCGCAGGGCCTTGGGCACCTGGACGGTCAGCTCGACGCGCTTCTCGTCGCGACCGCCACGGCCACCTCGCCGGGCACGCTTGCCCGCGGCGCGCAACGCGTCGCTGGTGGTGCCGCCCAGCGGCCCTGACAGCCGCGAGACGGCGCCGGCGGGCTCAGCGGCCGGCCGCGGTTCGGGCAGCAGCGGAGCGTCCGTGACCTCCCCGGGGTCCGGCGCGGGTCGCAGGTGCGACGCACCGGCCGGGGCTGCGGGGTGGATGTGGGCATCCGCCGCGCGCTTGAGGGCTGGGCGTGGCGCTGGGGTGGTCACGACAGGGCCTCCTCGATGTGTTGCGTCAGGACGGCGAACCGGGCGGAGAGGTCCTGAGCCCCGGCGCTGCGCAGCGCCGTGATCGGCAGGGCGGCGCCCTGGGCGCTGGCCATCGCCGTGCGATCGGGCATCGGGGGTTCGAGCACCAGCTGGGGATAGGCCGCGCGCAGCTCGGCGAGCCGGTAGGCGTGCTCCGTGCTGCGGCGCATCCGGTTGACCACGATCCCTGCGGGGCGCAGCCCCAGGTTCGTCGCGGCGCGCGCCACCTCCACGGCCTCGAGCGCCTGCTCGGCGCCCTGCAGGGCGAAGAACGACGGCTCGGTGACGATGAGGGCCGCCGGTGCCGCGGCCAGGGCGTTGCGGGTCAGCTCGCCCAGCGACGGCGGGCAGTCGATGAGCACCGTGTGGTAGCGGTCGAGCGCGCCGGCCAGCGTCATGCGCAGCCGCAGCGCGGACTCCGGGCCCTCGGCGTGAGCGCGGTGCTCGAGGGCTCGCTCACCGGGGATGAGGTCGATGCCCGGGCCCCAGCCGCTCGGCACGATCGCCTCGGCCGCGATGCCGGTGCGGCCGTCGGCCAGCACGTCGTTGGTGGTGAACTCATAGGGCTGCGGGTCCAGGCCGGCGGTGGCGTTGGCCTGCGGGTCCAGGTCGATCACGAGCGTGCGGTGCCCCGCGGCCCATGCGCTCGCGGCCAGGCCGAGGCAGATCGACGTCTTGCCGACCCCACCCTTCAGCGAGATGACCGCGAGCATCGCCATGCGGGGCAGTCTGCCACGCGACCCGGTTCGGTCGGCGGGGACGCACGGCAGCGCAGCCGCCGGGTCTCAGCGGATCGCCTCGTAGCGGCGCAGCGCCTCCTCGCGCTCCTCGCCGTGGTCGACCATCGGCTCGGGGTAGCCCGCGGCGTAGCCGTCGAGCACCTTCCATGGCTCGTGGGCGGCGGGCCCCGCGAGGTGCCCCAGCTCGGGCACGTAGCGCCGCACGTAGTCGCCGTCCGGGTCGAACTTCAGCCCCTGCAGCACCGGGTTGAACACCCGGAAGTAGGGGGCGGCATCCGTGCCCGAGCCGGCAACCCATTGCCAGCCGTGGGCGTTCGAGGCTGGGTCACCGTCGATGAGCCAGCGCCGGAACTCGACCTCGCCACGCCACCACGGCAGGTGCAGGTCCTTGACGAGGAACGACGCGGTGACCATCCGGACGCGGTTGTGCATCCAGCCCTCGGCCCGCAGCTGGCGCATGCCGGCATCCACGAACGGGTAGCCGGTGCGACCCTCGGCCCACGCCGCGAAGGCGGCGTCAGCGCCGGGCCCCTCGTCGTGCACCATCCGGTCGTAGCTCGGGTTGAGGTTGCGGGTGCCGGTGTGCGGCGCGTGGAACAGCACGTCGGCGTAGAACTCGCGCCACCCCAGCTCGGCGACGAAGCGGCGGTCGCGCTCGGGGTCCAGCGAGGCCAGCAGGGTGCGTGGATGCACCTCGCCCCAGCGCAGCGGGATCGACATGCGGCTCGTGGCGGGCAGGTCGGCGCGATCTCGGGCCTGCCCGTAGCCGGCGAGCGGGCCGGCGTGGAACGCGTGCCACCGGTCGAGGGCGGCGGCCTCGCCGGCGGTCGGGATGAGGGTGCCTGCCAGTTGCTCGCCGACCGGCGGCAGCTCCTCGCCCGGCAGGTCCAGCACCGGCAGCGGCACCGGCTGGGGCGTCGGCCGCGCCCAGCCGTGGGCCTGCCAGGCGCGGTGGAAGGGCGTGAACACCCGATATGGCTCGCCGTCGGGCTTGCGGACTGCGCCCGGCGGCACGGCGTAGTTGCTGCCGCTGGCCACCAGCCGCGAGCCGAGCGGTGCCAGGGCCCTGGCCACGCGCTCGTCGCGGGCGCGGCCGGCGGGGGTGTGCGCCTCGGTGACATGGACGGTGAGCGGCCCGTGGCTGCGAGCGAGCTCCGCGAGGACCACGTCGGGCTCCCCGGTGCGCACGTGCAGCGCCCCGAGCTGGGCTCGCAGGGCCGCCAGCGAGCCGGCGACGTACGCGCGCGCCGGAGCACCCAGCCGGTCCCAGGGTCCGGGCATGGTGACGAAGAGGGGCAGCACGGGTCGACCGGCCCCGCCGGCGACCGCCGCGGCAAGGGCCGGATGGTCCTGCGTGCGCAGGTCACGCCGGAACCAGATCACCTGCAGGGCGGCCCCGGGATCCACGCTGCGACTGTAGGTGCCGATGGTGGGCCTCGCAGCGCCAGCGCACATGCCCCCAGGGGTTCCGTCGGGTCGCGGCAGCCGAACCGTGGGGCGTGCGGGACAATGACCGCGTGAGCGAGCTGATCGACACCACCGAGATGTACCTGCGCACCATCTTCGAGCTGACCGAGGAGGGCGTGCTGCCGATGCGGGCCCGTATCGCCGAGCGGCTCGCCCAGAGCGGCCCGACGGTCTCGCAGACGGTCGCGCGGATGCAGCGGGACGGCCTCGTCGAGCTCGACCAGGACGACCGTCACCTCGTGCTGACCCCGGCCGGCGCCGAGCTCGCGACGCGCGTCATGCGCAAGCACCGCCTGGCGGAGTGCCTGCTCGTCGACGTCATCGGACTGCCGTGGGAGGAGGTGCACGGCGAGGCCTGCCGCTGGGAGCACGTGATGAGCGAGGCCGTCGAGCGCCGCCTGCTCAGCATCCTCGGCAACCCGACCGCGTCACCCTTCGGCAACCCGATCCCGGGCCTGGGTGAGCTGGCTGATCCGGGGTCACGGGCCGTCGCCGCACCCGGCCCGCTGCCCGGCCGGCCGGTCAGCGCCCTGCCCGTCGACGACGTGCCGCGGCAGGTCGACGTGCTGCGCATCGGCGAGACCCTGCAGTCCGACGAGGCGGTGATGGCCCAGCTGCGTCGCGTTGGAGCCGTCCCCGGCGGGTCCGTGCAGGTGGTGCGGGCGGCCGACGGCGTACGCATCGGTCAGGGCTCCGACGCGGTGGCGCTCGCCCCGGCTCAGGCGGTCCAGGTGATCGTCGCGGCCTGAGCCGCGGCAGCGCCAGCCGGGGGCCCACCAGCGGGGGGCTCACGGGCCCGATGGGGCTCGACCGGCCGCCCTCGCAGCCGTGCCCGCCGTGCCGTCAGGCCAGGGCCAGGAACAGCTTCTCGAGCTGCTCCATCGGCATCGACGGCTCCCGGCCGTCGCGCTGGGCGGTCGCGCACGCCTGGAGCTCGGAGGAGATGATCTTGAACCCGGCGCGGTCCACGGCGCGGGAGACCGCGGCGATCTGCACCATGACCTCGGAGCAGTCGCGGCCCTCGTCGATCATCGTGATGATCCCGTTGACCTGGCCCTGGATCCGCCGGAGCCGGTTGACCACGTCCTTGCGGCACGATTCGTCGATCTGCATGCGGGGCTCCTCGTGCTCGAAGTACCCCTGAGGGTACCCGTCAGGCGCGCGAGGCGCATCATCCTCCCTGCTCCGGCTGCACCGCCGCGCTCAACCGCCGCACTGGCACGCCAGCCCACCAGCGGGCCGCGCGCCGTCCGGCGCCCAGGGGACGTCGGCGCCCTGGCCGCAGATCCTGCTGTGAAGAAGGTCCGATGTGTCCGTTCTTGCGGCTTGCGAGGGGTGAAGCGCGAGACATATGTCACATGCGATGGGTTTGTGACATACCCGTGACCTTGGCTACCGTCGTGGCATCCCACCACCCGGTGGGACGGGGCGGACGGCGCCGAATCCCGTCCACGTCTCGCCCCCAGCGCCCCTGGCCACGGCCAGCAACGCATCGACTGGACGGGAGTGGGGGACCCAATCGTGGTCCTCGCGAAGCACAGCGTGGACCTTGGGGTGAAGCCGCATCCGCGGCCGGGCCGCTCCGCCCGAACCCGACAGCTCACCTCGCAGGCGTCGACAGGAGATTCCCCCATGCCGTTGCTCAACCGTGCCCGGGGCCTGGCCCTGGCCGGCGTGACCACGCTGGCCCTCGCCGCCCCCCTGACGCCCGCGGCCCCGGCCGCGGTCGCCCATGCCACCCCTGTCGCGGCCGTCTCGGTCGCGGCGACCAGCACCCCCACCGTCGCGGCGCCGACCTCCACCGCCGCCGCCGATCGCAAGAAGCGCACGTCGCGCAGCGCCCGCTCGTTCGCCGTCCGGTCGGCCCGCGTCATGCGCGTCGGCAGCTCGCTCAAGGGCGTGCCGTACCGCTACGGCGGCACCACCCCCCGCGGGTTCGACTGCTCGGGCTTCACCTCCTACGTCTTCCGCAAGATCGGCGTGCGCCTGCCGCACTCGGCGACCGGGCAGATGCACAAGGCCCGTCGGATCTCGCGCAGCGCCGCCAAGCCCGGCGACCTCGTGTTCTTCCGCGGCGGCCGTGGCGCCTACCACGTCGGCATCTACGCCGGTGGCAACAAGGTGCTGCACTCGCCGCGCCCGGGCCAGCGCGTGCACGTCGCGCGGATCTGGACCCGCAACGTCTCCTTCGGCCGGGTGATCTGACCCACCGGCCGGACCTGCCGATCCCCGGCGTGCACCGCGAGCAGCGGGACGCGCCGGGGATCGCGGCGTCTGGGTCGGGTCAGGCCTCGGCGGGCCCCTGGGCTGCAGCGGCGGCGAGCGCGGCGTCAGTCTCGGCGATGATGTCGGCCATCTCCTCGTCGAAGGCGGCCACGAGCTGCTCCACGTCCGGGATCACGGCGACGTCAGCCTTGAAGCCGACCCGGATCGACCCGTTGTAGCTGAAGATGCAGACCCCGAGCGTCTGGTGCGAGGCCCCCGGCACCCAGCCCAGGACGCCGACCATCTCGCGCCCGGCGAAGTAGCGCGGCTCGGGGGGGCCGGGCACGTTCGTCGTCACGCCGAACGCCTTGTTGCCGAAGTACGCGATCATCTGGCGCGACAGGGTGCCGGTCACCGCACCGACCGAGCCGATCGCATGGGCCAGGCCGAACGTGACCAGCGCCTCCGGTCCCTGCTTGACCACGTCCATCCGCGCCTTGGCCTCGGCCAACCGCGCGGCGGGGGTCGGGGCGGCCAGCGGCAGCTCGAGGGCCACGAGGGCGAACTTGTTGCCGAGGTGCGCCGGCAGCGGGGCGTCCCAGGGCCGCAGGTTCACCGGGATCATCGTGACCACGTCCTGCGGGACCTCGCCCCGGGCCAGGACGTAGCGGCGCAGCGCTCCCGACAGCGCGGCGAGCATCACGTCGTTCACGGTCGCCCCGCGCGCCTTCGCGACCCGCTTGACCTCCCCGAGGTCGTACCCCGGCGCCCAGTCGGCCTGCTTCACGATGCCGGGTCGGCCGAACGGCAGGGCATCGGGCGCCGTGCCCACGATGAGCTTGTCCAGGGTGTCCGCACCGCCTCGGGCCTGGTCGGCCAGCCGGCTCACCCAGGAGCCCGAGGTGTCCGGATCGAGCATGTGCACGAGGTTGGCCGCGGAGTTCGTCGCCACCACGCCGGCGGCCACGGGCAGGGTCACCAGGTGGCTGAACGCGTTGCGCGCGCGCTCGAACGGCCCATGGTGGGCGCGCTCGAGCGGGGTCGGCTCCACAGGGTGGACCTCGGCATCGGGCTGCGGGATGGGCGAGGCGTGGGCATCCTCGGGGGCTGCGTGGGCCCGGCCCGTCATCGCCTGCAGGTCGGCCAGGCCCTCCTCGGCCGTCTCCGTGGTCATGCCGAGCAGCACGCGCACGAGCGCGGTCCCGTCGGCGATCGCGTGGTGGAACCGCAGCACGACGGCGCTCACCCCGTCGCCGGTCAGCACGTGGGCCTGCCACAGCGGGCGGTCGCGGGGCAGCGGCTCGGACATCCGCTGCTGCAGGAAGCGCTGGATGGCGTCGTGGCCAGGGGCGTCGCCCAGGTCGTGGAACGTCACGTGCTGGCGCACGTCGAAGCCCGGGTCGGCGACCCAGTGGTCGCTGCCCACGACCCCCTCGGCCCGTTCGGGCCGCCAGGTGAACACCGGGTACGGCTCGACGAGCCGGTGCTGCAGCGTGGCGACGACGCCTTCGGGGTCCAGTGGCTCGGCGAACCACATGACCGACTCGATGATCATGAGGTTCTCGGGGGTGTCCATGTTGAGCCACAGCGAGTCGTTCGGGCTGAGGGTCACGCGGTCGGTCATGGGGCCCATCATCCCCCCCTCGGGACTGCTGGCTGGGCGGCCGGGTGGCTGGCGTCCCCGCCCCGGCCGTCAGGTCGCCGCGGCGTCGCCCGGGTCCAGCAGGAGCAGGTCGTCCATCTCCGCCGCGTAGGCCGCGACGAGGTTGCTGATGTCGGGCACCACGTTGGCGTCGGTCTTGAAGCCCACGCGGATCTCGCCGTTGTAGCTGAAGATGCACACGCCGAGCGCCTGGTTGGAGGCGCCCGGCACCCAGCCGAGGATCCCGACGAGCTCCTGGCCGGCGAAGTACCGCGGCTGCTGCGGCCCGGGCACGTTCGTGGTGACGCCGATGGCCTTGTCGGCGAAGTACTCCTGCGTCATCCGCGACACCCGCGAGGTGACCGTGCCGACGATGCCCAGCGCGTTCTGCAGGCCGAACACCAGCAGCACCTCGGGGCCGGCCTTGATGAGCTCCATGCGCGCATGGGCCACATCGAGCCGGTCGACCGTGCCGGGGGTCTCGACGGGCAGCATGAAGGCCACGAGGGCGAACTTGTTGCCCAGGTGTGGCGGCAGCGGCTCGTCGACCGGGCGCAGGTTCACCGGGATCATCGTCATGACGTCCTTGACCGGCTCGCCGCGCGCCTCGAGATAGCGCCGGATCCCGCCGGCGACCGCGGCGAGCATGAGGTCGTTGACGGTGGCACCCCGGCTGCGGGCGGCGCGCTTCACCGCCGCCAGGTCATGGGCGGGCGCCCAGTCGGCGCGCTTGACCAGGCCGGGGCGGCCGAACACCGCCAGGTCCGGTGGCTGGCCCACGACGAGCTTGTCGAGCGTGTCGGCCACGCCGACCCCCTGCTCGGCCACCTTGGCGACCAGGCTGCCCTCCCGGTCCAGGTCGAGCATCTCCAGCAGCCGCGCGGCCCCCGAGGTGGCCTTCACCCCGGCCGCCACGGGCAGCGTGGCAGCCTGCGTCACGGCGGCCAGCGCCCGGTCGCGCTTGCGGCGCTGGGGGCGCGCGCCGGCGATCTCCTCGGGCTCGGGTGGCTCGTCAGCGGGGTGCAGGCGATCGGCCGCGACCGGCGGGTGCGTGAGCTCACCGGGCTCGTCGTCGGTCATCTCGATGAGGATCCTGGCCAGCGCCGTGCCGTCGGCGATGGCGTGGTGGTAGCGCACCATGAGGGCGCCGAAGTCGGTGCCCTGCAGGATGTAGCCGCGCCACAGCGGCCCGTCGTGCGGGATCGGCTCGCTGAAGCGCGCCTCGAGGAACGCCTGCAGCTCGGCCCGGCCACCCGCCCCGCCCAGCTCGTGGACGGTCACCTGCCTGCGCAGGTCGAAGTCCCTGTCATCGACCCACTCGTCGCGACCGCCCACGGCGTCGGAGAACCGCGGCTTCCAGTGGAACACCGGGTAGCGGTCGATCATCCGCTGCTGCATCTGGGCCAGCACCAGGTCGACGTCGAGGCGGTGGTGGAACCACATGACGCTCTCGATCACCATGAGGTTCTCGGGCGTGTCCATGTTGAGCCAGAGGGTGTCGTTCGGTGACAGCGCCATCTCGGCGGGCTGGTCCTCGGCGGACCGCGGCGCGGTCGGGGTCGTGGTCATGGGCACATGCTGGCGCCGTGCGGCCGAGGTTTCGCGGTGAGTGGCGGTTGGCAGCGGGTCGGTCGGCCAGCCCGTCGCAACGGGGGTGGGACCAGGGCGCCGCGCCAGCTGGGGGGCGGGGTGCTGCGGCGGCCCCCTGCGGGATCGGCGCGTCAGCCGGGGGCTTGCGACTGGGGTGCGCGGGTGTACTCTTGGTTGAAGCATCAACGAAAGGTTGGTCATGGAGCACCCGTATGCCACCCACGTGCTCGCCACGCGCACGGCCGCGCCACACCGAGCCTGGCGCCCGGAGGACGGACCGCTGCCCGCGCTGTACCTGAGCCACGGGGCGCCGCCGCTGTTCGAGGATGCCGACTGGATGGCCCGGCTGTTCGCCTGGGCCCGTTCGCTGCCCCGGCCGCGCGC
>DASVBK010000138.1:0-11214 GCA_036375875.1 Candidatus Nanopelagicales bacterium
GGCCGAGCTCGATGCGCAGCTGCGCGACGCGGCGTGGGCCGACGACGTCGAGCGTGCCGCCGCGCTCATCGACCGGGGAGCCGATGTCAACGCCAAGGACGACACCCAGCAGTCGGCGTACCTCATCGCGACCAGCGAGGGCTACCTCGAGCTGCTCGAGCTGACGCTGGCCAACGGCGCACGGGTGGACGACAAGGACAGCTGGAACGGCACCGGCCTCATCCGGGCAGCCGAGCGGGGGCACGCACCGGTGGTGGGCCGCCTGCTGCAGGCCGGGATCGAGCGCGACCACGTCAACCGGATCGGCTACCAGGCGATCCACGAGGCGGTCTGGCTGGGCGAGGACACCGCCGAGTACCGCGACACCGTGCGTGTCCTGATCGCGGGCGGGGTCACGCTCGATCGACCGTCGTCGCGCGAGGGCCTCACGCCGCTGGAGATGGCGCGCCAGCGCGGGTACGCGTCGCTGGCCGAGATCCTGCGGGTCGCGGGGGACGCCGCACCGATCGAGGACCCCGACGTGGCCCTGCTGCGGGCGGCCCGGGGTGGGGATGCCGACGCGGCGGCCCTGGCGATCCGGGCCGGGGCGGACCTCGAGGCTCGCGACGACAACGACCGCACGCCGCTGCTGCTGGCCGCGGCCAACGACCGCGTGCCAGTCGCGCGGCTGCTCGTGGCCCTCGGTGCTGACCCCGACGCCCTGGACGACCGGCACGACACACCGTGGTTGGTGACGGGCGTGACCGGCAGCGTCCGGATGCTCGAGGCGCTGCTCCCCGCGGACCCGGACCTGACGATCCGCAACCGGTTCGGCGGCACCGCGCTCATCCCCGCGAGCGAGCGCGGCCACGCCGACTACGTGGCGCGAGTCCTGCAGACCGGGATCGACGTGGACCACGTGAACGACCTGGGCTGGACGGCCCTGCTCGAGGCCGTGATCCTCGGCGACGGCGGGCCCGAGCACCAGCAGGTGGTCCGGCTGCTGCTCGCGGCGGGTGCGGACACCACGATCCCGGACCGGGACGGCCGGACGGCGCTGGACCACGCCCGCGCCAAGGGGTACACCGAGATCGTCAGGCTGCTCGCCGACGGGTGAGCGCCGGCCCCGGGTGGTGGGGTGCGAGCCCCCGGTCAGCCGCGACCCCGGGGCGAGCCGATCACGACGCAGCCACCGGGCATCGGGATCATCCGGTAGCTCATCTCGTCGTCGTAGGGCCACTCCTCGGCCACGATGGGCTCGCGACTGATCGCCCGTTCCACCGGCGGCGGCAGGGGCTGCTTCGGGCTGGGGAGCACGGGACCGGGCAGCACGCGAGCGCGCACCGCGGTGGCCGCAGCCGACGCCCGGGTCATGACCGCGCCGCACGCGGCACACTCACGAGTGCCCTGGTTGACGGTCTCGCAGACGCTGCAGCGCCACACCGGCGCAGTCACCGGACCCTCCGTTCCTCGCGCCGGGCCAGCAGCTTGCCCAGCAGGGCCCCGCTGCGGCCCGCACCGTCACCGGCTGTCGTGCTGGCTGGGGCACTGGGGCTCGGCGTACTGGGGCTCGGCGCACTGGGGCCCGGTGCACTGCGACTCGGCGTACCAGGGGTCGGGGCTGACCTCGTCGGTGGCGCAGGCGCCGTGACCGGGACCGGGCCCGCTCCCGCGAGCCGCACGCCCCTGCCGCGCAGCTGCGAGGGCGTGCCGACGTCGCGGCCCGGGGCTGGGCTGGCCGAGGCGGGGACGGGAACCCCGACGGGTGCGGCCGAGCCCGCCGCACCCCGAGGCGCGACGGGCGGGCGCACGGGCATGGGCATGCGCGCCCGCGTCCGGGGAGGCGCGGCGGCGCCGCCGCGCAGGCCCATGAGCGTGGCGTGCACCTCGGCCACGGTCGGCCGCGCGGTGGGCTCGGCCAGCAGCATCCGCTCGACCAGGGCGACCACCGGCGCGGGGGCGGAGGTCGCGCCCGCCTCGAGCACCTGCCCGTGCAGCACGGCCATCGCCGCGCTGCGCTGGGCAGGGTCGAAGGCCGGCATGCTGCCCGTGAGGTACTCGGCGTAGATCAACCCCAGGGCGAAGATGTCGGCGGCCTCGGTGAGCTCGGCGGGAGCGGCACTGCCCTGGATGTAGCGGACCAGCTCGGGGGAGTAGTAGTTCATCGTGCCGACGATCTCCTCGGGCGACGGCGGGCTGCCGACGACGTAGGAGCTGTCGAAGTCGATGAGCTTGGTCGTGTACCCCAGCTCGGTGCGCTTGATGAGCACATTGCTGGGCTTGAGGTCGCTGTGCACGATGTGCAGGTCGTGGAGGATCTTCAGGCTGTGGGCGACCGTCTTGAGCAGCACGACCTGCGAGGAGAAGTCCAGCGCCGCGACGTCGGGCGGCTGCAGGCCCGCCACGTCGACCTTCTCGGTGACCTTGTAGTACTTGGCGCCGATCCGGAAGAAGTCGAGGGTCGCGATGAGGTTGCCGCCGTACGTGGTCAGCGGTGCCATGGCGGCCTGGATGCCGCGGTGGTGCGCCTCGAAGGCCGCGCACCGCGCGCGCTTGCGTGCCTTGGTGCGCGCGCTGCCGGGGGCGTCGTCCTCCGGATAGGTGGGGCTCAGGAACCGCTTGATGAAGAAGATCTGGCCGCCGCGCTCGGCGAAGGTCCACTCGGACAGCCCGGCTCCCACGACGCGGAAGTCGTCGAGCAGCCGGTAGCCGTTGAGCACGTCCCCGGTGCGGAAGACGTCGCTGCCGCTCATGGCCCCTCCTTCCTGCCCAGGGACTGCTCGTAGCCCGGCTTGTACGCCTGCCACAGCGAGGTCTGCAGCGCGGAGTGGCGCTGCCTGGCCGCCGCCGCGGCGGCATCCGCCTGGCGCACCTCGTCGGCGAGCCGGTCGAGGGGCTCGATGCAGCGTCGCTCCAGGTCCGCCGTGCGGTCGGCGAACAGCGCGCGGAACTCCTCGTGATCGGCACCGATGCCGAGCACAGCCATGGCCGCGTCGTCGCCGGTGACCTCGGCGATGCGCTGCTGCAGCAGTGCGGACCACGACTCGGTGTCGGACGAGTCGCGCAGGCAGGCCAGCACCAGGTGCTCGAAGTGGATCGGGGTGGGCACGTAGCCGAAGCAGCCGTCGGTCGCCGCGATGGCCAGGAAGGGAGCGGTGAGCTGCACCTGGTGGTGGTGCACGACGAACTCGGTGTCGGCCGACATCGCGTTGCTCACCACGGAGTCCTGGCGCAGGTTCAGCAGCGCGTCGCCCTCGTCACGCAGGTCGTCGCGGGTGAGCTGCGCAGCGCCCCGCACTGGGTCGAGCACGTAGACGCGGGAGTCCCCGCTCCACAGCACGTGCCCGGCCCACCGGCCGCGCCGGGGTTCGCGCCGCTGGAGCGCCAGGAGCGCCATCGTGGTCGGCAGGGCGCGCAGCAGCCGCGAGCGCAGCCCGCTGGTCGGGGCGTTGAGCGCGGCGAGCCGCTCGGCCAGCGCCTGCTTGACGGCGCGCTGCAGGTCGCGCGCCGCCATCGCCCCGTCGAGGTTCCACTCCGGGTCCAGCAGCGCGAGCATCCGCTCCTCGACCACGTCGCGGGCCACGCGCGACCCCAGGTACGCACCAGTGCGCGGGCCCTCCGGGGTCTCGTACACGGTGCCCCCGGCGCCCCCCATGCCGTCGAGCACACCGATGAGGCCGAGGTCGCGGCCGTCCCGCACGATCGGGTCGGCGTCCTCGCCCTGGTCGGGGACCTTCGCCAGGTTGAAGCCGAAGGACAAGGTCGGGCCCGCTGGCGTGGCGTCGAGGGAGCCCAGGGACCAGGCGGCCGAGCGCCGGGCGCGGACGGCTGCGGTCGCGGCGCTGTCGACGTCGGCCTCGGCGTCAGCAGGTCGGTCGTCGACATCCCCCGGCACATCGCCGAGGGCGTCGGCATCAGCGTCGGCGCCGGCCTGCTCGCCCTGCGCCAGGGGCTCGCCGCGGAGCACGTCGTCCGGGGCATTGGCGTCCGAGGGCACCGCGCCCGCGACCGAGGCGGCCGGCTGCGTCGGAGCCGCGGTCCCGGCTGGCTCGAGCGACTGGCTCACACCGAGTTGCCGATGGAGTCGATGATCGTGCCGTAGTCGATGTCGGACAGCCCGGCACCGGCCTGCGACGGGTTGTGCACGACGTTCTCCCACACCCCCGAGATGTCGCTCCAGCCGGGGCCGTCCGGCGCGAAGAGGATCAGGCGCTTGCTGCTCGACCCGAGCGGACCCTGTGGGTCCTCCCAGAGGTCGGTCAGGGCGCTGAAGTCTGCGGGGATGCGGCTGCTGAACGCCGCTGGCAGGGCCGTGGGGTCCAGCGGATGGGCGGGCTGGTCGGTCCAGACGACGATCACCTGGCGGCGGCGGTCGCCGCGGGTGGTCCACGGCGAGGTCATCGCCAGTGCGGTGGCCTCCAGGCCGGACTCGGGGGCGTCGCCGCCGCCCTCGGGCACCAGGCCGTTCACGAACTCGCTGAAGCCCGCCTGCTCACCGGGCAGCTCGAAGAACGGCGACTCCTGCACGGACGCCTCACCGTCGGCCACGATGTCGCGGAAGGCCACGACGCGCACGCGCAGCTCGTCGATGTGCTTGCCCTTCGCCGTGAGGTTCGACTGCACGTCGCCGTAGAACCGCAGGGCATTGGCCTTCACCTGGTCGAGGATCGGCGTCATGCTCCCGGTCACGTCGATGCAGAAGACGATGTCGACCGCGTAGGTCAGGCCCCGCGGGGGCGGCGGGGGGGCGGCGAGGCTGCTCTGCTCCGGCGCGAGCTCGGGGGTGGCGGCCCCCTCAGGCGCTGGGGCGTCGACGGCCTCCTGGGCGGCCGGGGCCTCAGCCGTCGGGGCCTCCGCCGCCGCGGGTTCGGTCGTCGCGTCGGTCGCCGTTGGCGCGGCCTCGGCCGTGTCGGGCGGCGGGGAGGTCGCGACCTCGGGACGTGACTCAAGCATGGGCACTCCAACCATCGGGATGGGAACGCCGGCCACGTCGCGGGCCGGCAGCATCGGACCACTACCCCCCGGCACCTGCGGCAACCCGGCGCACCGGCCAGGCGTGACCCTGACCACCGCTGCGCGTCGCTGCGGCGCACGCCAGTCCGATGGCGGTGGCCGGCGATACGCTCGGCGCCGGCTGCTCCGGCGGGTCAGGCCGTCGCGGCTGTGGGTGCTCGGCCCGAGCAGGAGGAGTCCCGATGGACGAGGTGGCAACCCCGCGGCGTCGCGTCACCTTCGACGACTGCGCCCACGTGGAAGGGCCCTTCTACCACGGGACGCGGTACCCCCTGCAGGTCGGCGACGAGCTGGTGCCCGGCCACGGCTCCAACTACCACGAGGGTCGCGTCTCGAACCACATCTACTTCTCGGCCCTGGTCGAGACCGCGGCCTGGGGGGCGGAGCTGGCGACGGCGCTGGCGGGAGTCGGACAGCGTGGCCACATCTACGTCGTCGAGCCGCTCGGGCCCTTCGAGGACGACCCCAACGTGACCGACAAGCGGTTCCCGGGCAACATCACGCAGTCCTACCGGACGCGCGCCGGGCTGCGGGTCATCGCGGAGCTCGACTCCTGGCAGGGCCACGAGCCCGAGGTGCTGAACCAGATGCTGGACCACCTGGCGCAGCTGCGCGAGCAGGGCCTCGATGTGATCGAGGACTAGGGGGCCTGCCGCGCGGAGGGTTGGGATGCCCTGGGAACCACCCCTGGCCCGCAGTGAGACCGAACACCTGCTCGGCGCGCTGGCGCGGCTGCGCACTGCGAGGCGGCGGAAGGGTGAGCATCTGCCGGAGCAGGACCGCGGTCAGAGCAGGCCCTTGGACTGCAGGAAGGCCGCCGCGACGGCGTCGGGGTCCTGCCGGTCGATCTCGACCCTGGCGTTGAGGGCCTGCAGCTCGTCGGTGGTCAGCGCCTTCGACACGGAGTCCAGCGCCGTGCTGATGGTGGCTGTGACCGAGGGGGCGTGCAGCGCTGGCAGGATGTTCTCCGCAGTCTGCCACTGCTTGTCGTCGGCCAGCACGACCAGCTCGTCGGCGGTGACCGCCCCGGACGAGGAGAACACCAGGCCGACGTCGACCTTGCCCTGCTCGATGGCCTGGATGGTCAGCGGGCCGCCGGCGTCGAGGGGCACGAACTCCGCGACCTTCACCTCGTACACGTCTTCGAGGCCCAGCTGGCAGAACGGGCGCTGCGGGCACTCCGGCGGGCCCGCGAGGCTGAGGGGGGTGCCCTGGCTGTAGGTGCCGAGGTCGGACAGCGTGGCGAGGTTGTTCGCAGCCGCGAAATCCTGGGTGACGGCGAAGGCGTTCTGGTCCTGGGCCGCCGAGGGCTGCAGCAGGGTGATGCTCCTGGGTTCGGCCAGGTCCTGCGCCGCGGCGTAGGTGGCTGCCACGTCCCCGGAGGCGACCTGCTGCGCGTCGGGGCCGTTCGCCGCCTTGTTGAGGAACTCGGTCAGGCTCCCAAGGTACTCGGGGGTCAGCTGCACCTCGCCGGCCTCCAGCGCGGGCGCGATGACCTCGCGCGTGGTGAGCTCCTTGACCTCGGCCGGCTGACCGGCCTTCTCCAGGACCTGCTCGTACATGCTGGCGAGGATCTTGGTCTCGGTGAAGTTGGTGGTCGCGATGACGATCGGCTCGGACGCCTCGTTCGTGGCAGCGGCCGCGGCTCCGGTGTCCGAGGAGCACCCAGCCAGGCTGGCGCCCAGGGCCAAGGACAGGACCAGGGCGGGCAGCAGTCGGCCTCGTGACATGCGCGGCATCCAAGCACACGTGGTCGATCCGGTGGCGCGGGAACCGGTCAGCCGACCGTGTCGGCGATGGCGCGCGCCTGCGCGGGGCGCTGCCGCAGGCCGCGCGGCGTGGCGGCGCGTTCGAGCAGCGCCAGGACGCCCTCGGCGACGACGGCCAACAGGGCGGTGAGCAGCGCCCCGGCCACGATGAGGGTGGTGTCCTGCAGGGCGAAGCCATCGACCACGTAGCGACCCAGCCCGCCGCCGCCGACGAGTGCCGCCAGCGAGGCGGTGGCCACCACCTGGACCGAGGTGGTGCGGATCCCGGCGGCGATCAGCGGCGTCGCCAGAGGCACCTCGATCCGCAGCACCCGCTGCCGGCGCCCCATGCCCATGCCCGATCCGGCATCCTGGAGCTCCGGGTCGATCGAGGCCATCCCGGTGAACGTGTTGGTCACCAGCGGCGGGATCGCGAACACCGCCAGCGCCAGCACGGCAGCCGCGTCGCCGACCCCGACGGCGGGGATCGACGCCACGATGATCAGGACGGCGAGCGTGGGGACGGCGCGGCCGACGTTGCTGATGTTCGTGGCGACCAGGGTTCCCCGGCGCAGGTGGCCCAGGAGCAGGCCCAGGGGCAGGGCGATGGCCAGGGCGATCGCCATGGCGAGCAGGCTCATGATGATCTGCTGCCAGGTCCGGACCGGGATCCCGTTGGGCCCAGACCAGTTGGCCGGGTCGGTCAGCCACGCCCCGACGCCCATCAGCGGGCCCCAGCCCGCGCCCACGGCGCCGTCCGGTGCTGTACCCAGTGCAGCAGGACTTCGAAGACCGTCGCGAGCAGGACGCAGCCCAGGGTCGCGGTGAAGATCTGGGCGTGCCAGAAGTTCTGCTGGAAGCCCGAGAGGATCAGGCCGCCGAACCCGCCGTACCCGACCAGCGCGCCGATGGTCACCAGCCCGACGGTCGAGACCGTGGCGATGCGGATCCCGGCCAGGATCGTGGGCAGCGCCAGCGGCAGCTCGACCCGCCAGAGGATCGCGCGCCGACCCATGCCCATCCCGCGGGCGGCGTCCACGACAGCGGGGTCCACCTCGTCGAGGCCCACGACGGTGTTGCGCAGCACGACGAGCAGGGCGTAGAGCGCGAGGGCCAGGACGACGGTCACGGGGGAGAGCCCGAACACCGGCCACAGCAGCGAGATCAACGCCAGCGCGGGGATCGTGTAGAGCACCCCGGAGACGGTCAGGACCGCGGCCGTCAGGACCCTGTAGCGCCGGACCAACACGGCCAGCGGGAAGGCGACGACCAGGGCCAGCGCGACCGAGGCAACGGTGAGCAGCACGTGTTCGCGGCCCGCGGCGAGCAGCTCGGGGACGTGGGTCGACACGTAGTCCCACGACACCCACGGGTTCGACGCATCGGTCGGCAGGGCGACCCCAGGGGCTGGCACGGGTGGGACCCTAGCCACGCGGAGACGGTGATCGCGCCGGTGCTGGGCGATACGGCGGGGCGGCACCGGCCCGCCAGCCGTCCGACGCCGGCTGCCGCTAGCCTTGCGCCTCGCCCGCACGAGGCGTGCACGGCAACGGAGGTGCGCGTGAGCAAGCCCACGATCCTGACCGTCGACGATGACCCGATGGTCTCGCAGGCCATCACCCGGGACCTCAGGGCCCGCTACGGCGCGGACTACCGCATCGTACG
Source organism: Candidatus Nanopelagicales bacterium (assembly GCA_036375875.1). GTDB lineage: Bacteria > Actinomycetota > Actinomycetes > S36-B12 > CAIYMF01 > Prado023. Next base: position 8,406 of record DASVBK010000138.1, read on the forward strand.
GACGACCTCTGGGCCAGAGGCCCTGCAGGTGCTCGCGGAGCTGGCGCTGCGCGGGCGCCGGGTCGCGCTGATCGTGTCCGACCAGCGGATGCCCGGGATGCAGGGGATCGAGCTGCTGGAGAGGTCGCGGACCCACTGCCCCGGCGCCAAGCTCCTGCTGCTCACCGCCTATGCCGATACTGACGTCGCGATCCAGGCGATCAACACCATCGGCCTGGACTACTACCTGCTCAAGCCGTGGGACCCGCCAGATGACCGGCTCTACCCGGTCACCGACGACCTCCTCAACGACTGGCAGCGCGCGAACCCCGAACGGAACCTGGGCGTGCGGGTGGTGGGGGACCGATGGTCGCTGCTCAGCCACGAGGTCAAGACCTTCCTCGCCCGCAACCACCTGCCCTACACATGGCTGGACATCGAGCGGGACCCCGAGGCCGCGCGGCTGGTCGAGCTCGCCGCGGCCGGGCGTGCCGACCTGCCCCTCGTGCTGATCCCGGAGGGTGAGACGCTGCGATGCCCGACGACGCTCGACCTCGCCGCCGCCCTCGGCCTGCGGACCAGGGCCGAGCAGCCGCTCTACGACCTGTGCATCGTCGGCGGTGGGCCCGCCGGCCTTGCCGCAGCGGTCTATGCGGCCTCGGAGGGGCTCTCCACCGTCGTCGTCGAGCGGCAGGCGCCGGGCGGGCAGGCGGGGCAGAGTGCGTCGATCGAGAACTACCTCGGCTTCCCCAAGGGGCTCTCGGGCTCGGATCTCACGCACCGGGCGGTCGCCCAGGCTGTCCGGTTCGGCGCGGAGATGGTGCTGGCCCGCGACGTGGTCGGCTTCGAGCAGCGCGGACCGGTCCGCGCTGTGCTGCTCGGCGACGGCGAGATCGAGGCTCGCTCGGTGCTCGTAGCGACTGGGGTGTCCTACCGCATGCTCGAGGGGGCTGGTCTGGATGAGCTCACGGGTCGCGGCGTGTACTACGGCGCGACGGCGAGCGAGGCCGTCGCCTGCACCGGTGACGAGGTGTACGTCGTCGGGGCCGCCAATTCCGCCGGCCAGGCAACGCTCAACCTCGCCCGCTACGCCAGCCGCGTGGTGATGGTCGTGCGAGGCGGGAGCCTCGAGGCCGGGATGTCCCAGTACCTCGTCGACCGGATCAGGGCGGCGGCGAACGTGGAGGTCCGGCTGCACAGCGAGGTGTCAAGCGCGCGGGGCGAGGGTCATCTGGAGCACATCACGATCACGGATCGATCGACCGGCAAGCTGGAGGAGGTGCCCACGAACTGGCTCTTCGTCTTCATCGGTGCCGTCCCGCGCACCGAGTGGCTGGGGTCGGCGGTCGCGCGCTCGCCCCATGGGTTCGTGATCACCGGCCACGAGCTGCTCGCTGCGGACGTGTCCCCACCATGGCAGCTGGAGCGAGCGCCCTTCAGCCTGGAGACCAGCGTGCCGGGGGTCTTCGCTGCCGGCGACGTCAGGCTCGACTCGATGAAGCGGGTCGCCTCGGCGGTCGGCGAAGGTGCGATGGCCGTCGCCAACGTCCACGGCTACCTGGCGACCACATGAGCATCACGGAGCTCGGCAGCCTCAGCCTCTTCACCGGCCTCTCCGAGGCGCAGCTCGCGGAACTTGTGGCGGCCGGCGAGGAGCTGCGCTTCGCGCCGGGGGTCGACCTGTGGCGACAGGGGGATCCAGCGGACGTCTGGTGGGTGCTGCTCGAAGGGCGCATCGACCTCGTCCGGCACATCGGCCGCGAGGACGTGGTGTTCGGACGGCTGGATGCACCAGGCCGCTGGGCGGGCGGATTCCAGGCCTGGGACTCCAGCGGCGTCTACCTCGCCACCGGTCGGACAGCCAGCGACGGACGCCTGCTCCGAGTCCCAGCCTCCGCGCTGCGCGCCTTGGCTGACTCCTGGTTCCCGTTCGCGGTCCACATCATCGACGGTGTCTTCCACACCGCCCGCAACGTCGAGGAGGGGGCACGGCTGCGGGGGGCCCTGGTCACGCTGGGAACGCTGGCGGCAGGCCTCGCCCACGAGCTGAACAACCCGGCAGCGGCGTCCGCCCGAGCGGTGGATGGGCTGCGCTCTGCCAACGACGGACTCCTGTCCGCGCTGCGGGAGCTCGCGCTGGCCGGGGTGTCCGCTGAGCAGTACCACGAGCTGGACGCACTGCGCCTCGAGATCGAGCCGCTGGACGGGCCAGCAGACCCCCTCATGGTGTCCGACCGGGAGGAGGAGCTCATCGGGTGGCTGGAGGATCGTGGCGTGGAGCGCGCCTGGGAGATCGCGCCAGCCCTCGCGGTGGCCGGGATCGGCAGCGAGTGGAGCCAGCGGGTGCTCGACCTGGTTGGCGCGCAGGCCCTGGGACCCGCCGTGCGCTGGATCGCCAGCACGTTGACCGTCTCCGGCCTGCTGTCGCAGGTCCAGGAATCCACCCGGCGGATCTCGGAGCTCGTGGCCTCGGTCAAGTCCTACACCCAGATGGATCGCGCCTCGATGCAGCGGATCGACGTGACGGAGGGGCTCGAGAGCACGCTGGTGATGCTCGGGCACCGGCTGCGCGAGGGCGGTGTGACCGTGGTCCGGGACTACTGCAGCGAGGTACCCGAGGTGGAGGCCTATCCGGGCGAGCTGAACCAGGTGTGGACCAACCTGATCGACAACGCCGTGGACGCCATGGAGGGCCACGGCACCCTCACCATCCGGACCCAGGTCTCCCCGGACCGGGTGGTCGTGGAAGTCGGCGACGACGGCCACGGCATGGATCCGGCCACCGCCGCGCGCGCCTTCCAGGCCTTCTTCACGACGAAGGAGGTCGGGA
>DASVBK010000139.1:0-27315 GCA_036375875.1 Candidatus Nanopelagicales bacterium
CTCGGCGAGCAGGAAGCCCAGCGCCATGAATGCCGACGGGCTCTGCGACCCGCCGATGGTCGCGGCATGGCCCTTCCCGGGCCAGATGTGCACCCGACCGTCCCGCACCCCATCGGCGGTGCGCCGGAACAGCTCGGGGGAGTAGAACGTGTCGCGGCCCCCGCCGATGACCAGGGTGGGTGCGGTGATGCGCGCCAGGTGCGGCTCGGCGTCGAAGGCGTCCTCGGCCAGGATCGTCGCGATGAGGTCACCGGGATCCACGGGCGGGGTGCCAGGCAGCTGGGTGGCGAGCATGGCCGCCACGGCACCTCGCACTGGCTTGGGGGCGATGTCGGCCATCATGTGCGCGTACGCCTTGCGGGGATCGTCGTGGCGAGCCTGCTCGGCCACCTCGCGCTGGGTGGTGCGGCCGTGCTCGGAGAGCCGACACGCCGAGGACAGCAGCACGAGCCGCCGCACCAGGTCGGGCCGGTCGATGGCCAGCTGCAGCGACACCGAGCCGCCGGTGGAGCTGCCCAGCAGCATGACCGACGCGCCGCCCAGGTCGTGCTCGATGGCTGCCGCCAGGGCTGCGGCGAGATCGGCCATCGTCGTCCCCTGCGCCAGCCCCTGCGGCCGGCTGGCGTACGTCACGGTGAAGTGCTGCGCGTACGGCCTCGAGATGGCGATTCCGAGCCGGCGCTCCATGCCGGTCAGGGTGTGCTCCAGGCTGATCCCAGCGGCGATCACCAGCGGTGGCCCCTGGCCCAGGCGCAGGTACGGGATGTCCCCGTGGAGCATGCCATCCTCGACAGGCCAGCGCATGGCAGCGACCGTAGCCCACGCCGGGGAGGCCGGGCCCTGCTCAGGCTGTATCGGCAGGAGCGTCGTCGGTGGCTCGCCGAGCCGGCCGATCCCCCGGCTGCTCGGGGAGGACCCGGTTGCGGCCCAGCCGCTTGGCCAGCTGCATCCGCTCGCTGGCCAGGGTGACGACGTCATCGAGCCGCGAGCCGGGACCCGTGGTCGCCGCCGCGCCCAGCGTGATGGTGGCCACCGGCCAGTCCGGCCAGGCCCCATGGGGGATCCCCGCCGCCTCGACCGACCGGCGCAGCCGTTCGGCCACCAGGGCGGCACCCGCCTCGTCGGTGTCGGTGAGCAGCGCGGCGAACTCCTCGCCCCCGACGCGGTAGACCCGGTCCTCCGCGCGGCACGCCGCGGCCACGATCCGCGCGACCCGGCGCAGGGCGTCGTCCCCGGTGCCGTACCCGCGCTCCCGGTTCAGGGCACCGAAGTGGTCGAGGTCGAAGTAGACCGCGGCCATGCGCATGCGGCCGGCCACCACCTGCTCCTCGAGCAGCGCCACGTCCTCCTCGAACTGGCGGCGGTTGGCCAGGTGGGTCAGCACGTCGGTCCGGGCCTCCTGCCGGGCGATGGCCGCCTCGGCCTCGGCCTCGTGGACGGCATCGATGATGTCCGGCCGGGACTTCCAGCCCCCCGAGGCCTGGGCGACCTGACGCCCGCCCCGCTCCTTGGCCAGGCGCATCCCGGCCAGGGCGGCGCCCATGGCCGCGTCGGGGTGGCGCGAGGCGAGGGACGCCACGCCGATGCTCGCCGTGATCGCCATGGGCGTGCCGACCACGTCCATCGGCGCGGCGAGCAGGCCCAGCAGGGTGCGGCCGAGGTGCTCGCCGTGGGCGAGGTGCACCGCCGGGGCCACGATCAGGAACGCGTCGCCGTCGATGCGCGCCAGGTGCATGCCCGGCGCGACCGCGCGGGCCAGCCGCGCCGCCACCTGGACCAGCACGGCGTCCCCGGCGGAGATGCCGAAGGACGCGTTGAGGGCGCCGAAGCCGTCGAGGTCCACCACCAGCAGGCACCCGGTCGCCTCGGGGGAGCAGGCCGCGGCAAGCGCCGCCAGGCCGGTGGCGCGGGCATCCAGGCCGGTGAGGCTGTCGATGCGGGCAGCCGATGCCGCTCCCGCGGGGAGCTCCGCCGCATGCAGCGTCACGATGAGCATGGGCTCGCCATCCTCGCCGCGGGACGGCGCCGCCTCCAGCAGGAAGCCGCGCGGACCCTTGCGGGCCTCCAGCACCACAGGTCCGGCCGAGCGCCCATCCCCCGGGCGCATGGTGGTGGTCGCATCGACGAAGGCGTCGATGGTGGAGCGGGCCGCCGCCGGCGCGAGGTCAGCCAGGGGTGTCCCGCTGCGCGCGCGGGGCCCGAGGACCGCCCGGGCGGCGGGGTTCACCAGCGCGATGCGGCCGGCGCCAGCGAGGAGGAGCATCGGCACCGGCCCATCCCGGAACACGCTGTGCGACCACATGATCTTGTTCCCCGTCCGTGCCGTGACCTCTACATATGGTAATCGTTCGGGTACGCAGCGCAAGCAAGTGGGTGTGTCGCACCGGTTCGCCCCGGTCCGTCCCCGACCCCCTGGCTGGGCTGAGGTGGCCGCTCGCCGTGCTCACGCTGCGCCACGGGCGGGGTTGCGCGATGCCCCGTCCGGGGAGTCGCTGCGTCGTGGGGAGCAGCCGCGGTCGCCTGACCGTCCGGGCTGCGTTCACTCCTCGGGCGCGACCACGGCGGGTGCTCGGCTGCGCTGGGCCCAGACCACGCAGGCGATCACCACCAGCGCGGCGGCCAGCGTCGCCCCGGTCACGACCTCGCCCAGGAACAGCGCGGACCAGAGCAGGGTCAGCAGGGGCTGCAGCTGCTGGGTCTGGCCGGCGCGCGCGATGCCGGCCATGGCCAGCCCTCGGTACCACGCGAAGAACGCCACGTACATCGACGAGGCCCCCAGCATCACCAGCGCCGCCCACTGCGTGGGGGTCGGCTGCGGCTGGGTGGCCACCCAGAGCAGGGCGGTCGCCGGCAGCGTGATCGGCAGGGCCAGCACCACCACCCAGGAGATCACCTGCCAGCCCGGCATGGCACGCGTGATCGTCGCGCCCTCGACGTAGCACCAGGACGAGAAGAGCACCGCCCCCACGACGAGCAGGTCGGCGACCGGGTCGGCGCCCGTGCCGCCGCCGCGGGTCAGTGCGAACACCACGAGCGCGACCGTCCCGGCGCCCGCGGCCGCCCAGAACTGCGGCGAGACCCGCTCGCGTGCCCGCAGCACGGCGAACAGGGCCGTCGTCAGCGGCATGAACGCCGCGAGCACCGCGGCGTGGGCCGACGTCGTGCGCTGCAGCGCCAGGCCCAGCAGGATCGGCCAGCCGAACACCGCGCCCAGCATGGTGTATCCCAGCGGCGCGCGGAACTGGCGCTCGGGCAGCGGCACCCGCCGCCACAGCAGCAGGATGCCCGCGAGCCCCCCGGCCAGCAGGGCCCGTGCCATGGCGGCCAGGAATGGGTCGAACCCCTCGACGGCCACCTTCGTCAGCGGCACCGAGAACGAGAACAGCACGACGCCGAGGAGCGCCCAGCCCAGCCCGGCGCGCAGCCGCGCACCGGTGGCGGTCGTCCCGTCCGGCGGCGCGCTCATCACGCGGGCACGCTACTGCCCGAGGGGCTCGCCCTCGGCCGCGTGCAGGCTGGCGGCCGGTACCTCGCCCGCGTGCACGCTGACGGCCGGTTCCCGGCTCGCGTCGGTGGTCGGGTCCGGCGCGGCCGGCAGCAGGCACGTGTCGCCGACGCAGGCCTGCTCCCCCGCCGCGCCGCCGGCGGCGCCCAGCAGGGTCAGCCCCTGGGTCGCCGCTGCCGGGTGCGCGGTCATGCCCCCGCCGCCGCGGGCTGGTCGACGCGGGGCTCGCCGCCGGGGGCCGCCGCATGGTCGGCCGCGGCCTGTGCGAGGGCTGCGGCGAAGGTCTCCGGCGCCTGGGCACCGGAGATCCCGTAGCGCGCGTCGATGACGTAGAAGGGCACCCCCGAGATGCCGTAGGCGCGCGCCTGGTCGATGTCGGCCTGCACGGCGGGCGCGTACCGCCCCGAGCGCAGCGCCTCGACCACGTCGTCGTGGTCCAGGCCGACCTCGGCCGCGAGGTCGGCGAGCTCGTCGACGCGCCCCACGTGCCGGCCCTGCGCGAAGTAGGCGGCGAGCAGCCGTTCCTTCATCGGCTCCTGCAGGCCCCGCTCGTGCGCCAGGTGCAGCAGCTCGTGTGCCTTCAGGGTGCGCGTCTGCTGCACGGCGCCGAAGTCGTAGTGCAGGCCTTCGGCCGCTGCCAGGCCGCTCACGTGCGTGAGCATCTGCTCGACCTGGGCCAGGGGCAGCCCCTTGCGCTCCGACAGGTACTCGACCACGGTGCTCGTGACGTCCTCGGGCTGGTCGGGGGCGAGCTCGAACGAGCGGAACACCACCTCCACGGCGGCGTCGCCCCCGGTGGCGCGGTACCGGCGCAGGCCCTCCTCGAACCGCCGCTTGCCGATGTAGCACCAGGGGCAGGCGATGTCGGACCAGACCTCGACGGTGATGGGGGACATGGGGACTCCCGTCGGATGATTGCGTGTTCAACCATTGTACCGGAGGTCAGCGGGGTGCCGCCGCCGCGGGTGACGGGCGGCCCTGGGTCCGCGGGCCGGACGCCTCGCCGTGCGACGGCTGGGGGCGGGGTGTACCCATGGCGTCATGGATCAGGAGCTCGCCCGACCCGCCGGCCCGGCGGCTGGCGGCGCCGTGGCACCGGCGGTCCCCCAGCCCGGCCCGCTCCCCGGCGCGCGGCCGACGGTCATCCGGGCCTCCGGCGCGCTCACCGCCGCGCTGGCCCTCTCGGGCGTGGCGCTGCAGCTGTGGCTGAGCATCGCCGCCGACGAGCACGGCTACGGCCCCGTCGGGGAGTCCCTGCACCTGCTGAGCTTCTTCACGATCACCGCGAACCTGGTCGTGGGGGTCGTCCACGCCCTGCTCGCCCAGCATCCCGAGCGGGGCGGCGTGTGGTTCCACGCCATGCGGCTGGCGGGGCTGGTCATGATCACGGTGACCGGTCTCGTCTACTGGGCGCTGCTGGCCGGGGAGCCGCTGGCGGGGGCCGACTGGCTGGCGAACATGCTGCTGCACACCCTCACGCCCCTCGCGGCCGTGGCGTCGTGGGCGTGGGCGTCACCGGCCGTCCGGCTGCGCTGGTCGATGCTGCCGATGATGCTGGTCATCCCGGTGCTGTGGCTGCTGCATGCGCTGCTCCGCGGGGCGATCAGCGGCTACTACGCCTACTTCTTCATGGACGTCGCGACCATGGGCTACGGCGCCGCGCTGGCGAACATCGGGCTCGTGATCCTGGTTGCGCTCGCGCTGGCGACGGTCTTCGTCGGCATCGATCGGCTCAGGGCGCGACGCGACGCCCGGCGGGGGCTGGAACCGGTGGCGCCATGAGGGTCCCGTTCGTGACCTGTGACGTGTTCACCGACACGAGGTTCGGTGGCAATCCGCTGGCCGTGGTGCCCGACGCCCGGGGCCTGACGGACGCGCAGATGCAGGCCATCGCCCGGGAGTTCAACTACTCCGAGGCCACGTTCGTGCTGCCGCCCCAGCGTGACGGTGACCGGCACGTGCGCATCTTCACGCCCGCCCGTGAGGTGCCGTTCGCGGGGCACCCGAACGTCGGCACGGCGTTCGTGCTCGCCAGCCTGGGGGAGCTGGGCGACCTCGAGGCCGAACGGCTGGTCGTCTTCGAGGAGGTTTCCGGCGACGTGCCGGTCACCGTGCGACCGCTCGGCGCCGGCCGGTTCAGCTGCGAGCTGCGCGCACCGCAACCGCTGTCGGTCGGGCCGGCCCTGCCTGTCGAGCTGGTCGCGGCAGCGATCGGCCTGGCCCCCGGAGACCTGCGCACCCACGCGCACCCACCGCAGGTGGCCTCGGTGGGGCTCGCCTTCGTCGTCGTGGAGCTGGTCGACGTGGCGGCCCTGCAGCGGGCCCGTCCCGACGCTGCCGCTCTGCAACGTCTCCTGGACATGGGTGCGGCCACCGCTGACGTGCACTGCTATGTGCGCACCCCTGGCGCGGCGGACGGGTACGACCTGCGCACACGGATGTTCGCGCCCTTCGACGGCGTCCCTGAGGACGCGGCCACCGGCTCGGCGAACGCCGCGCTGGCCGCGCTGCTCACCGCGTTGCAGCCCCACGCCGACGTGGACTGCCACTGGCGGATCGCCCAGGGGTTCGAGATGGGGCGCCCGAGCCGGCTCGACGCGCGCACCGAGCAGCGCGGCCACGAGGTGCTCGGGGTGTGGATCGCCGGCGAGGCCGTGCTCGTCGCGCAGGGCACGATCGAGGTCTGAGGCCCCGGCCATGATCACGATCGGCCCGATCTGAGGTCGCCCGGGCCACCGAGATCGGCGCGGGCGCCCGGGCGCGGCACGTTCCCGGCGCGAGCCGCCAGCGGGGGTCAGATGGTGGCTGCCACCCGCGTGCCCTGGTCGATCGCGCGCTTGGCGTCGAGCTCGGCAGCCTCGTCCGCGCCACCGATCACGTGCACGGCGAGCCCCGCCGCGCGCAGCGGCGCCTCGAGGGACCGCTCCGGCACCTGCCCGGCGCACAGCACGATCGTGTCGGCCTCGATGAGCTTGGTCCGCTCGCGCTGCTCGCCGAACGAGACGAGCAGGCCCTCGGGCGTGATCCGCTCGTAGTGCACGCCGGGCATCATGGTCACGCCCTTGGCCTGCAGGGTCGAGCGGTGGATCCAGCCCGTCGTCTTGCCCAGGCCGGCCCCGAGCTTGCCGCGCTTGCGCTGCAGCAGCGTCACCTGGCGGGCCGGCGGGGTGGGCCGCGGGGTGCCCAGGCCCCCGCGCTCCTCCTCGGGGTCGGCCACGCCCCACTCCTCGCGCCACTCCTTGAGGTCCACCGAGGGCGACTCGCCGGGCGGCACCACGAGGAACTCTGCCACGTCGAAGCCGATCCCGCCGGCGCCGATGATCGCCACGCGATCGCCGACGGGCGCACCGTCGAGCACCTCGTGGTAGCCCAGCACGTGCGGCAGCTCCTGCCCGGGGATCTCCGGGTCCCGGGGGTTCACGCCGGTGGCCAGCACGACGGTGTCCACGCCGGCGGCGGTGAGGTCCTCCGGCGTCACGCGGGCGCCGAGGCGCAGCTGCACGCCGGTCTCCGCGATGCGCGTGGCGAAGTACCGCAGCGTCTCGACGAACTCCTCCTTGCCGGGGATCCGCTTGGCCAGGTTGAACTGGCCGCCGATCTCCTCGGCCGCGTCGTAGAGCGTGACCTCATGGCCCCGCTCGGCCAGGGTCGTCGCAGCGGCCAGCCCCGCCGGCCCCGCACCCACCACGGCGACCCGCTTGGCTGTCGGCGCCGGGCTGATGACCAGCTCCGTCTCGTGGCCGGCGCGCGGGTTCACCAGGCACGACACCGTGCGGTTGGCGAACACGTGGTCCAGGCACGCCTGGTTGCAGGCGATGCAGGTGTTGATCCGGTCGGCACGGCCCGCCGCGGCCTTGGCCACGAACTCGGGATCGGCCAGCAGCGGCCGCGCCATGCTCACGATGTCGGCGACGCCCTCGGCGAGCACCTGCTCGGCGACCTCCGGGGTGTTGATGCGGTTCGTGGTCACCAGCGGGATCCCGATGCCCTCGCCGCGCAACTCGTCGCGCATCTTCTGGGTGACCCACGTGAACGCCGCGCGGGGCACCGAGGTGGCGATCGTCGGGATCCTCGCCTCGTGCCAGCCGATGCCCGTGTTGAGGATGGTGGCGCCGGCCGCGGTGACCGCCTTCGCCAGCTCCACGACCTCGGGCCACGTGGAGCCCTCGGGCACGAGGTCGAGCATGGACAGCCGGTAGACGATGATGAAGTCCTCGCCGACCGCCTCGCGCGTGCGGCGCACGATCTCCACCGGCAGGCGCATGCGGTTGGCGTAGGAGCCGCCCCACTCGTCGGTGCGGTGGTTGGTGTGGGTCACCAGGAACTGGTTGATGAAGTAGCCCTCGGAGCCCATGATCTCGACGCCGTCGTAGCCGGCCTCGCGCGCCAGCTGCGCGCAGCGCACGAACGCCCGGATCTGGCGCTCCACGCCGCGGCTGCTCAGCGCGCGTGGGGCGAACGGGGAGATGGGGCTCTTGATCCGCGACGGGGCCACGACCAGCGGGTGGTAGCCGTACCGGCCGGTGTGCAGGATCTGTAGCGCGATCTTGCCGCCCTCCGCGTGCACGGCCTGGGTGATGGGCAGGTGCCGGGAGGCGTGCGCGGAGGTGCTCAACGTGCCGCCGAACGGCTTGGCCCAGCCCTCCTGGTTGGGCGCGAAGCCTCCGGTCACGATGAGCCCCACCCCACCAGCGGCGCGCTCGGCGAAGTACGCGGTGAGGCGGTCGAAGTCCTTGCGGCTGTCCTCCAGGCCGGTGTGCATCGATCCCATGAGCACCCGGTTGCGCAACGTGGTGAAGCCCAGGTCCAGGGGCTCGAGCAGGTGCGGGTAGGCGGCGTTCGTCACGGGGCCAGTGTGGACCCAGCGGCGACGTCGCCCGCGTTCGGGTCCGCTGCCGCGGGCCCACTCGGTCGTAGGCTGCCCGCCGTGCAGGAAGACGGGCGCCCGCCGCAGGAGCCGGCCAGCGGGGAGGGGGCGCCGGGCCACGCGCCGCCCGGGGCTGATCCGCGGCTCACCCCCGATCCGCAACCGTTCTACGAGCCGTGGCGGGATCCCGCGCGCCGGTGGGCCGTCGGCGAGCCGACCACGTCCCACTCGGGCGCCGCGCTGGAGGTGGAGCGCCGGGTCCTCGGCCTCAGCCGGACGGTCGACCGGCTGCAGTCGCGGTTCACGGTCGTGGCGTTCGGCTACGCGGTGTTCAAGAAGTACGCCGACGACGAGGGCAGCCGGCTGGCCGCCCTGCTGGCGTACTACTCGTTCCTGAGCATCTTCCCGCTGGCGATCGGCTTCTTCGCCGTGCTCAACACGATCCTCGCCGACCGCCCCGAGCTGGTGCAGAGCCTGGTGCAGGACCTCGTCCCACCGGAGTACCAGCAACAGGTCACCAGCGCCTACGAGTCGCTGCCCTCCAGCGGTCCCGCGCTGGCGATCGCGCTGATCGGCCTGCTGCTGTCGGGCACCGGCGCGGTGTTCGCCTTCTACGCGATGACCAACCAGGTGTTCTGCGTGCCGTATCGCTTCCGCTACGGGTTCGGGCCGCGCTACCTCAAGGTCTTCCTCATGGTGCTGCTGCTGGGCGTCGGGGTGCTGGTGGTCGTCATCGGCTCCGCCGTCGTGGGCTCGCTCGGCGGGTTCGCCGCGATCCAGCGGATCGGGGCCTACCTGCTGCTCTGGTCCGTGGCCTTCCTGATCCTGCTCGTCGCGCCCAAGGCGCTCGCGCGCCGCCACCTCACGTACCGCGAGGTGGTGCCCGGCGCAGCGCTGGGCGCGGTGGCCATGACGGCGTTCCTCACCCTCGGGTCGCTGATCGTCGGCCGGTTCATCGCGACCTCGTCGGTGGTGTACGGCGCGTTCGCGACCGTGGTCGGGATCATCTCCGTGCTCTTCGTGGTCTCGAACGCGGTGGTGTTCTGCTACGAGATCTCGGTCGTGCGCGCGTGGCGGCTCTGGCCGCGCGGGGTCGACATCATGCTGCTGTTCCCCGCCGACGAGCGGGCCTACGCCCTGCTCACGCTCATGGACGAGCGGATGCCCTCGCAGCGCAACGGCGTGGCCTTCGACGCCACCGGCCACGACGACCCTCGGCGCGCTGACCAGGCCCTGCTCCACGACCGGCCCCCGGGGGTGCCGCGCCGGCCCTACGACGCGCAACCGCCAGCACGTGGCCGGGAACCCGCCGGGGGCGATGCCGGAGCCGTCCAGCCATGACCTGGCTCGACGCCTTCGGGTGGCTCAGCTCGGTGCTGGTGGTCTGGTCGCTCATGGTGGCGCGGGTGCTTCGCTTCCGCGTGCTCAACCTGGTGGGTGCCGTGATCGCCACCGCGGTGAACGCCCTGGTGGGGCTGTGGCCGTTCGTGGCCATGAACGGGGCCATCGCCGTCATCGACGCGTACTGGATCGTGCGGCTGCTGCGCGAGCGCCACGACGCTGCGGCGTACGAGGTGCTCGAGGTGGCCGTCGACGACCCGTACCTGCGGCGGTTCCTGCAGCGGCATGCGGCTGGGCTGACTGCCGTGCACCCCAGGTTCCGGCTCGAGGTGCCGGGGGCGTCGCGCCGGGCGTTCCTGGTGCTTCGCGGCGACGAGACGGTGGGCGTCGTCGTGGTCAGCGACGCCGGCGACGGCGTGGGCCTCGTCGAGCTGGACTACGTCAGCCAGCGCTTCCGCGACTTCACCCCGGGCGAGTTCGTGTACCGACAGTCGGGCGTCTTCGCGGCCCACGGGTTCCGCGTGCTGCGCCTCGTGGACGACGTGGCGGGCTCCCGTGACTACTACGAGCGCGTGGGCTTCCGTCCCGTCGACGGCGCCTGGGAGCGCAGCGTCGAGCCCGCCTGACGCAGGGGCGCCCGGCGATCGTGCTCAGCCGAGGTGCACCGGCGTCATCGGCTCCTCCTCGTCGGCCGCAGCGGATGGGCCGATCCGGATGAGGACCAGGACCACCACCGCGGCCACCAGCAGCAGCACCGCACCGAGCAGGAACCCCCGGGTGTAGCCGTGCGTGAGCGCGGCGGGCATCGCCGCGGCGCCCAGCGAGGCGTTGGCCACGAGGTAGGCCGAGGTGGCCGTCACCGCGACCGTGTTCATGACCGCCGTGCCCAGCGACCCCCCCACCTGCTGCGAGGTGTTGATCACCGCTGAGGCCACACCCGCGTCGTGGTGCTGCACGCCGTGCAGCGCGACGGTGGCCGTCGGGATGAAGTTGAAGGCCATGCCGACGCTCATGATGACCATCGCAGGCAGCACGTGGGTCCAGTAGTTGGAGTCAGGCTCGAGCTGGGTCAGCCAGAGCATGCCCGCCGCACCGGCCACCAGGCCGGGCACCATGAGCGGGCGCGGGCCCACCTTGGGCAGCAGGTTCGCCGCGACGCCAGCGGCGAGGATGATCCCGATGCTGAACGGCAGGAACGCGAAGCCGGCCTGCACGGGGCTGAACTGCAGGATCACCTGCAGGTACAGCCCCAGGAACAGGAACATCGCGAAGAGCCCGGCGCCGGTGATCAGGCTCGAGAGGTAGGCCCCGCCACGGTTGCGCTCGAGCACGATGCGCAGCGGCAGCAGCGGATGCTGCGAGCGGGCCTCGATGACCACGAACGACACGAGGAGCACGGCCGCGAGGGCGAACCAGATCAGGGTGCTGGGGTCGGTCCAGTGCGCGGAGTCCTGGTAGCCGTCCGGGGCGGCCTGGGTGAAGCCGTAGACCAGGGCGATGAGGCCCAGCGTCGCGGTGGCGGCGCCCGGCACGTCGTAGCTGGTCTCGCCCTCGGCCCGCGACTCACGCACGACCCGGCGGGCGAGCAGCGCGGCGATGATCGCGATCGGCGTGTTGACCGCCAGGCACCAGCGCCACGACAGGTACTCGGTGAGGACACCGCCGAGCAGCAGGCCGATCGCCGCGCCGCCGCCGGAGATCGCGCCCATGACGCCGAACGCCTTGGCGCGCTCCTTGGGCTCGTGGAAGGTCACCGTGATGAGTGCCAGGGCGGCCGGGGCCAACAGCGCGGCGAAGGCACCCTGCAGCGCCCGCGCCCCGATGAGGAACGCCTCGTTCGGCGCCAGGCCGCCGACCAGCGAGGCTGCCGCGAAGCCGATCAGGCCCACGAGGAAGGTGCGCTTGCGGCCCCAGTAGTCGGCGATGCGGCCGCCGAGCAGCAGCAGGCCACCGAAGGCCAGCGTGTAGGCGGTGACGATCCACTGCACGTTGGCGGGCGCGATGCCCAGGTCCTCACTCGCGCTCGGGATCGCGAGGTTCACGATCGACGCGTCCAGCACGATCATGAGCTGCGCGATCGCGATGATCGCCAGCGCCTTGAACCGGTTGGGGTCGGGCGCGGCGAGCGCGGCGGGGGCCGCGGAGGTGGGCTCGGCTGTGGACATGCGGGGGCTCCTGCACTGCGCGGGGGAGGCGACGAGACATCGTCGAACGTTCAACCGGAGGGTAGCGGCGGCCAGCAGCGGGCGACGAATCCGTGCGGCGAGACGTTGGTCACCACAGCGCTGGCGCGCGGGACGCGTGAGCGTGGGCCGGGCGGGCAGGATGGCGCCGTGGACACCACCTTCCTCGAGCACGTCCGCGGCCAGCTCGCCGAGATCGAGGCCCAGGGCCTGACCAAGCGCGAGCGCGTGATCACCTCCCCGCAGGGCGCATGGGTGCAGGCTGACGGCCGACGCGTGCTCAACCTGTGCGCCAACAACTACCTTGGGCTGGCGGACTCCCCGCTGCTCATCGACGCCGCGGCCGAGGGCCTGCGCACCCACGGCTTCGGCCTGGCCAGCGTGCGGTTCATCTGCGGCACGCAGGACCTGCACACCGCCCTCGAGGCACGGATCAGCGCGTTCCTGGGCACCGAGGCCACGCAGCTGTACTCCAGCTGCTTCGACGCCAACGGCGGCGTGTTCGAGCCCCTGCTGGGCGAGCAGGACGCCGTCATCTCCGACGCGCTGAACCACGCCTCGATCATCGACGGCATCCGGCTGTGCAAGGCCCGCCGGCTGCGATACGCCAACTGCGACATGGCCGACCTCGAGCGCCAGCTCGTGGCGGCCCGCGAGGGCGGGGCCCGGTTCGTGCTGGTCGTCACCGACGGGGTGTTCAGCATGGACGGCTCGATGGCGCCGCTGCCGGCGATCTGCGAGCTCGCCGAGCGGTACGGCGCGATGGTGATGGTCGACGACAGCCACGCGGTGGGCTTCATCGGCGAGCATGGTCGCGGCACGCCGGAGCACCACGGCGTCGCCGACCGGGTCGACATCCTCACCGGCACACTGGGCAAGGCGCTCGGTGGCGCCAGCGGCGGGTACGTCTCGTCGCACCGGGCCGTGATCGACCTGCTGCGCCAGCGCAGCCGGCCCTACCTGTTCTCGAACTCGGTGGCCCCCGCGGTGGTGGCGGCGAGCCTCGCGGTGCTGGACCTGCTCGACGCCAGTGACGACCTGCGCGCGCGGCTGCGCGCGAACGCCGCCCACTTCCGGGCCGCCATGGGCGCCCTGGGCTTCGACCTGCTGCCCGGGGAGCACCCGATCATCCCGGTCATGCTCGGCGACGCCCGGCTCGCCGTGGACCTCGCCGCCGGCCTGCTCGAGGAGGGCGTCTACGTGACCGCGTTCTCGTTCCCCGTGGTGCCGCGCGGCCAGGCCCGGATCCGGACCCAGATGTCGGCGGCGCACAGCACCGAGGACCTCGACCTGGCCGTGGCGGCCTTCGCCAGGGTCGGCCGGGCGACGGGCGTGCTCCCGTGACCGGCACACCCGGGGTGGACCCCGCCCCCGCGCAGCATGTCGTCATGGCCCGCACTCCCATCCCCGCGCCACCCCCCGCGCTGCCGCAGGCCGAGCCGGAGCCGATCCCCGCCACGATGCGCGCGCTGGTGAAGGCCCGGCCCGAGCCGGGGCTGTGGATGCAGCAGGTGCCCGTCCCCGAGCCGGGTCCCAACGAGGTGCTCATCCGCATCCTGCGCTCGTCCATCTGCGGCACGGACGTGCACATCTGGAACTGGGACCACTGGAGCCAGGCCACGATCCCGCTGGGCATGCACGTGGGCCACGAGTACGTGGGGCGGATCGCGGCCCTCGGCTCCGCGGTGACCGGCTACGTGGTGGGGGAGCGGGTCACCGGCGAGGGCCACATCGTCTGCGGGCACTGCCGGCGCTGCCGGGCGGGCCAGCGGCACCTGTGCGCCCATTCGATCGGGGTCGGCGTGAACCGCCCCGGGTCGTTCGCCGAGTACCTGTGCCTGCCCGCCACGAACCTGTTCCGGGTGCCGCCGGGCGTGCCCGACGAGGTGGCCACGATCTTCGACCCCTACGGCAACGCCGTGCACACCGCCCTGAGCTTCGACCTCGTCGGCGAGGACGTCCTGATCACCGGCGCCGGCCCGATCGGGGCCATGGCCGTGGCGATCGCTGCGCATGTGGGTGCGCGCAACGTGATCGCGACCGACGTGAACCCGTACCGCCTCGAGCTCGCAGCGCGGATGGGCGCCACGCGGGTCGTCGACGTCAGCCGGGAGGACCTGCGCGCCGTCATGGCTGAGCAGGGCATGACCGAGGGCTTCGACGTGGGCCTGGAGATGAGCGGCAACGCGGCCGCGTTCCGCAGCATGCTCGACACGATGGCCCACGGCGGTCGGATCGCGATGCTCGGCATCTTCGCCGACGAGGTCGCGATCGACTGGTCGGCCGTGATCTTCAAGGGCCTGCGGATCAAGGGCATCTACGGCCGCGAGATGTTCGAGACCTGGTACAAGCTCGCCTCGCTGCTGCAGGCCGGGCTGGACCTCAGCCCGATGATCACCCACCGCTTCCCGATCGAGGCGTTCGCGGAGGCGTTCGCGGTGACCGGCAGCGGCAGCTCCGGCAAGGTCATCCTCGACTGGGGCGTCGCGCCGCTGCCCGCGTAGTCGATCTGCGCCCCTGCCGCTGCGCGAATCGACGACGTGGGCCCGGGCTCGGCCAGCCGCGGGGCACAATGGGCCCGGCACCCGACCTGGGAGCCGGGGTGGAGGGGTGATGGCAGCGCAGGTCCAACCACGCGGCGAGGGCGAGGGCCCGCAGCTGCGCCTGGCGGTGCTCATCGACGCCGACAACGCCCAGGCGGCGGTCATCGAGCAGCTGCTCGCCGAGGTCGCCCGCTACGGCGAGGCCACGGTGCGGCGCATCTACGGCGACTTCACCGCCCCCACGAGCGCGTCGTGGAAGAAGGTGCTGCAGCGCAACGCGATCAAGCCGGTGCAGCAGTTCGCCTACTCCACGGGCAAGAACGCGACCGACTCCACGCTCATCATCGACGCGATGGACCTGCTCTACACCCGCCGCTTCGACGGCTTCTGCCTGGTGACCAGCGACAGTGACTTCACCGGCCTGGCGATGCGCCTGCGCGAGGAGGGCCTGACCGTCCTGGGGTTCGGCGAGAAGAAGACCCCGGAGGCATTCCGCAACGCCTGCCACCGGTTCGTGTTCGTGGAGGTGCTGCGCGAGGGGGCGCGGACCGGCGGCAGTGGGCGCCCCGGCGCGGCGGATGCCGCCCCGGACGCCGACGACGAGGACGAGCCGCGCTCCGTGGCGACGCCGCCAGCACGCGACGACGAACGTGAGCAGGCGGCAGGCGCGGTCCCGGCAGCAGCAGCGGCCGATGCGGCGACCCGACCCAAGTTCCCCAAGCGCTTCGTCCTCACGGCGCTGGAGCAGTCGGTCGACGACGAGGGCTGGGCGCACCTGAGCACGTTCGGCAACTACCTGCTCAAGCTGCAGCCGGACTTCGACCCCCGGTTGTACGGCTACCGCAAGCTCTCGGACCTGGTCCGGGCGCGCACCGACCTGTTCCAGACCGAGGAGCGGCGCGGCTCGGGGTCCAGCCAGAAGGTGCTCTACCTGCGGGCCCGATAGGGCCGGGCCGGCGAGCCGCCGGGCCGGCTGATCGCCCCGGGCGGCCGCCGCCCACGACCTGAGCGACCGGCCCGGGTCCCGGTGGGGCGGTGGCAGCCTGCCCGACAATGCGCGGGCCCTCCCGAGCAGAATGGCCGGCATGCGACGAGTGGTGATCATGGGTGCTGGCGGCCGCGACTTCCACGTCTTCTCCACGGTCTTCCGTGACGACCCGCAGGTTCGGGTCGTGGCGTTCACCGCCGCCCAGATCCCGGGGATCGACGACCGCACATATCCCGTCTCGCTGGCCGGCCCGCTGTACCCCGAGGGCATCCCGATCGTGCCCGAGGAGCAGCTGGTCGACCTGATCCGCGACGAGCAGGTCGACGAGGTCGTCTTCGCCTACTCCGACGTGGCGCACGTCGAGGTGATGCACAAGGCGTCGATCGCGATGGCGGCTGGCGCGGACTTCCGGCTGGCCGGGCCGGCGGCGACGATGCTGCGCTCGACCAAGCCGGTGATCGCCATCGGCGCGGTGCGCACCGGCTGCGGCAAGAGCCAGACCACACGAGCCGTCGGCCAGCTGCTGCTCGACGCCGGGCTGCGGGTCGCGCTCATCCGCCACCCGATGCCCTACGGCGACCTCGAGGCGATGCGGGTGCAGCGGTTCGCGACACTGGCGGACATCGACGCCAGCGACCCGACCGTCGAGGAGCGCGAGGAGTACGAGGCACCCGTCGCGATGGGCATGGTCATGTACGCCGGGGTCGACTACGAGGGCATCCTGCGCGCAGCCGAGTCAGAGGCTGACGTCATCGTCTGGGACGGCGGCAACAACGACTTCCCGTTCGTGCGCCCCGACCTCATGATCACGGTGGTCGACCCGCTGCGCCCGGGCCACGAGTCCACCTACCACCCGGGCGAGACCACGCTGCGGCTGGCGGACGTGGTGGTGGTGAACAAGGTTGACACGGCCGACCCCGCCGACGTCGAGGCGGTGGTCGCTGCGGTCGCGGCGATGGTGCCCGAGGCGGTGGTCATCCGAGCGGCCTCGCCGGTGACCCTCGAGGGCCTCGACGGCCTCGGCTCGCTGCAGGGCAAGCGGGTGCTCGTCATCGAGGACGGCCCGACGCTCACCCACGGCGGCATGCCGTTCGGCGCCGGGACCGTGGCAGCGCGGGCGGCGGGTGCCGGCGAGATCGTCGACCCGCGGCCGTGGGCGGTCGGCTCGATCGCCGAGACGTATGCCAGGTACCCCAGCACCGGCACCGTGCTCCCGGCGATGGGCTACGGCGACGCGCAGCTGGCCGATCTCGCGGCCACGATCCGCGCCGCCGAGGTCGACGTCGTGGTCTCCGGCACGCCGATGGACCTCGGTCGGCTCATCGACGTCGGGCATCCGATGCTGCGTGCCAGCTACCAGCTGGCCGAGGTGGGCGGCGCGACGCTGGCCGACGTGCTGGCGCCGTGGATCGCGCGCTGGCAGGCCGGGGAGCGCTGAGCGTCACTCGACGTCGCGGCGCAGGAACCCGACCAGGCTGACGAGCACCGCGACCACCGCCAGCCCCGCGAGCCAGGCCATCGCCCGGGTGTCGGTGATGAAGATCGTGCCCGGCGGCACCTCGTCCACCACCGGTCCCGAGCCGTACGTCACCGGGTTGCGGTCGACCCGCCACTGGATGCCGCCCTGCAGCCAGGCGGCGATGTTCGTCTGCATGAGCCACTGCGAGCCCCACGCCCAGAGGTTCTGCACGATGGTCTCCACGATGGCGACGAATCCGATCGTGGCCCCGATGGCCCAGCCGGTGCTGCGGGTGAGCATCGCCACCCCGAAGCCGCCGGCCGCCGCCAGCGCGCCCAGTGGCAACCAGCGCAGCGCCAGCTCGAGGCCCTGGTCCATCGCCGCGGGCCGGAACTGCGCCCCCAGGGCAGGCACCGCGTCGGCGGCCAAGCCGTGGGCCGAGGCGATCGCCGCCCCCAGCGCCAGCGCCAGCACCGCCAGCCATGCGACCACCATGGTGCCGATCACCATCGCGACCACCAGCCGCACCAGGAACACGCGTTGGCGCCGCGGCTCCCAGCTGAGCAGCAGGCCCATCGTGCGGGCCCCCCAGTCGGCGCCCCCGGCTGACGCCGCCAGCATGATCGCGGCCAGGGTGCCGATGCCGCCGGCGAAGATCAGCAGCCCCTCGAGCGTCCCGGCGTCGAACGGCTGCTTGGGCAGGGTCCAGATCGCGTTGTCGACGATCTCCTGCTCGGTCGGCCTCCAGCAGGCGTTCTGCTTCTCCGACTCCGGGATTGCGGGGTCGGCCAGGCACTGCTCGTAGGACTGCTGCTGCTCGGCCCGGAACCGGTCGGTGGCCCCCGCCAGGTCGCCGGCATCGATCGCCGCGGTGGTGAACCACATGATCGCGGCCACGCCGAGCACGGCCAGGGTGGCCAGCGCGGTCATCCAGGCAAGGGCCCGTCTGGAGGTGGCCCGGCGCACCTCCGAGCGGACCAGGCTGCGCAGCCTGGGCGCTGGGAGCGCGGTGGCGGAACCGGTCGAGGTGCTCACAGGGCGGCCTCCTCGTCGGCGGTGAGATCCAGGAACGCGCGCTCGAGGTCGGGACGGACGGTGGCCAGCTCGTGGGCCCAGATGCCGGCGGTGCCGAGCAGGGCGTTGACCTCCGACCCGTCTGCGGCAGCCACGACCACGGCGTTCGGCGGGGCCGGGGTGGCCGTGAAGCCGCGGTCGGCAAGGACCGTGGCGGCGCGGGCGGCCTCGTCGGCGTCGCGCAGCCCCACGCGGAGCTGGCCTCCGCCGCCGGCCATCGCGAGCACCTGGCCGACGTCGCCGCTGGCCACCAGCCGGCCGCGCCGCAGGATGGTCACCGCGTCGCACACGGCCGCCACCTCGCCGAGCAGGTGGCTGGACAGGAACACGGTCGTCCGGCCGTCGGACCCCAGCGTGCGGATGAGCTCGCGCACCTCGACCATGCCCGCCGGGTCCAGGCCGTTCGTGGGCTCGTCGAGGATCAGCAGCTCGGGGGACTTCAGCATGGCCGCCGCGATCGCCAGGCGCTGGCGCATGCCCAGCGAGTAGCCCTTGACCCGATCGTCGGCTCGGTCGGCCAGCCCGACGAATTCGAGCAGCTCCTCGACCCGGGAGGGCGGCACGTCGGCCAGCGTGGCGAGGATCTGCAGGTTGCGCCGGCCGGAGAACGCCGGGAACAGCTGCGGCGACTCGACCAGCGCCCCCACCGACCCGGCCACCCGGGCCAGCCCGTCGGGCACCCGCGCGCCCAGCACCCGAACCTCCCCGGCGTCGGCGGCGACCAGGCCGAGCAGGATGCGGATCGTCGTGGTCTTGCCCGACCCGTTCGGGCCGAGGAAGCCGTGCACGCCGCCGCGCGGGACGGCCAGGGTCAGTCCGTCGACGGCCCTGGTGCGCCCCTTGCGGACACCCGAGTAGGTCTTGCGCACGCCCTCGAGCTCGATCACCACGACGGCGACTGTAGACCCGTGCCGGGCAGGGCCTCGGCGGTAGCGTGCGGCCATGGCATCCGAGGCAACCACTGGCGCCCCCGAGCTCGTGCACGGCGGGCAGCACGTCATCGACGCGGCGCGCGCAGCCGGCGTCACGACCCTGTTCACCCTGTCGGGGGCGCACATCTTCCCGCTGTTCGATGCGGCGGTCGGGGGCAGGGCGGCCGTGGCGGCGGCAGCCGACCGCAAGACGGCCGAGGAGGCCGGTCCGATGCGGCTGGTCGACACGCGCCACGAGCAGACGGCCGCGTTCGCAGCGGAGGGCATGGGCAAGCTGACCCGAACCCCGGGGTTCGCCGCGCTCACTGCGGGGCCGGGGGTCACGAACGGGGTGAGCGCGATCGCCAGCGCCCGGTTCAACGGCTCGCCGATGGTCGTGGTCGGCGGCCGCTCGCCGGACATGCGCTGGGGATCGGGCGCGCTGCAGGAGCTCGACCAGCCGCCGATCCTCGCGCCGGGGACCAAGGCCGCATGGACCTCGCACGACATCGGCGCCCTGCGGGCCGACGCTGATCGCGCGTTCGCCCTGGCCGGGAGCGCGCACATGGGCCCGGTGTTCTTCGACGTGCCGATCGACGTGATCTTCAACCAGGCGCCCCGGTCGGGGGCTGCCGCGCCGGTCGTCGACACCGGGGTCCCGCCCGATGCGGAGGGGGTCGCCCAGGCCCGGGCGCTGCTCGACCGCGCCGAGCGTCCGGTGCTCATCCTCGGCGGTGGGGTCTGGATGGCGGACGCCGTCGAGGCTGCCCAGGCGCTGGTCGCCGGGCGCCACCTGCCAGTGATCGCCAATGGCATGGGTCGCGGCATCGTGCCCCCGTCCGACCGTCACCTCGTGACGCGGGCCCGGGCGACGGCGTTCAAGGGTGCCGACCTCGTCATCGTGGCGGGCACACCGCTGGACTTCCGGCTCGGGTTCGGTGCCTTCGGGACACCGCCCGTGCCTGTGGTGCACCTGGTCGACGCCGAGGACCAGCGCTCCGCCGCGCCGACCGTCGCGTGCACCGTCGTCGGCGACCTGCGGCAGTCGCTGGCCGCGCTGGCAGACGGCGCCCCGGCCGACGACGCCTGGGTGTCCAGCCTCGCCGACGCCGCGGCCGCCGCCGCGGCCAAGGATGCGGCGCTGCTCGCGGCGGACACCGACCCGATCCACCCGGCCCGGATCTACGGCGAGCTCACGACGAGGCTCACCGACGACGCCGTGGTGATCGGTGACGGCGGTGACTTCGTCTCGTATGCCGGCAAGTTCATCGAGCCCGCCGTGCCGGGGCGGTGGCTGGACCCGGGTCCGTACGGGTGCCTCGGGACCGGTCCGGGCTATGCGCTGGCCGCCGGCCTCGCGCACCCGGGGTCGCCGATCGTCCTGCTGCTCGGCGACGGCGCGGCGGGGTTCTCGCTCATGGACGTGGACTCGCTGGTGCGCCACCGGATCCCCGCGGTCATGATCGTGGGCAACAACGCGGGCTGGAACCTCGAGAAGCATCCGATGCGCTCGCTCTACGGCTACGACGTGCTCGCCGACCTGCGCCCCACCCGCTACGACGAGGTGGTCATCGCCCTCGGGGGCGGTGGGGAGACGGTCACCGAGCCGGCGCAGATCGGGCCGGCCATCGACCGGGCGATGGCCTCCGGGCTGCCGTACCTGGTCAACGTGCTCACCGATCCCGAGGCGGCCTATCCCAGGAACACGTTGGGCATCTGATGATGGGCGAGGGATCTCGTGGCGAGCTGAGCATCCAGGAATGGCTGTACCCGGACGTCACGTGCTTCGGGTGCGGGCACGCCAACCCGCGCGGGCTGCACCTGCGCAGCTACCCGCAGGCCGACGGCAGCGTGGTCGCGGCCTTCCTGCCGTGGCCGGAGCACGACAACGGGTTCGGATTCCTCAATGGCGGGATCATGGCCACGCTGCTGGACTGCCACAGCGGGGCTGCAGTGTTCGAGCTGGCACATCGGAAGGGCCTGACCCGGGATCCGGGCGACCCGCTGCTGTACGTGACCGCTGGGCTCGACCTGCGCTACCGGCGTCCGATGCCGCTGGGCCAGGCGGTGGCGCTGCGGGCCGAGGTCGTGGAGTCCGACGAGCAGCGGATGCTCGTGGACGTCTCCCTGTGGTGGGACGACAAGGTCCGGGCGTCAGCGACGGCCGACTGGCGCCGCTGGCGGCCGCGGGGCTGAGCCGCTCGTCAGTTGCGCTTCATGAGGACCGGGTACCAGCCGGCCTCGGGGCGCGCGCGCTCGCTGCGGGAGTCGCTGGTGTCAGCCCCCAGCACCGGGGCCAGGGCGCATGCCAACAGCAGGACGATGAACAGGATCGCGAGCACGGTGATCACCTCGAAGTGTCTTGACGTATTCGGGCTCAGCAACGACGCTACGCCCCCGATCGTCGTCAATCAAGCGAGAGTTGCTTAGGCACTGTTGAGCAGTTCTGTAGAGTGATCGCCATGCTGAGCACGAACCTGCTGGTGGTCCATCGCGCGGTGGTCGAGGAGGGGTCGCTGACCCACGCGGCCCACCTGCTGGGGTTCACCGTCTCGGCGGTGAGCCAGCAGCTGGAGCGGCTCGAGGCACAGGCCGGGATGCCGCTGTTCGAGAAGGCAGGGCGCGGCGTGCGCCCGACCGAGGCGGGCCTGCTCCTGGCCGAGCACGCAGGGCGGATCCTGCACGAGGTGGAGGAGGCGGAGGTCGCCCTGGCCGACCTGCGCGAGGGGCGCGCCGGGCGGCTGCGCGTGGTCACCTTCTTCTCGGCGGGGGAGTCGCTGGTGCCCGCGGCCATCGCGACCATGCGCCGGGACTCCCCGGAGCTGCACGTGCGCCCGACCGTCGACGAGGAGGCCGGGGCGCTGCGCCGCCTGCGTGCTGGCGAGGTCGAGCTCGTGGTCGTGGTGGAGCCCTTCGGCCGGGGCCACGAGCCCGAGGATGACCTGCACCGCTGGCACCTGCTCGATGACGAGTACCGCATCGTCGTCCCCCAGGACCACGCGTTGGCCAGTCGTCGCACGATCGGGGTGGAGGACCTCGCCGAGCAGGACTGGGTGATCACCAGCGGGCCGATCGACTACGTGCGCCAGACCACGATGGCGGTCTGTCGGCGCGCCGGCTTCACGCCCAGGATCGTGGCCGAGGCGGACGAGTTCCCGGCGACCCTCGGCTACGTCGCGGCTGGCATCGGCGTCGCGTTGGTGCCCGAGCTCGCCCTGGGCGCCATGCGGCGCGGGGTGGTCGCCCGTCGGCTCGCCCCGCCGCCGGGCCCGCGACACATCTGGGTGGCGACCAGGGCTCCGCTGCGCGACCACCCGCCCGTGGTGCGGATGGTCGCAGCGCTGCGGGCGGCGGTACGCGCGACGCGCTGAGTGGCGGCCTGCCGAGCTCGCGCCCCCGGGGGGCGCAGCGCCTACGTCAGTCGGCCAGGACCTCGTGGAGCTTGACGCGTCGCCCCGTGCGGGTCAGGCCCCGGGCGTAGACCCGTGCGCCGAGCAGGGCCAGCGCCACGGCCGTGGCAGCCACGAGGGCCATCGCCAGGACCAGCTGCCAGGTGGGCACCAGGCCGGAGGCCCACCGGATCGGCATGACCAACGGCGCGCTCAGTGGGAACAGCGAGCCCGCGACCGACAGCCATGCGTTCGGGTCCTGGATCGTGACGACGATCCCCAGCATGTACGACGCGACGAGCAGCAGGTTCGCAGGCATCACCGCGGCCCCCACCTCGGCCGGCTTGTCGACCAGCGCCCCGAGTGCGGCGAACACGAAGGCGTACATGAGCAGCCCCAGCAGGAACCAGACCACCGCGAGGGCGATGTCGCTCGCGGTCGCCGCGGGCAGTTCCAGCAGGTCGTTCGTGGCCAGCCCGATCGCGGCAGGGACCGCGAGGGCGGCGACCTGGACGAGGGCCAGCGCCCCCATCCCCGCGACGGTCCCGACCAACAGCTGGGTGGGCCGCATGGCGGTGAGCAGCACCTCGGAGATGCGCGAGGACTTCTCGGTGGCCACCGCCGTGGCGATCATCATCCCGGCCATGATGAGCGCCAGGTACAGCGCGATGCCCGTGACGAAGCCGACGCCGGCACGACCCTCGTCGGCGACCCGCCCGACGCGCACCTGCTCCGGCGGTGCGGTGCCCTGGATCTCGGCGATCTGGGCGCTGGTCAGGCCAGCCCGCCCCAGCTGGTCGGTGATCGACAGGCCGAGCACGGCCTGCGACACGATGGCCGGGAACGTGCCGTCGCCGTTGGCGGCCACGTAGAGCGTGGCGTCCGGGCTGACCGCGGTGAGCGCCACGTCGGCATCGCCGTCGCGCACGGCGGCCTCGGCGGCCACGGGATCAGTCACGGTCACGGCCCTGACCTCGAAGTCGCCGGCTGCCCCGGCCGCCTGCAACTGGGCGACCAGGGCGACCGGCGCGTCGCCCACCGTGGCGATCGTGTAGCGGGTCTCGCCGGGGCTGAGCAGCCGGGGCACCACGACCACCGCGACGCCGATCATCAGGGTGATCGCCGTGATGATGCGCCACGAGCGGGACGTGGCGCCCTCGCGGATCGCGCGCCCCGCCACCAGCCGCACACCGTCGAGGAACGACATCAGACCGACACCTCCGCACTGGTCGAGGTCGGTGCCGCCGCCGCGAGGAACAGCGCGGAGAGCGTCGGCAGATCCAGGCCGAAGTCGTGGACCTCACCGGCCCGGCGGGCTGCGTCGAGCACGGCGAGCGGGTCCACGTGCGCGGGCAGCGCCAGGCGCAGGCCGTCGACCCGGTCCTCGACCACGACCAGCCCGGGGAACCCGGTCAACCAGTCACGGGGGGCGGAGGGGTCGAGGCCCAGTCGCAGCTGCCGGGATCCGGAGGAGGCCCGCAGGGCGGCGACCGCGCCTGCGAGCACCACGCGGCCCTGGTCGATCATGACGATCTCCTCGCAGAGGTCCTGCACGAGGTCGAGCTGGTGGCTCGAGAGCAGGACGGTGCGTCCTGCCGCCACCCGGGCGCGCAGCGTCCCTGCCAGCTCCTCGACGGCCACCGGGTCCAGCCCAGCGAAGGGCTCGTCGAGCACGACGACCGCCGGGTCGTGCACGAGGGCGGTACCGAGCTGCAGTCGCTGCTGCATGCCGCCGGAGAGCTTCTCGGCCTTGTCCGCCCAGCGCTCGCCCAGCCCGAGCTCGTCGAGCAGGGCGCGGGCTCGCGCGTGCGCGCTGGCACGGTCCAGCCCGTGCAGGCGCGCGAAGTAGGTCAGCTGCGCACCGGCCGGCATCGCCGGGTACAGGCCGCGCTCCTGGGGCATGTACCCCCAGCGCTGGCGGTCGGCGTAGGTGACGGGTCGGCCGTCGACGAGCACCTGCCCGGCATCCGGCTCGATGACGCCGAGCAGCACGCGCATGAGCGTGGTCTTGCCCGCGCCGTTGGGTCCGAGCAGGCCGGTCAGCACCCCGGGGCGCACCCGCAGGTCCACGCCGTCGAGGGCCGCGCGGTCGCCGAAGTGGTGGGCCAGGTGGTGAGCCTCGAGGAGCACGGTCACGACCCTACTCAGCGCGCCGATTCCCCCGGCTAC
The DNA here is from genome assembly GCA_036375875.1 of Candidatus Nanopelagicales bacterium. GTDB lineage: Bacteria > Actinomycetota > Actinomycetes > S36-B12 > CAIYMF01 > Prado023. The sequence continues at coordinate 24,430 of DASVBK010000139.1, forward strand.
CGCCGGTGCAGGGCCGAGGCGGCCTCGGTGAGCTCGTCGCGGAAGTCGGGGTGCGCCACCGCGATGAGGGCGCGAGCGCGTTCGCGCGCCGAGCGTCCACGCAGCTGGGCCACCCCGTACTCGGTGACGACGTAGTTCACGTCGTTCTTGCCCGTGGTCACGTGGGTGCCCTCGGGCAGGGTGGGCACGATGCGCGAGACCGTCCCGCCCCGGGCGGTCGAGGGCACGACCATGATCGCCTTGCCGCCCTTCGAGCGGTTCGCCGCCCGGACGAAGTCGACCTGGCCGCCGGTGCCCGAGTAGGGCAGCGTGCCCAGGCTCTCCGAGCCGCACTGGCCGAGCAGGTCCACCGCGAGCGTGCCGTTGATGGAGTGCAGCAGGTCGTTCTCGCCGGCGAGGAATGGGTCGTTCGTGATGTCGACCGGGTGCATCTCGAGCGCGGGGTTGCGGTCCATGTACTCGTAGAGGTGCTTCGAGCCGAGCGCGAACGTCGCGTACATGAGACCCGGGCGCAGGTTCTTGCGCTTGTTGGTGATCACGCCGGCGTCGAGCAGCGCGAGGATGCCGTCGCCGAACATCTCGGTGTGCACGCCGAGGTCGTTCTTGTCCGACAGCTGCTGGACCACGGCGTCGGGGATGGCCCCGATGCCGATCTGCAGCGTGGCGCCGTCGGGGATCAGGTCGGCCACGTGCGCGGCGATGGCCTGTTCGACCGGGCCGATCGCCGGATGCGGCAGCTCGACGATCGGGTCGCTCGACTCGACCAGCGCCGCGAGCTGCGAGACGTGCACGTGGTTGTGGCCGAAGCAGTACGGCACCTGGGGGTTGACCTCGAGCACCACCGAGCGGGCCTGCTGGATCGCGGCCAGCGTGTAGTCGGTGGCCAGGCCCAGCGAGAAGTACCCATGCTCGTCCATGGCCGACGCGCGGGCGAACACGACGTCGCAGGGCAGCAGGCCGCGGCGGAACAGCTCCGGCAGCTCCGAGAAGTGCGCGGGCGTGACATCGATCCAGCCCGCCGCCGCGCCCGGCCTGCTCGTGCCGCTGAGGAACGCCGTGGTGTGCCGGACGTGCTCCGTGGTCTCCGGGTCGAAGTACCCGGCCCGGGCCAGGGGCAGCAGCTGGAACACCGCCACGTCGCGCAGCCCATGGCGGCGCTCGGAGAGCGCGTGCAGCAGCGCGGGCGCCTCACCGGCCCCGATCGGCAGCACGATCGTGTCGCCGTCGCGGACCACCGACACCGCCTGCTCCGGGTCGCACCGCAGCTGCTCGTACTGCGCTCTGGACATCCGTCCTCCGTCCTGGTGCCTGTCGTGCGGTCATCGGGTCGGCCCCGGGCCTTCGCGCGCAGCGCTGCCCTCACACCAGCCCGTGGGCCTCCCGGCTGGCCTGCTCCTGGGCCTTGAACAGCCCGAACCGGGGCAGGAACTTCTCCCAGTCGATGCTGTGCGAGTCGATCTCGGGGCCGTCGATGCAGGCGTGCTTGCGCACCATCCGGCCCTCGATGACCACGGGCACCATGCACGCCCCGCACATGCCGGTGGCGTCCACCATGATCGAGTTCAGGCTGGCCACGCAGGGGGCGTCGAACTGCTTGGTGAGGTCCGAGACCGCGCGCATCATCATCGGCGGGCCGATCGTGACGACCTCGGCGACGTGGCGCACCCCGGTCTCGGCGAACGAGCCGCGGCGGTTGGCCTCGAGCATCTGCTCCAGCGGCCCCGTCACGAATCCGGGCACCCCGAACGAGCCGTCGTTGGTGGTGTACACCACGTCCAGCAGGCCGGGGAACTCCGCCTGCAGGGCCGGTACCCGCTCGCCGGGGGCATCCCAGAACATGAGCTCGCGCGACCGGAACCCGGAGACCAGCGTCACGTGGTTGCCCAGGCGCAGGTGCTCGCGCATGATCGGGTACACCGGCGGCAGGCCCAGCCCGCCGGCGGTGAAGACCACGGTGTCCTCGGGACCGAACTCGTGCAGGTCCGAGGGCCGACCCAGCGGCCCGGCGATGCCGGTGAACGCCTCGCCGACCGCCATGGCGTTGATCTCGATGCTGCTCGTGCCCACGCCCTGCACGACCAGGCAGATCGTGCCGGCCTCGGCGTCCCAGTCGGCCAGCGTGAGCGGGATGAGCTCGCCGTCGGGGCGCGGCAGCACGCGCACGAACTGCCCGGCCCGCGCCGAGCGCGCCACGAGCGGCGAGTGCACCGTGAACTCCATGATGCCCTCGGACAGCTCGGCCTTGGCCAGGATCTCCTGGGGTGCCGCACCCAGCCCCGAGTACGCCCGGGCCCGGCGGACCATCCGGCGCACCTGCACGGGATCGAGGGTGGACTCGCCGAGGATCTCCCGCGCTGCTGCCTGGCCGTCCCCGGCGGCCAGGATCGCGGTCGACCCGCCGCGCGCGGCGTCGCCGCCGGTGTAGACGCCGTCGACGGTGGTCTGCTGCGAGCCGTCGTGGTCGAGCATGAGCGTGCCCCACTTGGAGGTGGCCAGCTTCGGCTCGGAGTCCTTGATGATCGGGTTGGCGTCGTTGCCCAGCGCCATGATCGCGAGATCGACATGCATCGTCTCGGTGCGGCCGGTGGCCACGGGACGACGTCGCCCGGAGTCGTCCGGCGCGCCGAGCTCCATCACGTCGAGCGTCGCGGCGGTGACGAACCCGTGCGAGTCGCCCAGGAACTCGGTGGGGGAGCGCAGCACCTTCAGGGCGATGCCCTCCTCGAGGGCGTGCTCCAGCTCCTCGACGCGGGCCGGCATCTCCTTCTGCGTGCGCCGGTAGACGATGGTGACGTTGCCGCCCAGGCGCCGGGCGGTGCGCGCCGCGTCCATCGCGGTGTTGCCGCCGCCGATGACGATGACCTCCTTGCCGCGGGTCTCGGGCAG
>DASVBK010000148.1:0-7651 GCA_036375875.1 Candidatus Nanopelagicales bacterium
CGGGCCGTGCGCGAGGTGCACGTGGCGGCACCGGGCATGGTGGCGTACGCGGACGGCGAGCGGATCGGGCCCCTGCCGGTGTCGGTGACGACCGTGGCCGACGGCGTGCGCATCCTCGTGCCGCGCAGCTGAGGTGCGAACGGGAGTCCGGCGCAGTTCGCCGGCCCTGCGGCGGCCCCCCGAGGCGGCCGAGAAGCCCCCCAGGAGGAGCCACCCGTGGGCCAGCGACCCGGCTCCCCAGGCCGTCCGCGTCCGCGCCGGGCCAGGGCTGTGGCGGTAGCGTCGAACCCATGAGCCAGCAGCGGGACGCGGCGGCGGAGCCGTCGCACCAGGACGACGCATCGCTGGCTCGCTTCCGCGGCCTCTACCCGTTCGGCCTCGACCCCTTCCAGGAGCAGGCGTGCCGCAGCATCCTGCGGGGCCGCGGGGTGCTGGTGGCCGCCCCGACCGGCTCGGGCAAGACCGTCGTCGGCGAGTTCGCGGTGCACCTCGCCGTCGAGCGGGGCACCAAGTGCTTCTACACCACCCCCATCAAGGCGCTGTCGAACCAGAAGTACAACGACCTGCTCGCCCGCTACGGCGCCGATCGGGTCGGCCTCCTCACCGGCGACAACTCGGTGAACGGTGAGGCGCCGCTGGTCGTGATGACCACCGAGGTGCTGCGCAACATGCTCTACGCCGGCTCCCACACGCTGACGGGACTGGCTTTCGTGGTCATGGACGAGGTGCACTACCTCGCGGACCGCGAGCGTGGGCCGGTGTGGGAGGAGGTGATCATCAACCTGCCCGAGCACGTGGCCGTGGTGGCCCTGTCCGCCACCGTGAGCAATGCCGAGGAGTTCGGCGCGTGGTTGGCCACGGTCCGCGGTGACACCGACATCGTCGTCGAGGAGCACCGACCGGTGCCGCTGTGGCAGCACGTGCTGGCCAACGGCTCGATGCACGACCTGTTCGTCGACGAGCGGTCCCGCGCGGTGAACCCCGAGCTGCTGCGCCTGGCGCGCGACGACGATCGGATCGCCAAGGCCCGGCGCGACTTCCGGGACGGCGGCGGCCGGGCCGGTGGGCCCAACCGCCCGTCGCCGAACCGACCGCGCCGCGGCGAGCGGCGGCCCCGACCGGTGCCCGGCGCCCAGCGCCCCGACGTGGTCCGCTCCCTGCAGCGCGCCGGCCTGCTGCCCTGCATCTGCTTCGTCTTCAGCCGGGCGGGCTGCGAGGCCGCGGTGGAGCAGTGCCTCCACGCGGGCCTGAGCCTGACGACCACCGACGAACGGGCGGAGATCCGCGAGCGCGTGCTGGCCCGGGTGACGGACCTGCCGCCGGCCGACCTCGCCGTGCTCGGCTTCGACGGGTGGCTGGACGGCCTCGAGCGGGGCATCGCCGCGCACCACGCGGGGCTCATCCCGACGTTCAAGGAGGCCGTCGAGGAGCTGTTCCAGCAGGGGCTGGTCAAGGTGGTCTATGCCACGGAGACCCTGGCGCTGGGCATCAACATGCCGGCAAGGGCGGTCGTGCTCGAGCGCCTCGTGAAATGGAACGGCGAGACCCATGCGCCCATCACGCCGGGGGAGTACACCCAGCTGACCGGCCGGGCCGGGCGCCGTGGCATCGACGTGGAGGGCCACGCGGTCGTGCTCTGGCACCAGGGCATCGACCCGTCGGCGCTGGCCGGGCTCGCCTCGACCCGCACGTACCCGCTGGTCTCCAGCTTCCGGCCCTCGTACAACATGGCCGTCAACCTGGTCGGCTCGGTGGGTCGCGCCGCGGCGCGCGAGGTGCTCGAGACGTCGTTCGCGCAGTTCCAGGCCGATCGCGGCCTGGTCGGCCTGGCCCGGCAGGTGCAGCGCAACGAGGAGGCGATCGCCGGCTACGAGGAGGCGATGGCCTGCCACCTCGGCGACTTCGGCGAGTACGCCGCCCTGCGCCGCGAGCTGTCCGTGCGGGAGAAGGGCCTGGCCCGGGCTGGCTCGGCTGCCAGGCGCTCGGAGGCAGCCGAGGCGCTGGCGGACCTGGTGCCCGGCGACGTGATCCTGGTGCCGGCAGGGCGCCGGTCGGGACCAGCCGTCGTCATCGACCCGGGGCTGTCCCTCGGCGAGGACCCGCGCCCCTTCGTGCTCACCATCGACCGGCAGGTGCGCCGGCTCGGCATCGTCGACTTCCCCACGCCGCCGCAGGTGCTGGCCCGTATCCGCATCCCGCGCTCGTTCGCCCCACGCTCGGCCAACGCCCGCCGGGAGCTGGCCGCGACCATGCGCACCCGCCTGGAGGGCGTCGACCTGCCGAAGCCGCACCGCCGCGCCCGACACCACGACGAGGACGAGGCGCTGGCCGCGCTGCGGGCCACGCTGCGCGCCCATCCGTGCCACGGGTGTGACGACCGCGAGCAGCACGCCCGCTGGGGGGAGCGGGCCGCGCGCCTGCGGGCCGAGACCGACGGCCTGAAGCGGCGCCTGGAGGCACGCACCAACTCCATCGCCCGGCAGTTCGACCGGATCTGTGCGGTGCTCGCCGAGCTGGGCTACCTCAGCGACGACGGCGCCGGGCCCACCGTGACCGCCGCCGGGCGCCAGCTCTCCCGGATCTACGGTGAATCGGACCTGCTGGCGCTGGAGTGCCTGCGGGGCGGTCTGTGGCAGGGCATGGGCCCCGGCGAGCTCGCCGGTGCCTGCTCCATCCTCGTGTTCGAGGCCCGCGGCGGTGACACCGCAGACAGCCCGCCGCCCCGGCTGCCCGGCTCGATCCGCCCCGCAGTCGAGGAGACGATGCGGATCTGGGAGCGGCTGGAGGCCCTCGAGCAGCGTCACGGGCTGCCCCCGACCCGCCAGCCGGACCTCGGCTTCGCCTGGGCGGTGCATCGCTGGGCCGGTGGCGCGTCGCTGCGCACCGTGCTGGAGGGCGCCGAGCTCACCGCGGGGGACTTCGTGCGCTGGTGCAAGCAGGTCATGGACTTCCTGGGCCAGCTGGCGACCGCAGCCGACGACCCCGAGCTCGCGGGCACCGCGCGCGACGCGATCGCGGCGATGCGTCGGGGGGTCGTGGCGGTGACGATCGACGACGACTGAGCCCCTGCCGTCCCCGGTGCCAACTGCGACACGATCGCGACATCATGGGCATCGCGAAGGGTTGTCCCGGGCTGCGGAGCGGGGCAAGGATGGATGCGTGGGGCATCCGGCGAGATCAGTCGCCAGTGCGGGGTTCGTCGCGACCCTCGACGTCGAGGGTCGGGGCTGTGACGCGCGTCCGCTGCGCGGCTCGGGGCTCGGACACGTGTGCGGACCGGTCCTGGTGGTGCGCTCCGTGCAGGCGTTGAGCCTGGCGCTGCCCGGCCTCCCGGGGCGGGTGCTGGTGCTCGACGAGGCAGCCTGTGCACCGGCCGCGCTGGCAGACCTGGCACGGTTGCCCACAGGGGCGTTCGCCGCGATCGTCGCCCTCACCGACGACATGCTCGCCCTGGGGGAGTCCTCGCTGCCGCAGCGTGGCGTCCCCGCGGTGGCGGTGCTGCGCTCCGCTGACCGGGACCTGGTCCGGCGGGCGATCCGGGTCTGCGTGGGCGTGCACGAACGCGCACCGGTGGCGCACCCAGTACCAGCCCCGCGTCGGCCGCGACGCCGACATCTGCCGGTCGCCTCACCGAGCGCCGTGCCTGGCACCATCGACCTGCGGGCACAGGTCCTGCGCTGACCGCGCTGGCCCGCCAGCCGTCAGGCGCGGGCCACCGCCGCCTGCGCCATCGCCCCGCGCAGCCGGTCCACCGGCGCGCCCACGCCCCACCGCTCGACGAGCTCGGCCAGTCCAGCTTCGTCGATCGGCTGGGCGGGCAGCCCGGCCGGCACCTCGGGCAGCGCCACCTCCGCCACGCGCACCACGCGCTCGGCTCGGGCCAGGTAGTCGTCGTTGGTGCGCAGGGCGCTCGCGATGCCGGCCCGGATGCCCGCGTCCCCGGCCACGACCGCGGCGCGCAACGCGGCCAGGGTGCCGAAGCGCTCCACCAGGCCGGCGGCGGTGCGCGCGCCGACGCCGGGGATGCCGGGCAGGCCGTCGGAGGGGTCCCCCCGGAGGATCGCGAGGTCCACGTACTGCTGCGGGGAGACCCCGTACGTGGTGCGCACGGCCGCCTCGTCGAGCACCTCGAGGCGCCGGATCCCCCTGCCGATGTAGAGCACCCGCACCGGCGGTCCGTCGTCGACCAGCTGGATCAGGTCGCGGTCACCGGTGACGACCTCGACGGCCTCGCCACGCGCGCCGTGGCGCCGCGCCAGCGTCCCCAGCACGTCATCGGCCTCGTGCTCGGCGGCGCCCACGCGGGCGATGCCGAACGCCTCGAGCAGCTCGACGATGATCCCGACCTGCACGGCCAGCGACTCCGGCTCGTCCTCGCCGCCGTCCCCGGCGACCCGATGGGCCTTGTACGAGGGCAACAGGTCGACCCGCCAGGCCGGCCGCCAATCGTCGTCCCAGCAGGCGACCAGGTGGCTCGGCCGCCGCGCAGCCACCAGCGCCGCGATCATGTCCAGGAACCCCCGCACGGCATTGACCGGCGTGCCGTCCGGAGCGGTGACCGACTCGGGGATCGCGTGGAACGCCCGGAAGTACAGGCCCGCCGAGTCCAGGAGCATGCGCATGGGCGCCCATCCTGCCGCAGGGGTGGGTCTGGCGTACCCCCGTCGGGCGCGCTGGTGCCGGACTCCCTCGGTTCGAGCAGGGTGGTGCCGGGATCGAGGGGGCACCTGTGGCCGCCCGACCAGGTGGGCGGCGTCGAGCCGTGGATCCCTCGCCTCGGATGGGCGGCCCGCGGAGTAGCGTGCCGCGCGTGAGCACCCTCGCCGACCGCATCCTGCCGACCCCCGAGGCGGCCGACCTGCTCGCCCTGGCCGCCGAGCTCGCGGAACGTGAGTTGGCGCCGCGGGCCGCGGCAGCCGAGGCAGCCGGGCAGTTCCCCCGCGAGGTCTTCGACCTGCTCGGCCGAGCCGGGCTGCTGAGCCTGCCCTACCCCGAGGAGGTGGGGGGCGGTGGCCAGCCCTACGAGGTGTACCTGCAGGTGCTCGAGGAGCTCGCCGCACGATGGCTGACCATCCCGCTGGGCATCTCCGTGCACGTGCTGTCGTGCTACCCGGTCATCGCCTGGGGCTCCGAGGAGCAGCAGGAGCGGTGGCTGCCGCGCATGCTGGGCGGCGGCACGATCGGGGCCTACTGCCTGTCGGAGCCGCACTGCGGCTCGGACGCCGCGGCCCTCACCACCCGCGCCGAGCGTGACGGGGACGCGTACCGGGTCACCGGCACGAAGGCGTGGATCACCCACGCCGGGCAGGCCGACTTCTACAACCTGCTGGTCCGCACCGGCGGCCCGGGACCGGAGGGGATCAGCTGCCTGCTGGCCCCGGCCGACACCCCGGGGCTGTCCGTCGCCGCCCCGGAGCACAAGATGGGGATGGCGGCCTCGCCCACCGCCCAGGTGCTGCTCGACGACGCACGGGTGCCCGCAGCGGACCTCGTCGGCGCCGAGGGCGACGGCTTCCGCATCGCGATGCAGGCCCTCGACGCCGGCCGGCTGGGCATCGCCGCGTGTGCCGTGGGCCTGGCGCGCGGGGCCCTGGACGCGGCCGTGGCGTACGCCAAGCAGCGCCAGGCGTTCGGGCAGCCCATCGTCGGGTTCCAGGGCGTCTCGTTCATGCTCGCCGACATGGACACGCGCATCCACGCCGCCCGGGCCCTCCTGCTCGACGCCGCGCGGCGCAAGGACGCCGGCCTGCCGTTCTCGATCCCCGCCGCGCGCGCCAAGCTGTTCGCCACCGACATGGCCATGTCGGTCACGACCGACGCCGTCCAGGTGCTCGGTGGCGCGGGCTACACCGCGGACTTCCCGGTGGAGCGCTACATGCGGGAGGCGAAGGTGCTCCAGATCGTCGAGGGCACCAACCAGATCCAACGCGTGGTGATCGGGCGGGCCCTGGCCCGCGGCTAGGATCCCGGGCATGGAGGACATCGACCGCAGGATCGTCGGGCTGCTGGCCGAGGACGGGCGGATGTCCTTCACCGACCTCGGCCGCACGACCGGCCTGTCCACCTCCGCGGTGCACCAGCGCGTGCGCCGCCTCGAGCAGCGCGGCGTGATCCGCTCGTACCGGGCCGTGGTGGATGCCGAGGCCCTGGGCTTGCCGCTCACGGCCTTCGTGTCGATCAAGGCCGCCGACCCGGTCGCCGAGGACGACGTACCCGAGCGCCTGGCCCACATCGGCGCGATCGAGTCCTGCTACTCCGTGGCGGGCGACGAGGCCTACATCCTCAAGGTGCGCGTGGCCTCGCCGCAGGCCCTCGAGGCACTGCTCACCGAGATCCGCGGGGTGGCCGGGGTGTCGACGCGCACCACGGTCGTGCTCTCGACGCCCTTCGAGGACCGGGTCCCCACCTAGCCCCAGCCCGCTCGCCGCCCTCCCGGCAGGCTCAGCGCAGCAGCGACATCGCCATGCGCCGGTAGGTGTGGCGCCGGCCGCGGATGGCCATGCTGTAGGCGACCAGGTTCTCCGGCAGCGTGATGCCGAAGTAGCCGCAGTCGCCGAGGTGGTGGATGTCGGTGCCGGTCATCTTGGCCATGAGCGCCAGCGCCCGGATGGTGTCCACGTCCGCGCCCTCCTGCGAGGTGCCGATCGCCGTCATCGTCAGGGCTCCCGCGCGATGCGCGGCCTCCACCCAGCCACGCACCTGCGCCTCGTGGCAGCCGGGCACCGTGCCCGGCGCCGGCAGCAGCACGACGTCCGCACCGGCGCCCACGAAGCCGTGGATCGTCGCGTCGTCGACGATGGCGGAGCCCGCCTCCGAGGCGCTGCCCGCGGCGTGCATCTTGCCGGCCATGATGATCACCTCGGCTCCCACGGCCTGCCGGGTCGCCGCGATCGCGCGGGTCAGCGAGGCGTTGGTCACGCCCATCCCAGGGTTGCCGGTGAGCACGATGGCGTCGACGCCCAGGGCGGCGGCCCGCCGCGCGTTCTCCGGCGTCGCCAGCCGGCCAGCATGGGCCGCGTCGATCATCTGGCCCGTGGTGGCCAGGTCGGCGTCCGGGTCGACCGGCTCGAGGTTCACCGCGACGAGCCGACCGGTGAGGCGGCGCACCGCTCGGACCACGTCGTCGGGGGAGTCCGCCGGGATCGCCTGCACCGCGGGGGCGTTCACGTCGAGCACGTTGAGGATGATGAGGTCCGCACCCTGGCTCGCGGCGAGCTCCGGGTTGCTCACGTCGTACACCAGGGGCATCGCCGGGGCGATCACCTCCGAGGCGATGGTCCGGCCCTCAGCACCCCGGATCGCGGCCAGCTTCTCGGCGCGGGTGTAGGTCGCAAGCTCACGGGCGGTGGCATCGAGGAGTCGCTTCGGCATGGCGCCAGTAGACCGCGCCGGGCAGCCTGATGCAGGCGCCGGCGGCATCCTTGAGCCCCCGTGCCCGTGGCTCGGCTGTTCTCAGCTCAGGGCGCGGCTTCTGCACCGAGCAGGGCGACATGGTGGATACCGCCCTCGTGCCGGTGTCGATGCATGGGATGGCCGGAGCCATCGCCCGGCTGGGCCAGAAGGTCGGCGCTGCCTGACACGCACGGCGGTGCCGCGCGGCTCGGCCGCGCGGCCCTGCGGTGCCCCGGCGTCGCGCTCGCTGCTCAGGCCT
>DASVBK010000153.1:0-2541 GCA_036375875.1 Candidatus Nanopelagicales bacterium
CGGCCGAACCGCAGCGCGGCCCACCAGAGCAGCAGGAAGATCCCGCCGAGCACGAACAGCATCCCCTCGAACGCGCCGCACGCCAGCACGGTGCCCTGCAGCACCCAGCCCGCCGGCTCGAACCAGCGGCGCCCCACGGCAGCCGGCAGCAGCAGGCAGGCCAGGGCCAGGCCGGCCAGGAGCCACCCCACCCAGGCCGGGTGCCCGCCCACCACCAGGACCACCGGGATCGCCAGGCCCAGCACGATGGCCTCCATCACCAACACGCTGGAGGTCAGGACCCTCACGACTCGTCCTCCTGCAGCCGACCGCGCCGCGCGACGTGCTCGGCACGCGTGGCCCCGTCGTCGGAGCCGGACTCGGCCCCCAGCAGCAGCCGCGCCTCCCCGGCCACGGTCACGGAGCCGGTGACGAGCACGCCCGCGCCGACCCCGGCCGGGGTGCCGAGCTCGGCGAGCGCCACGGCCTGCTCGAGGGCCGCGTCCAGGCGATCGACGGCGTGCACTCGGTCGTCGCCGAGGATGCTGGCGGCCAGCGCGGCGAGCTCCTCGACGGGCACGGCGCGCGGCGAGCTGGAGCGCGTGATGACGACCTCGTCGAGCACGGGGTCGAGTGCGGCCAGGATCCCGGCGGCGTCCTTGTCGGCGAGGATCCCGACCACGCCCACGGTGCGCGCGAAGGCGAACGACTCGGCGACGGCGTCGGCCAGGGCCTGGGCGCCCTGCGGGTTGTGCGCGGCGTCGACCAGCACGGTCGGTGCCCGGCGCACGACCTCCAGGCGCCCCGGCGACGTGACCGAACCCAGCCCGGCGCGCACCACCACCGGGTCCAGGCGGCGGGCGCCGGTCGGCGCCGGCAGCGGCACGTCAGCCGCGACCTCGGGGACGTCAGCACGGCCAGCGCCTGGCACCTCGGCCGCGCCCCCGCCGGCGACCTCCTGCGTGGTCGGCGCCGCGGACGACGGCTCCTGGCCGCGGCGCAGGTCCACCGACCCATCCCCGGGCAGCGTGGGCACCAGGCCGAAGAAGGACTCCACGGCGACGAGGGCGACCGCGGCGTTGCGCGCCTGGTGCTCGCCGAACAGCGGCAGCAGGATCTCGGCGTACTCCCCGCCGAGGCCCTGCAGCCGCAGCTGCTGCCCGCCGACCGCCAGCACCCGCTCCAGCACTCCGAAGTGCACGCCCTCGAACGCGGTGGGCGACTCCATCTGCCGCGCGGCGGCGACCAGCACGTCCGTCACCTCGGGGGCCTGCGCGGCCAGCACGACGGACGCCCCGGGCTTGATGATGCCGGCCTTCTCCCCCGCGATCTCGGCCAGGGTGTCGCCGAGGTAGTCGTTGTGGTCCATCCCGATCGAGGTGATGACCGCCACCTGGCCATCGGCGACGTTCGTGGCATCCCACGAGCCACCCATGCCCACCTCGACCACGGCCACGTCCACCGGCGCGTCGGCGAACGAAGCGAATCCGAGGGCCGTCATCACCTCGAAGAAGCTCAGGCGGGGCCCGCCGGCCGCGGTGCTGGTCTCGTCGGCCAGGGCGAGCACCGGGGCCACCTCGTCGTAGACGTCGAGGAAGGCCTCGAGGCTGATGGGCTCCCCGTCCAGGCGGATCCGCTCGCGCAGGTCGGACAGGTGCGGCGAGGTGATCAGGCCGGTGTGCAGGCCGAACTCGCGCAGCAGCGCCTCGATCATCCGCGCCGTCGAGGTCTTGCCGTTCGTGCCCGTCACGTGGATCACCGGGAAGGCCCGCTGCGGGTCGCCGAGCAGCTCGGTGAGCGTGCGGATGCGCTGGAGGGTCGGGGCGATGCGGGTCTCGGGCCATCGGGCCTCGAGCTCGCGGCGGACCTGGCCGAAGCGTTCGAGCGGCTCTGCCTCGTTCTGCTGCACGCGCCCATCGTCGCATCCGGCGCTGGCCACCGCCGCTGCGCTCACCGGCGCTGGCAGGTCGGGCACCAGTACGTGGGACGGTCCATGGGCGGCTGGCCCACCCTGCCCGTGCGGATCGGGGTGCGGCAGGTGCGGCACCCCTCCCCGGTGCGCTCGAACACCAGCAGCTCGCGGCGCTGCTGCCACGCCGGCGTGGCCATCGCCCGCAGCATCCGCCGGCGGATCCGGGTGAGCCCAGCCGCCAGCAGGTCAGCCTCGACCTCGGCGACCGGCCGGTACGGATCGACGCCGATGGTCGCAGCCAGCTCGGCGCCCCACATCGTGCCCATCCCGCACACGAGGCGCTGGTCGAGCAGGGCGGCCACGAGGCCCCGATCGTCGGCGCGCAACCGTGCGGCACTGCCCGCCGCGTCGAACCCGTCGGCCATGATGTCGGGCCCGAGGTGGCCGATCCACGCGTGCTCGTCGGTCGTCGGGGCGACCGCGATGTCGTGGACCCGGACTCCCACGGCCTGGCGCTGCGCCGTGGCCAGCCAGACCCGGATCAGGTGCGCGGGCCCACCCGGTGCCCCGTGGGGGCCGGTGCGCCACGCCCCGTCCAGGCGCAGGTGTGAGTGCAGCGTCCACGCGCGCTCGTCGTCGGCCAGGCGGGT
>DASVBK010000154.1:0-4085 GCA_036375875.1 Candidatus Nanopelagicales bacterium
GAGGCGATGAGTACTGATACCCGACCTTCAGCGGCAGCGCAGGCACCTGCCCAACCAGAGCGCCGGTGGTGGGTGGTTGGGCTGCTGGTGGCAGTGGGGGTGATCGTGGCAGCGCTCGGAGGGTTCTGGCTCGGCCGTTCGACGGCAGCCTCGCCCGCAGTCCAGCCAACGGCTGAGTCCGATCCCCTGGCGTCCTACGCCGCATTGCCCAACCCCGAGGGGACGCCAGCCATCTACACCAGCGGCCCTGAGGCCACGTTCGCCGACGCCTCGGCGGTCAGCATCACCCGTGACGGCCAGCCGGTGGGCAACTTGGCGACCCTCACTCTTGTCCCAGGAGCCCTCATCGCCATCAACGCGGACCCGCAGGCCCTGCTGCGACAGGCCGTCAGTTGGGATCCCAGCTCGGTCTCAGAGGCGATCGACATGGAAGTCATCGGATCCACCCTGCTCGCGTGCATCCGCGCCTGGGGCGTGCCGAGATGCGCGTGGTTCGCCGACGACAGCCTGAACGTCTTCACGGGGGTCTTCCTGGCGGACCACAAGACCTCGTTGGGCGACCAGTTCCTTCAGGACTACCTGGACGGCGCGACGCGTCGCATCCCCACCGCCTGACTGCCCAGTTGTGACGATGGCCGACCCTGGTCACCATCACGGCGCCGCCCCGGTCGTGATGTACCCGGTGGACGACGCCCTGCCCTGCTGGACACACCCTCACGGCTGCGCTCGTCGCGCTGGACGGCACCGCGACGCCCCAGCTTGCGGTCAGAGGCCCCGTTTGCGCCCCAGTCGCGCGGGCGGGGCCTCACAGCTTGAACGATCCCGAACGCGTATCCCGCACATGCGGACCGGCCTCCCTGGAGCCCCCGTTGATGTCACCCGGTGTCGGCGACCTGCCCTGACTGGGCCAGTCGCCGTGCTCAGGGGTGGGCCCCGCGGGGATCGAACCCGCAACCTACGGATTAAAAGTCCGCAGCTCTGCCGATTGAGCTAGAGGCCCAGGGGCACGGGATTCGGCGCAGTGCGAATCATGCCTCCGCCCGGAACTCTACGCGGGCACAACAGACGACTGGGGCTACCGCGGCTGGGTCGAGTGCACGCCGACCCAGGCAACGCATTCGGCCCAGCGCGGCCGGCGGGGCCCGGCGCGCTACGCCGTCACCGTGATCTCGTGGATCTCGTCCGCCGGGTGACCGGCGCGCTCGTGGATGCGCTGGACCGCGTCCGCACTCGGCGCCTCGGACAGGCAGAACACGTGACCGGACTTCGGATCAGCCCACGCATGGGTGAAGGTGACGTCCTCCTCGCCCTGGATGGCGAGGTCCGCGCGGTGCGCGGCGTGGAGGGCCTCCGAGGTCACCCCCGGCATGTTCGTGTGGACATCCATGAACAGGGCCATTGCCTGGCCTTCCTGCTGGCTCGGCGCCGCCGCGCGGCTCCGAGAGGTGAGCCTTACCTGAGCCCCTTGGCGGACGCTACGCGCGTCGGCGAGCCAGCGGAAGGGGTCCGGTGGGCTCGGCCCCGCACGGCAGGCCAGCGCGGGCGGGCGCGTCCCGTCAGGAGTTGCTCAGAAGGCCACCTGCGGCGGCATCGCCTGCCCGGCGGGCGCCTCGTAGAACTCGCGCTGGCGCACCCCGGCCATCGGCGCGATCCACATCCACGGCACGGTCGTCGCCTTCGTGTTCACCTGGCGTACGGCGTCGTTGTAGTACTGCCGCGCGAACGCCAGCTGCCCCTCGGTGTCGGCCAGCTGGCGCTGCAGCTCGAGGAACGACGTCGACGCCTTGAGGTCCGGGTACGCCTCGGCGACGGCGAGTACGTCGACCAGCGCGCGATCGAGCTGGCCGGCCGCTGCGGCTCGCTCCCCCACCGAGCTGCCACCCGCCGCCGCCGAGACCGCCGCACGCGCCGAGGTCACCTCGTCGAGCACGCCCCGCTCATGCGCTGCGTACCCCTTGACCGTCTGCACCAGGTTCGGGATCAGGTCCGCGCGCCGCGTCAGCTGCACGTCGATGCCCGCCAGCGCCTCCTGCGCGTGCAGATCGACCCGGCGCAGGCTGTTGTAGGCCACCGCGATGCCGCCGCCGAGCACGACGAGCACCCCGAGCACCACCACGAGCACACCGATCCCGCTCATCACCCCTCCTCGCCTCCACCGGTCACCAGGACCCACCCCCGCCGCCGCCACCACCACCGAAGCCGCCACTGCCCCCACCGCCGCTGCTCGAGCGCGACGCAGCCTGCGCCGCAGCGTAGGCCGCGATCGAGGAGTGCACGCTCGCGCCGAACGAGTCCAGGTCACCACCCTCGTAGAACCCCGCCATGCCGTGCCCGCCGTACACCGGGTACCAGCTCGGCACCGGCGGGTCAGTGCCCATCTCCGTCCGGTACCTGGCCGCCCACTTGTCGGCTACCCCGAACGCCACCGCGTAGGGGATGAAGGCGATGAAGGCCCCCTCGTGGGCCGAGAAGTCGAAGCGGTCCTCGGCCGAGGGGGTGGACAGCAGGCGTCGGAACCCACCCGAGCGCGCCCACGCCAGGCGTCCTGCTTGCGTGTGGCGCTGGCCGACCCCGGGCGCTGCGAGCCCGGCCGCTCCGAGGACGAACGCCGCGAAGGGCAGGCCGACCAAGGTCGGCACCAGCACGGAGAGCCCCGCCCACGCCACCAGCATCGGCAGCGCGAACAGCAGCACGGCGAGCACGGCCGCCCCCATCCAGAGCCCACGCACGGTGCGCTCGCGCGCGCTCGGTGCCATGAGGCCGGACTGCTGTGACCACTGCTCGACGGCAGGTTCGATCGCGCCCTCCACGGCCTCGAGCTGCTGGCCCGCAGCCGCGCTGCCATCAGCCTCGAAGTCGGCCCCACCCAGCACGCCCAGGCGCTGCGCCACCCCCCACGTCACCGGGTCGACCTGCCGCCACTGCGCCTCGTCACCAATCCCGACGACGCGCCAGGTCCGCTGCGTCGGCCGCTCCAAGCGGACCAGGCCGCGCTCGGCCATGTGGAGCACCGAGGCGACCAATGGGTTCGGGCCGGGCTCCTCGGCGTCGAGGTACACCGCCTGCACCGGGCCCAGCCCTCGAGGCGGCTCGTACTGCACCGGGAAGCCCGGCTCCTCCTCCCGGGTGCTGCGAGCGACCAGCCAGCCGAGCGCGAGGCACACGAACGACGCCAGCAGCAGCAGGACCGTGACGGGGACCGTGCGCCCGAGCACCGGATCCCACGTGACCGACCACGGCAGCGTCGCGCGCGGCGGCGCGGCCGGCTGCATCGCCGCGCGAAGGATCATCCCGGTGCGCGGCGCGAGCCCCTGCGCCGAGGCACGCACCGTCGTCGTGCCCGCCCCGGTGACCTGGCAGGGCCCGGGCGAGCCCCAGGGGTCGGTCGCGCACTGCACGGCCATGGCCGACGCGGGCAGGCGCACGACCACGTCGGCCCGATCGATCGGCATCTCCCAACCGGCGGCGACCACGCTCCACAGGAAGGCTGAGCCTGCCGCGGCGGGCGCAGCGCCATCGGTGGTCACCCACGGCGCGGCGGCAGACGTCCCACCCGGCGAGACCGCGCCGGGGATCTCCGAGGTGATCCGGTAGGTGTAGGTGCCAGGGGCAAGCAGGGTGTCCGCCGCCCCGACCCGCGCGATCCGGAACCGGTGCCCGAGGTCCCACTCGAGCTCGTACGGCTCCCGGCCGCCGTCCCGGGTGACCGAGGTGATGGCCGGCTCATAGCGGGCACCCGAGTCGGCCGGGTCCGCGAGGTCCCAGTAGCGGAAGATGCCGTGGCGCTCGATCGGGAACGCGACGGTGACGTCCTCGGTGACGCGCAGGGCGCCGTCCGCGGCCACGTCATAGGTCGCGGCGTAGGCCGTGATCGTGGCGGGATCGGTGCTGTCGCCGTCGCCCCCAGCATGACCCAGCCACGCACCGGCGACCGGCCAGGACAACCCGACCAGGATCCCGAAGCCGACGATCACCGGGATCACGACGCGCCCAGCCCTGCTGGCCATGGCACCAACCTAGCCCCTGCCTGCGCGACACTGGCCGCGATGATCAAGTACCTCGGCTCCAAGCGCGTGCTCACCCCC
>DASVBK010000156.1:0-4432 GCA_036375875.1 Candidatus Nanopelagicales bacterium
ACCGCCACCGGCCACCGCCTCCTCGTCGGGAGTGTGGGACGCGGCTCGGGCGCGGGTCAACAGGCCCGATACCGGGCCGATACCGCCTGGGTGATGCTGACCGATACCGGCGCCGCCCAGCGTGGGTGCCGCCGGTGGAACCGTCGACCAGCAGAGAGGACCATGGCATGACATCGCGCATCCATCGGCGGGGGGTGGCGGCACTGACGAGCGCCGTTGCCCTGCTCGCCCTCACCGCAGGCACCACCTCGGCGCGCACGATCGACGCCGGCCAGGAGCTGCTCGACGAGACGTTCGCCTTCCAGGCATGCGGTGGCGTCAACATCACGCTGCGCGTCGTGGGCGCGGCGGCGTGGGTCGACCGGCTGCGTGGCGGCGACCTCGATGCCTTCGAGTACCTCACCCCGTGGTTCACCAGGAACGTCCAGGAGACCACCGAGACGATCACCAACCTCGACACGGACAAGTCGTTCACCAACGTCGTGCGCCGCACCTCGTGGGACCAGCAGGTCCTCGCCGTCGAGGGCACGACCGCCACGTACCGTCGCTTCGGGACCTTCCGGCGCACGCTGTTCTCAGGCGGGGAGCGCCAGTACGTGTCGGTCGGGAAGTTCTCCTACGACTACGTCTACGACACGTTGGGCACGCCCGATCCCGCCGATGACGTCGACACGATCGTCGACGGCTCCGGCCGCACCGTCGGCAACGGCCGCGACGACTTCTGTGCCGACGTCGCGGACTACACCAGCTGACGCGTCACGTCGGTGATGGCCCGGGGCCCCCTCCCGGGCCATCGTGCTGCCCGGCGCACGCCCCGTGGCCCAACCGGCAGAGGCAGGCGGCGTGGGCCCGCCACGGGTGCGGGCTCGCCCCCACGGGGGCCACTGCCGCACCCCACGCCCGCGGGCCGCATGCCACAGGACGTTCGGCTGCTGACCCGGCGCCGCGGTGCGCGTAGAACGGAGGTGGAGGGCCGCGCCGTCGTCCTGGCGCTGGCCGCGCAACCAGCCCGGATCGCCGGACCCCTCGGAAGGCCCGTGGGGAGTCGGCCGATCCGAAGGAGGCGGAAGCCATGCGTCGAATCCTCATCCTGCTCACGACGTGCCTGATGCTCCTGGTGGGCGTCTCCGCTCCAGCGGGCGCCCACTCCGAGGTCACCAGGCCCTTCGCGGGCACCGCCAGCGGGCCGGTCCTGTTCCTCCCCGAGGGACTGCCATGCCCGGCTCCCCCGTTCCTGACGACGACGGTGCCGAGCATCCCCGGTACGGCTCTGCACCTCGGGCGGATCACGCTGTTCAGCCAGCACTGCGCGGCCCTGGGGCCCTTCGGCCCGGGCACGATGACGCTTGTCGCCGCGAACGGCGACAAGCTGGTCTTCAGGTACACGGGTGAGGGCCCGCTCATCCCGACGCCCGCGTTCCGGGTGACGTCTGAGGCGACCGTCATCGATGGCACGGGCAGGTTCGAGGACGCCTCGGGCCACATGTCGATGACTGGAGACCTGCGACTGCCGCAGTTCCCAAGCTTCGATGGTGCCCTGATCACGTTCCACTGGACCGGACACATCTCGTACTGAGCGCTCCGCGGCTCACACCGTCAGCAGCGACCTGGCCGGCGATCAGCCGGCCAGGTCGCTGAGGTGTGAGCACCGCCGCCGCGGGGAATGACGCGTGCCGGGACACGTGTTCCATGATTCACTGATATTCGCAACTCGGTACCGCCCACAGTGGGCCGTACCACTCGCCGACTTGGAGGTCGACGTCCGTGGACAACAAGAACCCGGTCTTCGCCCGGCTGGACCAGCAGACCAGCACGGGCGGCAGCGGATTCGCCTACACCGAGGGGATGGCCGCCTACCAGCAGGCCGGCCAGCAGCCGTACCCGCCGCAGTACGCACCGGCTCCCGGCGCCCCCACCGGCTCGATCTACGAGCCCGTCACCGACCGCATGTCGCTCGACGACGTCATCGTCCGCACGGGCATCTCGCTTGCGGTGCTCATCCCGTTCGCCTGGATCGGCTGGATGGTCACGCCGAGCATGCCGTGGCTCTACGTCGTGGCCATGCTCGCCGGCCTGGGCCTGGGCCTGGTGAACACGTTCAAGAAGGTCGTGAGCCCGGCGCTCGTGCTGGCCTACGCCGCGGTCGAGGGCCTGTTCCTCGGCGGCATCAGCTGGGCGTACAGCAACTGGGCGGCCGCCAGCGGCTACGAGGGCAACCTCGTGAGCCAGGCCGTCATCGGCACGCTCGTCGCGTTCGTCGTGATGCTGGCGCTCTACAAGAGCCGGATCGTCAAGGTCAACGGCCGGTTCATGAAGGTCATGATGGTGGCGATGGTCTCGTACCTCGTCATCGCGCTGGCCTCGTTCGTCTCGGCCCTGTTCGGGGTCGGCAACGGCTGGGGCTTCTACGGGGTGGGGGGCCTGGGCATCCTGCTCTGCGTCGTGGGCGTGGGCCTGGCCTCCTTCAGCCTGATGATCGACTTCGAGTCGATCACGCAGGGCGTGCGGGCCGGCCTGCCGCAGCGCGAGGCCTGGCGGATGTCCTTCGGCCTGCTCGTGACGCTGATCTGGCTCTACCTGGAGATCCTGCGACTCCTGGCGCTCATCGCGGCCAGCCGCGACTGACCCTTGGCAGCGACCAGCCCCCCACGGCGCACGGTGGGGGGCTGGTCGCATGCTGAGGGCCGGCGCTACCGGACCCGGCGGGCCGCCTTGGTCTTGTCCATCTCGTGGATGATCGCCGTGGCGTAGCCGTGCGGCAGGTCGTGCTCGTCGCGCAACCAGTTGACCCGGTCCTCGAAGCGGGTGAACGAGGGACCATCCTCCACGAGCGCGAACCAGTCCTTCATCGGCTTGCCGGTCGCGTCCGGGACGCGGTCGACGAGCAACTGGTGGGTCTCCTCGGAGTGGTGCAGGGTCATGGCGTCTCCTGTTCAGCCGACGGTCAGGTCCTACCGTAACCCGCCGCCCAGCGCGGCGATAGCGGGGCCGGGCCCGGTGGCCGCCGGTACTGTCGAGGCCATGTCGATGCTCGCCCCCGACCCGCTGCCGGAGGATCCGCAGCGGCTGCGGATCGAGGTCGCCCGCACCGCCGAACGACTGCGCACCATGTCGCTGGTGCGCCTGGGGGCCCCGCTGCCCGACGGGCGGACCCGTGCCGCGCTGGCCCTGGCGCTGGCCCAGCAGCTGGCCGACTCGGCCGCGGACCTCACCGGCGACCCGCGCCGCCGACTGCCCGACGGGCTGGCCCCGGCCACGGCGGGTGACGTGCTCGCCGTGTGCGGCCACGACCTGGCCGAGGCGGTGGCTGCCCGGCCCGCTGACCCGGTGGCAGCGCAGGCGAGCGCGCGCGCGGTCGAGGCCCTGGTCGTGCTCCGCCGCGACCTGTAGCGCGGGTGGGATCGACTCAGTGCGGCGCGGCGGTGATGGCGCGCCGGCCCATGTCGGGCTGCACACCCAGGGCGGCGAGCACCGCCGGCAGCAGGGCCGCGCCGATGCGCCGATAGCCCAGGCCCGAAGGGTGGAACCGGTCGCGCGAGAAGAAGGTCTCGGCGTTGGCCACGAACTCCGGGCCGAGCAGCGCGTGCAGGTTCACGGTGCTGGCCCCGAGCGGCCGGGTGGCCCGCGCCTGGGCGGTGGCCATGGCGCGGGAGTTGCGGCGCGCCAGCGTCCGCAGCGGCGGCCCGACCGGCCGGATGGTGCCCAGGTCCGGGCAGGTGCCGATCACGACCGCGCAGCCGGCATCCCGCAGCCGCTGCACCTGGCCGGCGAGCTGCCGGGCGGCGAGCCGCGCGGGCACGAAGTGGGTCACGTCGTTGGCACCGATGATGATGACGGCCACGTGCGGGCGCTGGCTCAGCGCCCGGGTCACCTGCCGCTCGAGGTCCAGTGACTGCGCCCCGACGACCGCGTGGTTGGTCATGAGCACCGGCCGGCCGGTGGCGGCCAGCACGCCACGGACCAGCACCCCGGCGACCGTGTCGGCTGCGACGTCCGCGCCGAGGCCCGCCGCGGCCGAGTCGCCGAGCACGGCCAGCCGCAGCGAGGTGCCGGTCACCGGCCCGAACCGCCCGTCCTGGTAGGGCGGCACCTGGTGCAGCCGCCCGATCGCCCGCTTGGCCTGGCGGGCCTGGGCCGCCAGCACGCCGACGCTGATCGCGGCGAGCACGGCCGAGGCCCCGCCCACGCCGGCGCCCCACACCGCCGGGGGCCGGCCCGCGCCGCTCACGGGACGAGGTCCGGCAGCAGGACGCCGGTGTGCGCGTGGCAGTCGTAGCCGTGCGGGTTCTTCGTCGGGGCGAGGTACTGCTGGTGGTAGGCCTCGGCGTAGTAGAACGGCAGGCGCACCTCGCCGGCCTCGACGGCCGGGCCGAGCTCCGTGGTGATCGGGTCGAAGCCCTCCCCGCGCAGCACCTCGTCGTAGGCGCGCATG
>DASVBK010000160.1:0-2267 GCA_036375875.1 Candidatus Nanopelagicales bacterium
ATCTCCGGCGGTCCCGCGACCTCCCGGCCAGCCTTCGACGCACGTCGAGCCATGACGAACCCTCCTGCCCACGCCAGCACGAGCTCCTGCCTTGGCAGGGTCATCGGCCGCCGGTGGCAGGGGCTTGAGCCATCCGGGGGATGGGTCGTGCGTGGCTATCCCCCCACCGGCTCCGCCAGCTCGATGCGCAGTCTCGGCTCACCGTCCGTCGGTGCCACGTCGAGCACGGCGATGCGCCCGGTCGCCGCAACGTCGGCAGCGGCGCGGCTGACCCGGGTCGCGACCGCGGGGGGCAGCCTGAACTCGGCCACCGCCACGTCGGCGCGCATCCCCACCTTGGCGTCGGACTTGGCCCGCCGGATCGCGCTGAGCACCTCTGCGACGTCGCTCACCAGGGCCGGGTCACCGTCCTGGGCGATCATCGCCACCTCGTCGACGCTCGGCCAGGCGGCCCGGTGCACCGAGCCCTCCTGCCACCAGGACCACACCTCCTCGGTGACGAACGGCAGGAACGGCGCGAACAGCCGCAGCTGCACGCCCAGGGCGGTGGCCAGCGCAGCGCGCGCGGAGGCTGCCCCGGCCTCGCCCCGGCCCCCGTAGGCGCGGTCCTTCACCAGCTCCACGTAGTCGTCGCAGAACGCCCAGAAGTGGGTCTCGGCGAGCTCGAGCGCCCGCGTGTAGTTGTAGTCCTCGAACGCCGCCGTCGCCTCTGCGACCACGTCGGCCAGTGCGGCCAGCTGCGCGCGGTCCAGCGGCTCGCCCACGTCGCCCGGGCGATCGGCCATGCTGGCATCGGCGCCCAGCCCCAGCACGAACCTGCTGGCGTTGAGGATCTTGATGGCCAGCCGGCGGCCGATCTTCATCTGGCCCTCGTCGAAGGCCGTGTCGGTGCCGGGCCGGCCCGACGAAGCCCAGTAGCGCACCGCATCGGAGCCGTGCTTGTCCAGCAGGTCCACGGGCGTGACGACGTTGCCCTTGGACTTCGACATCTTCTTGCGGTCGGGGTCGAGGATCCAGCCGGAGATGGCGGCGTGCGCCCACGGCAGCCGGTCGTCCTCGAGGTGCGAGCGCACCACGGAGGAGAACAGCCAGGTGCGGATGATCTCGTGGGCCTGGGGCCGCACGTCGAACGGCGCCACCGCCGCCCACAGCGCCGGGTCACGCTCCCAGCCCCCGATGATCTGCGGGCTCAGGCTGGAGGTCGCCCAGGTGTCCATGATGTCGGGGTCGCCGATGAAGCCGTCGGGCTTGCCGCGCATCGACTCGGCGAACCCGGGCGGCGCCTCCGCCGACGGGTCGACCGGCAGCGAGGCCTCGTCCGGGACGATCACCTGGTGGTAGTCGGGGTTGCCGTGGGGGTCCAGCCGGTACCACAGCGGTATCGGCACGCCGAAGAAGCGCTGCCGGCTGATGAGCCAGTCGCCGGCCAGGCCCGACACCCAGTTCGCGTAGCGGACGGCCATGCCCGCGGGATGCCACGCCAGCTCCTCGCCGCGGGCGAGCAGCGCCCGGCGCAGGTCGAGGTCCCGGCCGCCGTTGCGGATGTACCACTGGCGCGTCGTGACGATCTCCAGCGGCCGGTCGCCCTTCTCGAAGAACTTCACCGGGTGGGTGATCTGGCGCGGCTCGCCCTCGAGGAAGCCGTGCTCGCCGAGCAGCTCCACCATGCGGGCCTTGGCCGAGAACATGGTCGTGCCCGCCAGGGAGGCGAAGGCCACGCGGCCACTCTCGCGGGTGATCCAGTCCGGGGTGTCGAGCAGGATCCGCCCGTCCCAGCCCACGATGGGCCGGGTCGGCAGGTCCAGCTCCCGCCACCACGTCACGTCCGTGGTGTCACCGAACGTGCAGATCATCGCGATGCCCGACCCCTTCTCGGGATCGGCCAGGTGATGGGCCACCACCGGCACCTCGACGCCGAACACCGGCGTGGTCACCGTCGAGCCGAAGTGCTGCTGGTAGCGCGGGTCGTCGGGGTGCGCCACGAGCGCGACGCAGGCCGCGAGCAGCTCGGGCCTGGTGGTCTCGATGTGCACCACGCCCGAACCGTCCGAGTACGGGAACGCGATGCGGTGGTAGGCACCCGGTACCTCGCGGTCCTCGAGCTCCGCCTGCGCGACCGCGGTGCGGAACGTGACGTCCCACAGGGTCGGTGCCTCGGCCTGGTAGGCCTCGCCGCGGGCCAGGTTGCGCAGGAACGCGCGCTGCGAGGTGGCCCGGGCGTTCGCGTCGATGGTCTGGTAGGTCTGCGTCCAGTCCACCGACAGGCC
>DASVBK010000164.1:0-5338 GCA_036375875.1 Candidatus Nanopelagicales bacterium
ATGGCCCAGATGATGGGCTACTGGATGCAGCACACCTACCTGGGCCCCACGGGTGACGAGGCGATCGCTGCCGGGCGCCGCGTCAGCACGACTCCTCCGACCGACTTCGCCACCTGGGCGGCGGCGAACATGCCGGCAGCCCCGGGCTGAGTGCCGGGGTTGCGGGCTGACGCGGCCGCGTCCTCGCCGGCCGAAACCGATCCCCTTCATGGCCACCCAGCATCGCCGCGGCTCGGGCGATCTGCCGCACCCGGACGGCCGCTCGTCGAGGTGAGCCTGCCGAGGCGATCCTTGCTGCCACAGGTTGAGCTCCTGGGAGTGCACGTCACCCGTGCTGGGTCAACGCCGCTGCCGGAGGCAGATCCCGCTGCTCGAGGGCGCGTGCGGCCAGCGACGCGCACTCGCCCGTCGCGGTCCGGGCGACGCCTCTCCCCCGGCGCCGGAAACGCCCCAGCTCGGGACGCCGTGCCGCTACGGTCCGCCTGTGGACCCCGCCTCCCTCGCAGCCCTGCTGCTCATGGCCCTCGCGCTCGCCGCGCAGCCGTGGTCGGTCCTGGCCGGAATCATCCTCGTGACCACCCGGGGCGGGCTGGCGAAGGAGCTCGCCTACGTCGTCGGCTGGGTCGCCGCCCTCTCGGTCGTGATGGCCGTGACGATCGCCATGGCGCCTGACGCCCCGAAGGCCGGCGGCTCGACCCTGACGGCCGGCGCCGAGATCGTGCTCGGCCTCGCCGTCGGCACGCTGCTGCTGCTCCGGTGGCGCCGGACGACCGGGTCGGCGCCCGAATCCCCGGAGTGGATGGGCCGCCTGGACTCGATGCCCTGGATCCTCGCGCTCGCCCTCGGTGCGTTCCTGCCCAATTACGTCGTGGTCGTGGCCGCAGCGACGCAGATGCTCCAGGTGGGGCTCAGCGGCGGCGCCCTCGTCGCCGCGGGAGCGGTCTTCGTGATCGTCGCCAGCCTGGGCGTGGCGGCCCCGCTGGGCGTCCTCGCGGTGCGCCGCGACCGGGCGCCCGACGTCTACGCACGTTGGCGCGACTGGATCCTCGGCCACAACCGCGAGGTCAGCTACGGCATGGGAGCCGTGGTGGCGCTGGTGCTCGTCGTGAAGGGCCTGTGGGGCCTCGCGACCTGACAGGCAGCCGGGGCCTCTACTTCGCCCGGAACTCCATCCGCCACGTGATCGACTGGCCGGCCGCGAGGTCGACCTGGCGCAGCAGCGTCCGCCCGAGGGCCTTCGACCCGTACGACTTCGTGAACCACGTCCGGTACGTCGAGACCGCCCCCAGCTGGGTGCCACCCAGGGCCAGGGTCGCCCGCTGCTTGCCCGATCGGAGCGTGAAGACCGGGCCCCGCTTCGCCACCCGCACGCCGGGCGGCACCTGCCACCGACCCTGGATCCTGCTCGCCTCGCGCGCCGTGATGACGTCCTCGACCACGAGCGTGCGCGCCTTGCGATCGAAGCGCACGCACCGGCTGATCGCCGCCGTCGGGTAGGTCAGGTCCTCGAGGCACGTGAGGTCCGACGCCCCGTCGCCCTGGCTGGCGGTGAGCGTCGAGGCCGGCTTGGCCGCCGGCGGCCTCCATGGCACCGGCGGCGCCGAAGGGACCGGCGGCGCGGAGGGCACCGGCGGCGCGGAGGGCACCGGCGGCGTGGAGGGCACCGGTGGCGTGGAGGGCACCGGGTCGGCGGCCACCGTCGGCGGCGGGGATGCCACGGGCACGCTGGGAACGGCCGGCGGTGGCGGCAGCGGGATCACGGCCAGCGCCGAGTGCGCCTGCCTGGCCACGATCGCCCTGCGCAGCACCGAGCGGTCGTAGCGCCACGGGCCCGGGTCCCCGATCCAGCGGACGCCCCGCGCCATGACCGTGACCGAGCCGATGTCGTCGTGGGTGTGCGCCGTCGGCGCAGGGCCGCGGCCGGTGCGCACCGAGTACCACGTCGCGTTCCGGGTCGCCTTGCGGCTGCCACCCCACGTGGAGCGACCGAAGGCGTAGCCGCCCTCGAACGTCCGGTACGTCGAGGCCGGGGGCTGGCCGCTGGCCCCCGCCGACCCGGCGAACGCCGCCGGCCCGCCGCTGACGAGCACGTCCGATGAGGCACGCGAACCCGCCGAGTCGCCGATCGTCTCCAGCACCCCGTCGGGACGGGTGGCGAAGGCGAGGAACTCCTGGGCGCGGGCGATCGCGGCGTCGAGCCGCTCGTGCGGCACGCCGCACCGGTCTGCCGCCCGGTTGGCCTTGGCCAGCATCTGCAGGGTGTGCATCGCGTAGTGCGGGGATCCCTCGCGGTCCGACCCGTCGGGCAGGACGAGCGCGTCGGCGAGTGCCGACAGGTTGCCCAGGGCGCGACCGACCCCAGCGGCGTCGCCCGCCTGGCAGGTGGCCGCCAGTGCGGCTGACTGGGCGTAGAGCGCGGTGTTGTTCGTGCCCGGCACCACGGCGAACCGGTCCAGCGCGCGTTGCGCCTCGGTGCGCGCGATCCCGGCCCAGAGCGCGGGGTCCTGGCCGGCGGCCCCGGCCATCTCGCTGGCGCAGGTGAGGGTCCACAGCCGCATCCCGGCCACGATCGCCTGGTCCTGCGCACTCGAGCGGGGCAGCTGCGGCGGGAACGTCGCCCACCACGAGCCGAGGATCGCGTAGAACCGGCCGAGCATCGCCCGGTCGCCCTTGGCCATGCCCTGGTACAGCAGGGGAGCGGCCCAGTGCAGGCCGTGCATGTGGGTGTTGCCGGAGGAGTCCAGCGTCGCCACGGGCTGCCACCGCGGCTGCGGATCGAGCCGGAACCAGCCGTACATGCCCATGTCGACTCGCCCGCGGAGGATGCGCGAGGCCTTGCGCGCCACGGCCTTCGGCGGGGGCAGCAGGGTGCGGCACCATGACTCGGCCGGCACGGGAGTCGCCGCGACCGGTCGCCCGACGGCCCGAGCAAGGCCTCCGGACACTGCTCGCCCCACCGCCGGAGCAGGGCCCGCGGACGCCGCTCCGCCGACGACCGGGGCAGTGCCTGCTGATGCCGCTCCCCCGCCAACCGCCGCAATCCCCACCGGCGCGGCCGGCGCCCCGGGGGTGATCGCCATGACCGTGGCCAGGACGGCCGCAGCCGCCATCCTCGTGCGCATGGGCGGCACGCTAACCCCGTGCGCCGCGACATCCCCGGCGCCACGGCCGCCCTTCCCTGCCCGTAGCCATCCCACAGCCTGCCCATGGCCGGCGCGGGTCGTCGCCCCCTCGACTACTGTCGCCGACGTGCTCAACGCCGCATGGATCGTGCACCTCCACTCGACCGCGGCGAGCGCCGCCGTGGCCGACCTCCGCGAGCGGTTGGTGGCCGCGGGCCTCTGCGACCGGGGTGAGCCCCGCGATGCCGACGACCTGCGCGCGACCGACGTCGTCGTCGTGTGGGCCGACACCCCGCTCGAGCCCGACCTGGCCACGGCGCTCGCGGACCCCGCGGTGCCGGTGCTGCTGGCCGGGCCCACGCTCGCCGAGGCCGACTCCGACGGCATCCTGGCCGACGCCGCGGGGCTCACCCTCGGCGACACCTCCCCCGAGCACGACGTGCGGATCCGGCAGGGCACCGACGATGCGTGGCTGCTCGCCGCGTTCCACACCCATGGCGACCACGCCCACCACGACGAGCACGAGCACCTGCCGGGCCGGGTCAGCGCGGTCACCGGGACCGCCGACGACGTGCGCGTCCTGCGGACCGCGCGCCTCGGGCTGACCGATCATCCGGTGCTCACCTGGCGGCCGGCCACCGCCACCGCCGCCTGGACCCTGGGCACCACCCCAGCCGCGATCGTCGACCGGGGTGCGACCCGGCTGCTGCTGCAGCTGCTGCGCGCACTCGGCGGGCAGGAGGCCCCCACGCCTGTCCGCGTCGGGCTGCTCGGCTACGGCGCCATCGGCCACGAGCACAGCCGTGCCGTGCGGGCCGTCGACGGCCTGGTGCTGGCAGCCGTGTGCGACACCTCGCAGGAACGCCTGGCGGTGGCGGCGGCGGCGGCGCCGGGCGCGGCGACCACCACAGCGGCCGACGCCCTGCTCGAACGCGACGACGTCGACCTCGTCGTGGTCTCCACGCCTCCCAGCTCGCACGCCCGGTGGGCCCTGCGCGCCATCGCCGCTGGCAAGCACGTGGTGCTCGAGAAGCCCTTCGCCATCCGCCCCGAGGAGGCCGACGCGGTGCTCGCGGCCGCCGACGACGCAGGGCTGCTCGCGGTCGTCTACCAGAACCGGCGCTTCGACCCCGACCACCTGGCCGTGCGACGGATCATCGAGCGCGGCGACCTCGGCGAGGTCTTCCACGTGGAGACGTTCGTCGGCGGGTACGGCCACCCGTGCAACCTGTGGCACTCCGACGAAGGGGTCTCCGGCGGGGCGTTCTACGACTGGGGCTCCCACCTGCTCGACCAGGTGCTCGACCTGATCCCCACGCCGATCGATCACGTCACCGCGGCCGCCCACAAGCGCCGGTGGTTCGACGTGACCAACGCCGACCACTCCCGGGTGACCATCCGCTTCATCGATGGCGTCGAGGCGGAGTTCACGCACTCCGACCTGGCCGCCGCGCTCAAGCCGCGCTGGTACGTCCTGGGCACGCGGGGGGCGATCGTCGGCCAGTGGCGCTCGGAGCGGATCGTTGCCCGCTCCGACATCGGCACGCTGGTCGAGGACCGGCTGGCGCCTGCCGACTCCCCGCCCGCCCTCGAGCTGCACGCGGCGGACGGCAGCGTCACGCAGGTGGCCACGCCGCCGGGGCCCGCGTACCCGTTCCACCGCGAGCTCGCCGACCGACTGCTCCTCGGGTTGCCGATGACCGTGACCGGCGCCCAGTCGCGCCGCGTGCTGTCGGTGATGGCGGCGGCGTCGGCGTCGGCAGCGGACGCCGGTCGACCGGTGGTGCCGCGGTGAGCGGCCCGGTCCGGTGGGGGTTCCTGGGCGCCGGGTTCGTGGCGTCCAAGGGGATGGCACCGGCGCTGCACGCCGCGGACGGCGCCATGCTGCAGGCTGTCGGTGCCCGGGACGCGGCCCGGGCCGCAGCACTGGAACCGGTCGCGGGCGTCGGTTCCTACGCCGAGATCTGCGCGCGCGACGACGTCGAGGCCGTGTACGTCTCGCTGCCGAACAACGACCACCTGCACTGGGTGCAGGTCGCGCTCGAGGCGGGCAAGCACGTGCTGTGCGAGAAGCCGCTCGCGATGAACAGCGCCGAGGTGGGGCTGATGCGAGCCGCGGCGGACCGCGCGCAGCGGCTCCTGGTCGAGGCGGCGTGGAACCGGTGGCACCCGCGGAGCCGTCGCCTCGAGACGCTGGTCACGTCGATCGAGGGCCC
>DASVBK010000174.1:0-5059 GCA_036375875.1 Candidatus Nanopelagicales bacterium
GCCGAAGGCTGTGCCGAAGTAGCCGGCCTCGACGAACGCCAGGTGCTTGACCAGCCCGAGCAGGTTCGTGCCGGTGGGCACCATGGGGCGGCGCTGGTCGTGCTCGGCGAGGCCCTCGAGCTTCCAGAGCACGGCCTCGCGTGCCCCCCGCAGGTAGCGCAGGAGCGTTGCCTTCTCGTCGGTGTCGGTCATCCCCGCAGCATGCTGGCGCCCCGGCCCGGGGTCCACCGGGCAGACTGCGCGCGTGCTGCCCACGCCCTTCGCCGAACGCGTGCTCGACCTCGTCGCCGCGATCCCACCGGGGCGCGTGCTCACGTACGGCGACGTCGCCCAACGGCTGGGCTCCCGGGCGCCGCGGGCCGTGGGCACGGCGCTGGCGCGGTACGGAGGCGGCGTGCCGTGGTGGCGCGTGGTCCGCGCCTCCGGGTCGCTGGCACCCGGCCACGAGCGCGAGGCCGCCGAGCTGCTGCGGGCCGAGGGCGTGACACTCATGGCCGGACCCGACGGGCCCCGCGTGGACCTCGCGCACGACCGCTGGCCCGGGTAGCCGCGACGGAGGGTCCCGCCGGGCTCAGCGCGCGGCCCGTGCCTCGTCCCACACCGGCTCGTCGACCTCGCGCACCCGTCCGTCGGCGCCGAACACCAGGAACCGGTCGAACCCCCGCGTGAACCACCGGTCATGCGTCACGGCCAGCACGGTCCCCTCGTAGCCGGCGAGGCCCTCCTCCAGCGCTTCGGCCGAGGCCATGTCGAGGTTGTCGGTCGGCTCGTCGAGCAGCAGCAGCGTGGCCCCGGACAGCTCCAGCAGCAGCACCTGGAAGCGCGCCTGCTGGCCACCGGAGAGCAGGTCGAAGCGCTGCTCGCCGGACTTCGCCAGCTCGTAGCGGTCCAGCACGCGCGCCGCGGCCTCCCGACCCATCCCGCCACGGTGCTCATCCCCGCGGTGCAGGATCTCGAGCAGGGTCCGACCGGCCCACTCCGGGTGCGCGTGGGTCTGGGCGAACCAGCCCGGACGCACCCGCGCGCCGAGCCGCGCGACCCCGGTGTGGGCCACCGGCGGGATGCGGACGTCGGAGACCGGCAGGTGCTCGGCCTCCGGGGTGGTGCCACCCGCGGCCAGCAGGCGCAGGAAGTGCGACTTGCCCGAGCCGTTCGCCCCGAGCACCGCGACGCGGTCGCCGAACCACACCTCGCAGTCGAACGGCGCGACGAGCTGCTCGCCCTGCGGCGTGGACAGCGCCAGGCCCTCGCACACCACGGCCCGCTTGCCGGTGCGCCCACCGCGCAGGCGCATCGCGACCGCCTGCTTGATCGGCTGCGCCTCGGGCGGCCCGGCCTCTTCGAACTTCGCCAACCTGGTGCGCGCCGCCTGCAGGCGGGAGGCCAGCCCGTCGTTGTACGCCGCCTTGGTCTTGTAGTACTGCACGAGCTCCTTGAGCTTGGCGTGCTCCTCGTCCCAGCGACGGGTCAGCTCGTCGAGGCGGGCGAACCGGTCGGCGCGCGCCTGGTGGTAGCTCGTGAAGCTGCCCGGATGGGTCCACGCGCTGTTGCCCGCGCCACCGAGCTCGAGGGTCACGATCGCGTCAGCGGCGTTGGCCAGCAGCGCCCGGTCGTGGCTCACGAGCAGCACGGTCTTGGGCGTGGCCCGCAGCTGCGCCTCGAGCCACTGCTTGCCGGGCACGTCGAGGTCGTTGTCCGGCTCGTCGAGCAGCAGCACGTCGTCCGGACCGCGCAGCAGGGCCTCGAGGACCAGCCGCTTCTGCTCGCCCCCGGAGAGCGTGGCCACCTCGCGGTACTGCGCCCGCGCGAACGGCACCCCGAGCGCGGCGACGCTGACCACGTCCCAGACGACCTCAAGGCCGTAGCCCCCGGCCTCGGCCCAGTCGGTGATCGCATGGGCATAGCGCATCTGGGTGGCCTCGTCGTCGGCCTCCATCATCGCCAGCTCCGCGGCGTCGAGCTCGCTGGCAGCGGCGCGCGCTGGGGGCGGCGCCACGGTGAGCAGCAGGTCGCGCACGGTGCCGTCGGTCATGTGCCCGACGAACTGGGGCATCACGCCGAGGGTGCCGGCCCGGGTGATCGCGCCGGACTGCACGGGTTCGCTGCCCGCCACGAGGCGCAGCAGGGTCGACTTGCCCGACCCGTTCGCCCCGACCAGTGCGGTGACCCGGCCCTCGGCGGCCTGGAACGAGACCTCGTCGAGCAGCACGCGGCCGTCGGGCAGCGCGTGCGTGACGCGCGCGACGTCGAGGTGGCCCATGGCGGTCCATCGTGGGGCGCCCTGCCCCTCGGGGCCAAATCACGGCGAGCGCGTCGCTCACGGCGGGTCGCATCGTGACGAGGCCCCGACTGGACCTGCCCGGGTGCGTCAGCGCCGCGCGAGCTGCTGCCGCGTGGGCGTCAGCACGTACTGCACGCTCGCCGCGGCCGCCGGGACCGCGAGCACCAGCACCAGCAACCACGCCCACGGCACGGCGAGCGGCACGGCGAGCGGCACGCTGCAGGAGCTCCACCCCCCGGGCATCGTCCCCACGGGCAGCAGCAGGCAGCGATCCGGGTCGGTGACCCAGGGCAGCGCGCTCAGGGCTGCCCAGCTGATCGGGATCCCCGCCAGGGTCCCGAGCAGTGAGCCGACCAGGCCGAGGATCGCGGCACTGGCCGCGGCGAACCGGCGGCGGATGCGCGGCGTGGCACCCACGGCTGCCATCACGGCCAGCTCGCCGCGCGCCTCGGCCAGGGCCAGGCCCGTGACCAGCACCGTGGCGAGCAGCGCGAAGAGCAGGGCGGTCCACACGCCCACCAGGCCTCGTGCATCGCGAGGCAGGGCCAGGCTGGCGAACGGGCTGCCCGGGATGTCGAGCAGGCCGGGGGCGCCATGCTCGCGCCAGGCGACGGTGAACCCGGCGGGAGGTCGCCCGTCGCGGGCTCCGCGGACCACGGCGGCATCGAGCTCGGCCCGCAGGCCGGCAGCCGCGAGCGCCTCGGGCGCGACCAGCACGGCGCCCGGGCGCACGGGCAGGTCGGCCACCACCACCGCAGGGAGCTCGGCGACCGGCAGCGTGGTCGGCTCGGGCAGCCACTGGGCGGTCTGCGCCAGCCGGACGGTGCCCTCGGCGGCGGCACGCGGGCTCAGCGCCACTGCGGACCCCTCGCTCAGCGCGGCCCGCACCCGCGGGTCATCACGGCCGAGCAGCAGGGCGGCGGCATCGGCGCTGGCGACGATGACCCCGGGCCGGGATTCCCCGGGCGATCCGACCGTGGCCATCGGCGCCAGGAAGCTGCCTGCGGCTGCGGGGGCCAGGCACGGGGAGTCGGCCGGGAGCTGGGCGGCGATGCCGCCCATCCGCACCGGATCCTGCACCAGCATCCGTGGCGCGACGCCCAGCGCCGCGACGTCGCAGCGCGGCGCCAGGACCACGCCCGGAGCCGCACCTGCCTCGAAGGTCGACGCGAGCCCCACGAGGGCGACGGACGCCCCCGGGTGGGCCGCTGCGAGGGCGACACGATCCGCCTCGTCGAGCACGGCGGCAGCGCGCAGCCCCGCGTCCGCCTCGCCCCCGGAGGCCTCGACCGCGAGGGCGGGCTGCACGAGCATCGCATCGCCGGCGAGCGCTGGCACGGAGGTCGCGCGGGCAGTCGACACCATCGAGCCGGTCCACACGAGGGCGGCGCTGGCCAAGCCGACTGCGGCGGCGACGGCAGCCACCGCGAACGCCGAGCGCAGGCCGTTGCGTGCCACGTCCCGGGCGGCCAGGCGCGTCGCCACGGGCAGCCGTGGGGTCCGGATGACCAGCCGCAGCAGGGCGGGGCTGCACAGCAGGAGGCCGACCTGGCACAGCACGATGCCCGTGCCCACCAGGAGCAGGCTGGGCTCGGTGACGTCGGCGGGCGTGCCCACGTATCGGGCGATCGCGGCCACACCGCACGCGGTGAGCACGGCTCCGGGCAGCGCCCACCCGAGGCCCGCACCGGACCGTGCCCGCAGGCTGGGCGCCGGACGCGGGGCGCCCTCCCGACAGCGCAGCGTCTCGGCCAGCGGGATCGCCGTGACCTGCCTGGCCGCCGGCAGGCTCGCCAGCACGCACGCCAGGACGCCCAGGATGGGCACGAGCAGCAACGCCCCGGGGTCGGGCAGCACGATCACCAGCGGGGAGCCCACCCGCCCCGCGAGCACGGCGGCGGCCAGCGCGGCGACGAGCCCGGGCAGGGCGCTGCCGAGCACTGCGCCGATGCCGCCCAGCAGCAGCGCCTGCGCCATCACCGCACGCGCCAGGTCGCCCGGTTCCGCGCCGGCGGCCGCAAGCAGCGCGAGCTCCCGTTGCCGCCGCTTCGCCGTGACCGTGAACGCGGCTCCGGCCAGCAGCACCACCTGGAGGAAGCCGAGCACCACGGCCAGGACAGCGCTGCCCCGCAGCATCCACGGACCGGGGTCCACCCCGCCCCACCCACCACCCAACGCCTGCTCCGCTGCCCAGTCGCGAGCCGCGAGCACGGGCCCGACCACGGCGGCGCCGACCACCAGGGCCACCGGCAGCCCGACGAGTGCCACGATGAGGGCGCTGCGCCGCCAGGTGCCCCGGGCGTCACGTGCCGCCAGCCGCAGGGCGGGTCGCCAGCGCGCCCACGTGGGCCGGCGCTCGGGCGGGGCCGCCGGCGCGTGGGGCGGTCGCGTGGGGGCGGTCGCCGTCGAGGTCATCGCCGGTGATCCACGGTGCCCAGGCCAGTCAGCGGGAGCGCGGCTGCCCCGGGCTCGGCAGGCTCGGCCCCCGTCGAGCCGGGCCTGCCAAGCCCCAGCGCGGGCGCGCCCAACCACGCCGCCGCCGCGGCCTCCCGCGCCCCGCCCCAGTCGCCCCCCGCCGCGCGGGCTGGCCGGGCGGCGTACTCCGAGCGCGTCACCTCGCGGCCGTCGCGCAGGAACACCACGCGATCGGCCCACGCGGCATGCCGGGGGTTGTGGGTCACCACCACCGCGGCGGCTCCCGCGTCACAGCGCTCCCGGAGCACGCCCAGCACCTCGTCACCGGCGTGGGTGTCCAGCGCACCGGTCGGCTCGTCGGCC
>DASVBK010000184.1:0-6705 GCA_036375875.1 Candidatus Nanopelagicales bacterium
TCGCGACCGCCGCTTGAGCCTGCCCCCCGGAAGTGACGCAGGAACGGCGCCACGGGCGGCGGCGGTCTCAGCGACGGTCGGCGAAGAAGGCCCGGAGCAGCTCGCCGCAGTCGTCGGCGAGGACGCGGGGTCTCACGGGGAACTCGTGGTTCAGTCGCGGGTCCTGGCCCAGGTGGTACAACGTGCCGAGGGCGCCGGCGTCGGCGTTCTCCGCGCCGAACACCACCCCGCCGATCCGCGACGCCCACAGCGCGCCGGCGCACATGGGGCACGGCTCGAGCGTCACCACCAGCAGGCAGTCGTCGAGGCGCCAGCGGCCCAGGTGGTGCGCGGCGTCGCGCAGGGCCAGCACCTCGGCGTGCGCCGTGGGGTCGGCCCCCGCCTCGCGACGGTTGTGCCCGCGGCCGAGCACGGCGCCCGCCGCGTCGAGCACCAGCGCCCCGATGGGCACGTCACCGGCCGGCAGGGCCAGGGCGGCCTCGGCCAGGGCGGCCCGCATCGCCGCCTCGTCCGCGGGGCTTGCCTTCACGGTGGCCGAGTGTGCCACCGCACGAAGCGCCCGAGGCGCCTGAGCCGTCGGCACGCCGCGCACGCCGCACCGGGCCCACGCCGACGCCCGCGCACCGCCCCCGGCCCCCGCCGAACCGCGCCCGCACGCACGCCCGCCCCGCCCCCGGCCCCCGCCGAACCGCCCCGGCTGGATCCGCACCCACCCATGGTCGATTCCCTGACCCCGGGGCCAGGTCCGCAGTTGCGACCGGCGCGGGCCACTGGTGGAGTGCTGCCCATGCCCACCCCGGCCTCCACCCTGCGTCCGGCGGGCTTCCACGGGCAGGGGCACCTGCGCCGCCACGCCCACGGCCGCGCCCCGCGCGGCTCCTACTTCGAGGGCTGGTACGTGAAGCTGGTCAGCGCCGACCGGCGGACCCGGCTGGCGCTCATCCCCGGCGTCTTCCTCAGCGAGGACGGCCGCATCGCCGAGTCGTTCGTGCAGGTGCTCGACGGCATGACCGGCGCCACGGCCTACCACCGCTTCGACCTCGCCGAGTTCGAGGCCGCCCCGGACCGGTTCGCGGTGCGGGTCGGCCCCAACCACTTCGACGCGTCGGGCGTGCGGGTCGACCTGCCGGGCCTGCGCGCCGACGTGCGGTTCGGGCCGCCCGTCGCGTGGCCGGTCACCGTGCGCGAGCCGGGCGCCATGGGCTGGTACGCCTGGGTGCCGACGATGGAGTGCTACCACGGGGTCGTGAGCCTGGACCATGGCCTCGCGGGCTGGATCGAGACCGAGGCGGGCAGGGCAGATCTCGTCGGGGGTCGCGGCTACCTGGAGAAGGACTGGGGCACCGCGTTCCCCCGCGGCTACGTGTGGATCCAGTCCAACCACTTCGCCACGCCCGGGCTGAGCCTCGTGGCCTCCACGGCCCTCATCCCGTGGCGGCGCTCCGCCTTCCGCGGCGACCTCGTCGGCCTGCGCGTGCCGCCCGGGGGCACCGGCCCGGAGGGCGGCCGCCCGGAACCGCGCCTGGCGGGGCTGCACCGGTTCACGAGCTACACGCGGGCGCGCACGCTGGCCCTGGCCGTCGAGGAGCAGCACGTGTCGTGGACGATCGGTGCCCCGGACGGCCGGGCGCTGCACCTCGAGGCCTCCGTCGAGGGCCGCACCACCGGCCTGCTGCATGCCCCGGTGCGCACCGAGATGCACCAGCGCGTGGCAGAGACGCTCGACGGGATGGTCACCGTCCGACTCGTCGACTCCGCCGGGCGCACCCTGCTCGAGGACGCCGGCGAGTGCGCTGGCGTCGAGGTCCACGGCGACATCGCCGCCCTGCTCGCCACACCCGGTCGCTGAAGTGCGGGGCCGTGGCCGTCATCGGGACATGCGCCCGAGGACGGGGCAGACTGACCTCACGCCGGAGCACCCACCCCGGTGCGCAACGTGGAGGTGACATGGGCAAGGCGGAGGACATCATCGAGGCGCTCGGCGGTGCCGGGAACATCGAGGAGATCGAGGCCTGCGCGACCCGCCTTCGGACGGTCGTGGCCGACCCCTCGGCCGTGAACGAGACGGCGCTCAAGGCCGCCGGCGCGTTCGGCGTGCTGTCCGCCGGCTCGGTGCTCCAGGTCATCGTGGGTGGCGAGGCCGACGGCCTGGCCATGGACATCAACGACATCATCGGCTGAGGAGAACACTCGTGGCACTGCAGGTCCTGTCCCCCATGCCCGGTCGGGTCGCGAACCTCTCGGAGGTCCCGGATCCCATGTTCGCCGAGGCGATGCTCGGCCCCGGCCTGGCCATCGACCCTCCGCGCGAGCCGGTGGTCGCCGTCGCCCCGATCTCGGGCACGATCGCCAGCCTGTTCCCCCACGCCATGGGGATCGAGGCCGACGGGTACTCGGTGCTGGTCCACCTCGGCCTCGAGACGGTCAAGCTCAACGGCGAGGGCTTCGAGCTGCTCAAGGCCAAGGGCGACACCGTCGTGGCCGGCGAGCCGGTCATCTCCTGGGACCCCGCTGCGATCGAGGCCGGCGGCCTGCCCGTGATCACCCCGGTCATCGCGATCCAGGCCGAGGCCTCGCAGATCACCCAGCTGGTCAGCGACGGCCAGCAGGTCGCTGCCGGCACCCCGGTCTTCGAGGTCGCCTGACCTCGCGGTCGGCCTGCCGACCACCCCGTCGAACCCGCCCCGCTCGGGGCACCCAACCTGAAAGGTGTTGAACGTGGCTGAGATCACCGTGACCCTGCCCCCCGGTGTGGGGTTGCACGCCCGCCCCGCCGCGCTGTTCGTCGGCGCGGCGGCCAAGTCCTCCTGCGACGTCACGATCGGGCGTCCGGGCGAGCCGGGCGTCAACGCCAAGAGCATCCTCGGGGTCATGGGCCTCGGCGCGAAGGCTGGCGAGGAGATGGTCGTGACCGCGGAGGGCGACGGCGCCGACGAGCTGCTCGCCTCGCTCAAGGAGATCCTGGAGACCCCTGAGGGTGGCCATGCCTGACCTGACCACCCTGACTGGTGTCGGGGTGAGCCCCGGAGTCGGGGCCGGACCGGTCGTGCGCGTGGTCGACTCCGTCCCCGAGCCCAAGCAGGGCCCGGGGTCAGGGTCCCCAGAGGAGGAGTTCGCCGCCGCGCAGGCCGCCCTCGAGGCGGTCGCGGCGGACCTCGAGGACCGCGGCCAGCGGGCCGGCGGCGAGGCCCAGCACGTGCTCGAGGCGCAGGCGATGATGGCCCGCGACCCCGACCTCGCCGGGCAGATCAAGCAGCGCACCGCGGCGGGCTCGAACGCGGCCCGCGCCGCGTACGAGGCCTTCGGGATCACCCGCGAGATGCTGCTCACGCTCGGCGAGTACTTCGCCGCCCGCGTGACCGACCTCGACGACATCCGCAACCGCACCGTGGCACGGCTGCTCGACGTGCCGCCGCCGGGCATCCCGGAGCTCACCGAGCCCTCGGTGCTCGTCGCGATGGACCTGGCTCCAGCGGACACCGCGCTCATCGACAAGTCGATGGTGCTGGCGTTCGCGACCCAGGAGGGTGGGCCGACCTCGCACACCTCCATCCTCGCCCGCAACCTCGGCATCCCCGCCGTGGTCGGCTGCCGAGGGGTGCGCGAGCTGGCGCCCGGGACCCGGGTGCTCGTCGACGGTTCCAACGGCAAGGTCTTCATCGACCCGCCGGCGGACCTGATCGCCAGGCTCGCCGGGGTGGACGAGAAGCGCCGCGCGGCGCTGGCCGCGGTCGGCAATGCCCCGGGCGCGACCTCAGACGGGCATGCCGTGCCGCTGCTGGTGAACATCGGCGGGATCGACGACGTCGAGAAGGCCCTCGCCAACGGGGCCGAGGGCGTGGGCCTGTTCCGCTCCGAGCTGCTCTTCCTCGACCGGACCGACGCCCCAAGCGAGGACGAGCAGTACGGCCTGTACCGCGCCGTCCTCGAGGCCTTCACCGGCCGCAAGGTGGTCGTACGGACGCTGGATGCCGGCGCCGACAAGCCGTTGCCGTTCCTGCCCTTCGGTGAGGAGCCGAACCCGGCCATGGGGGTGCGCGGCCTGCGCATCTGCATGCAGGCCCCCGAGATCATGCACACCCAGCTGACCGCGCTGGCGCGCGCCGGCGAGGGCCTGGACACCGAGCTGTGGGTGATGGCCCCGATGGTGGCCGACGTCTACGAGGCGCGGTGGTTCAAGGAGGCGTGCAAGAAGGCTGGGCTCAAGGCCAAGATCGGCACGATGGTCGAGATCCCGGCGGCCGCGCTGCGCGCCGAGCACCTCGGGCAGGTCGCGGAGTTCTTCTCGATCGGCTCGAACGACCTCACGCAGTACACGTTCGCCGCCGACCGGCAGATCGGCGCGGTGGCCCGACTGCAGGATGCCTGGCAGCCGGCGATCCTCGACCTGGTCGCCGCGACCACGGCCGGGGGCCAGGCCAACGGCATCCCGACGGGTGTCTGCGGTGAGGCGGCCTCGGATCCCGCGCTGGCGTGCGTGCTCGTGGGCCTGGGCGTGAACACGCTGTCGATGTCGGCGGGCGCCCTGCCGGGCGTCCGGGCGGCGCTGGCCGCGCACACGCTCGACGACTGCCAGCGGGCCGCCGAGGCGGCGCGCGGTGCCGTCGACGCCGAGGCGGCCCGGGCAGCGGCTCGGGGGAACCTGGCGCAGCTGGAGTCCCTCGGGCTCTAGCACCCAGCGACTGGCACGACCGCTGCTCCGATGGGAACCGGAGCAGGGGTCGTGCCAGTCGTGTGTGTGCCGGCGGCCAAGCTCCGGGCCAGGCGCTGCACCGCGGACCGCCGCGAGGCGCTCGTGGCGGGCGGCGGGCCCGGTCACCCCCAGCGGCGCCCGGTGAGCTGCTCGTAGGCGCGCACGTACAGCGACCGGGTCCGCTCGACCACCGCCTCGGGCAGCGGGGGCGGCGGTTGGTCGCTGCCGCGATCCCAGCCCGAGGCCGGCGAGGTCAGCCAGTCGCGCACGTACTGCTTGTCGAACGAGGGCTGGCCACCGGGACGCCCCGGCTGCCATTGGTCCGCCGGCCAGAACCGCGACGAGTCCGGGGTGAGCACCTCGTCGGCGAGCAGGATCGGCGCGTCCCTGTCACCGGCCGCCCGGCCGAACTCGAACTTCGTGTCGGCCAGGATGATGCCGCGCTGGCGGGCGATCGCCTCGGCGCGTCCGTAGACCGCCAACGTGAGCTCGCGCAGGGCGCGGGCGTCGGCCGCGCCCACCATCCGCTCGACCACGGCGAAGTCGACGTTCTCGTCGTGGCTGCCGAGCTGCGCCTTGGTCGCCGGCGTGAAGATGGCCTCTGGGAGCTTGGAGCCGTCCACGAGGCCCGCCGGCAGCGGGACCCCGCACACCGCCCCCGACGCC
This sequence comes from Candidatus Nanopelagicales bacterium, assembly GCA_036375875.1. GTDB lineage: Bacteria > Actinomycetota > Actinomycetes > S36-B12 > CAIYMF01 > Prado023. The sequence goes on from DASVBK010000184.1 coordinate 5,360, forward strand.
CGGTACTCGACGAGCCCGGAGCCGGTGAGGTAGCCCCGTGCCACGCACTCCACCGGGACCATGTCCAGCGGCTGGCAGCGCATGGCCCGCTGCGCCACCGAGGCCGGCGGCGCGCCGGGCAGCACGTGGTTGCCGACGAGGTCCGCGACCTGCTCGAACCACCACAGGCTCAGCTGCGTGAGGATCGCGCCCTTGTCCGGGATCGGCGTGGGCAGCACGTGGTCATAGGCCGAGATGCGGTCGGAGGCCACGAAGAGCAGCGCACCGTCGGGGGTGCTGAAGAGCTCGCGCACCTTGCCCGAGTACGTGCCGCGGTAGCCCTCGGGCAGGCCCAGGTCCCCGGCGGTGAGCCGGTGCACCGGGGGTGCCGGATCCACCAGCTGGAACCGCACCCACACCAGCTCGGTGTCGTCAGCCAACGGCGGGCGGCCCTCGGCGCGCCAGAACCGGTCGTGGCCGGCACGCCACTCCGCGATGCTCTGGTCACCCTCACCCTCGGCCTCCACCATGGCCCACGTGACCGCGCCGGCGGGCACCTGCCGCACGTCGGTGACCGCCACGGTGGCCAGGCGCGCGCCGGCGTCGTCGACCAGCGCCAGGCGCTCGCCCACCCGCTCCAACGGCTCAGCCTGCTCGGCGTACTCCTGCGCCAGGCCGAAGGTCGCCACCTTGGCGCCTGCCAGGACCAGGGCGTTGAGACGCTGGCGCATCGCACCTGGCGTGCCCAGCTCGAGGCCGCGCAGCCCATCGACGACGGGGAAGCTCACAGGATCGCCCCCGGCGTGTAGGTGACCGCGCTGGGGTGCCGGGCGGCGATCACCTCGACCCGGTCCACGACGGAGGCCACCTGCGCGCGGGCAGCGCCCGTGAACGCGATCGGCTCGGCGACCAGCCCCTCCAGGGCGGCGCGGTCCAGGCCCAGCCGGCCGTCGGCGGCCAGCCGTGCGAACAGGTCGTTGTCGGCCTGGCCGCGGCGCATGTCCAGGGCCGTGGCCACGGCATGCTCCTTGATGACCTCGTGCGCGGTCTCGCGGCCGACTCCGGCGCGGACCGCGGCCATGAGGATCTTCGTGGTCGCCAGGAACGGCAGGTACCGGCGCAGCTCGGCCTCGATCACGGCCGGGAACGCCCCGAACTCGTCGAGCACCGTGAGGAACGTCTCGAACAGCCCGTCGATGGCCAGGAACGCGTCCGGCAACGCCACACGGCGCACGACGGAGCAGGAGACGTCGCCCTCGTTCCACTGCACGCCGGCCAGCTCGGCGCCCATGAGGGCGTACCCGCGCAGCACCACCATCAAGCCGTTCACGCGCTCGCAGGAGCGGGAGTTCATCTTGTGCGGCATC
>DASVBK010000188.1:0-14357 GCA_036375875.1 Candidatus Nanopelagicales bacterium
TCGATGGCGAGCTCGTAGGCGGCCAGGGTGTGCTCGGCGACGTTCGCGCTGGCGCCACGGTGGGCAATGACGAGGGGGCGGACGGCCACGGCGTGAAGCATGCCCGGTCTGCCACTCGGACGGTGGCCTGCGGGGCGAATCCGTCCGGATTCGCGGGAGTGCAGGCACCGGTGGCGCGGAGCGTGCGGTGGCCCGGCCGCGAGCGGGAGGCAACCGCGCTCGCCTCCACCCATCGGGGCGCGCAGTGAGCGGTCCGCCACAGCCCGGCTCAGGGCCCGAACAGCACGCCGGGGTTGAGCAGGCCCTGTGGGTCGACCGTGGCCTTGAGGTCGCGCATCCAGTTGATGGCGTCGGGGGAGCGGGCCAGGCCCAGCCACCGCGCCTTCGTCCGGCCGATGCCGTGCTCGGCGCTGATGCTGCCGCCGAGGTCGGCCACCGCGCGCAGCACCTGCCCCGCGGCACCCTCCGCCGATGCCTCGTCGACCCCGACCAGCTGCACGTGGAGGTTGCCGTCCAGCGCATGGCCGAAGCAGCCCGCCCAGGCCCCGGGCACCGCTGCGGCCAGCACGTCGGCGACCTGCGCCACGAGGGCGTCCAGCTGCGCCAGGCGCACGCTGACGTCGAGCTTGACGACCGGCGGCCCCGGCATGGCCGCGTACAGCTCGGTCTGCCGCTCGCGCAGCGCCCACAGCCGAGTCCGCTCGCCCGGCCCGGTGGCCACCGCCGCCACGACGTCCCCGACGCTGCTGAGCCCGTCCCCGCCGCCGCCGTCGGCGACCTCGACCAGCAGCAGCCAGGCGGTGCCGCTCGGCAGCGGGTTCGCCACGCCCAGCGCACCGGCCGCCCGGGCCACCCCCACGGCATCCACCACCTCAGCTGCCAGCAGGGGCGCGCCAGCGGCCTGGACGGCGCGCCCGGCAGCCACCGCGTCAGCCAACGTGTCGACCCCGAGCGCCCCGAGGGTCACCGGCGCGGGCGGGCCGTGCAGGGCGAGCTCGACCTCGGTGATCACGCCGAGCGTCCCCTCGCTGCCCACGAGCAGCCGGGTCAGGTCGTAGCCGACGTTGTCCTTGCGGGGCCGGCCCACGGTCCGCACGATCCGGCCGTCGCCGAGCACGGCGGTGAGGCCGCGCACCTGCTCGCGCATCATCCCGTGGACGAGCACGCCCAGGCCACCGGCGTTCGTCGCCGCCATCCCTCCCACGGTCGCGGAGTCACGCGCCGCCAGGTCCACGCCGAAGCGAAGCCCAGCAGCGACTGCGTGCGCGGCGAGGTCCGCCGACGTGACGCCGGCGCCCACCAGCACGGTCCGCTCGGCGAGATCGACCGGCGCGAGCGACCCCAGGCCGGTCGTCAGCAGCAGCAGGGCGGGTCGGTCGGGCACCGACCCCCCGACCAGGCCGGTGTTGCCGCCCTGCACCTGCACGGCAACCCCGTGCTCGCGCGCCACCCGCAGCGCCGCAGCCACCGCCGCCGTGTCGCGCGGGCGGACCAGGCCGAGCACTGGTCCGGTGATGCGTCCGGTCCAGTCGGTCGCGTGCCCGGCGAGCACGTCGGGATCGGTCACGAGAGGCACTCCGGCAGCTGCCAGGTCGGCCCCGAGCCCCCGGGGCAGACCACCCGCCGCCGGCCTGCGAGCGCCACGGTCGGAGGGGCTGACGGGCGGCATGGCGCCATCCTGCCGCGCGGCACCGGTGGGGTCGCCCCGACCGTCTCGGGGGGTCGATGCTCCCCGCGCGTCGCGCGCCGCCGACTGTCAGGATGGCTGCCATGCGCGGCGGGATGCGCCGCGCTGTCGATCGAGGAGGAGTCCTTCCATGCCCATCGCGTCACGTGAGGTCTACGAGCAGATGCTGGACAACGCCAAGGCGGGCGGCTACGCCTACCCGGCGGTGAACTGCACCTCGTCGCAGACCATCATCGCCACCATGCGCGGCTTCGCCGAGGCGGAGTGCGACGGCATCATCCAGTTCTCGACCGGTGGTGCGGAGTTCGCCTCGGGCCAGGCGGTCAAGAACATGGTCGCGGGAGCGGTGGCACTGGCCGAGTTCGCCCACTCCATCGCCGATCACTACCCGGTGAACGTGGCGCTGCACACCGACCACTGCCCAGAGAACAACCTCGACGCGTACATGCGCCCGCTGCTGGAGATCGGCATCGAGCGGGTGCAGGCTGGCAAGCGCCCCCTGTTCAACTCGCACATGTGGGATGGCTCGGCGATCGAGCTCGGCCGCAACCTGGACATCGCCGACGAGCTGCTCGACAAGTCCATCGCGGCCAACACGATCATGGAGATCGAGATCGGCGCGGTCGGCGGCGAGGAGGACGGCGTCGAGGCCAAGCACGACGCGCACCTGTTCTCCACCCCGGAGGACGTCGAGGCGATGATCACCAAGCTCGGCCTCACGGAGCGGGCGCGCTACCTCGTGGCGGCGACCTTCGGCAACGTGCACGGCGTCTACAAGCCGGGCAACGTCGTGCTCACCCCCTCGATCCTGCGCACCCTGCAGGACAAGGTGATCGAGATGAAGGGCCTCGAGCCGGGCTCGAAGCCGCTGGACCTGGTCTTCCACGGTGGTTCCGGCTCGCTGCTCTCCGAGATCCACGAGGCCCTGGACTACGGCGTCGTGAAGATGAACATCGACACCGACACCCAGTACGCGTTCACCCGGCCGATCGTCGACCACATCTTCAAGAACTACGACGGCGTGCTCAAGGTCGATGGCGAGGTCGGCAACAAGAAGACCTACGACCCGCGCTCGTACGGCAAGCTCTCCGAGGCCGGCATGGCCAAGCGCGTGGTCCAGGCCGCGTCCGACCTGCGCGCGACGGGCACGAAGTTGAAGTAGACGCCCGCCACCGACGCCAGGCAGGGTCCCCGGGATGTCCCGGGGACCCTGTCGCGTTGTCGGGCGTGCCCCCATCCGTCGCGCAGGTGCGCGGATCGACCACGCAGCCGCTCGCCTTCGGTATCGTGAGGCGGCACCACCGCCGCGGGGGTGCTGGCCGCGGGTCCTGCTCGGGTTCCACGGAGCTGCCAGGGCACGCAGATGGGTGGAGGCGCCGGATGCCAGCGATCGTGATCGTCGGAGCCCAGTGGGGTGACGAGGGCAAGGGCAAGGCCACCGACATGCTCGGTGGCCGCGCCGACTGGGTCGTGCGCTACCAGGGCGGCAACAACGCCGGGCACACGGTGGTGATCGGCGAGGCCAAGTTCGCGCTGCACCTGCTGCCCAGCGGCATCCTGTCGCCCACGTGCACGCCCGTGATCGGCAACGGCGTCGTGGTCGACCTCGAGGTGCTGTTCCACGAGATGGACGGCCTCATCGAGCGCGGCGTCGACCCCTCACGGCTGCTGGTCAGCGCCAACGCCCACATCATCACGCCCTACAACGTGACGCTGGACAAGGTGACCGAGCGGTTCCTGGGCAAGGCCAAGATCGGCACCACCGGCCGCGGCATCGGCCCCACGTACGGCGACAAGATGGCCCGGGTCGGCGTGCGCATCCAGGACCTGCTCGACCCGTCGATCCTGCAGCGCAAGGTCGAGGGCGCGCTGGTGAACAAGAACCAGGCGCTGGTGAAGGTCTTCAACCGCCGCGCGGTCGAGCCCGACCAGGTCGTCGAGCACCTGCTGGCCTACGCCGAGCGGCTCACCCCGCACATCGCCGACACCGCGCTGCTGCTCAACGAGGCGCTCGACCGCGGCGAGACGGTCGTGCTCGAGGGCGGCCAGGGCACCTTGCTCGACGTCGACCACGGCACCTACCCGTACGTGACCAGCTCGAACCCCACCGCCGGCGGGGCCTGCACCGGCTCGGGCATCGGCCCGACGCGCATCGATCGCGTGCTGGGCATCCTCAAGGCCTACACCACGCGCGTCGGCGAGGGGCCCTTCCCGACCGAGCTGTTCGACGCCGACGGCGAGGCGCTGCGCACGATCGGCGGCGAGGTGGGCGTCACCACCGGCCGCAACCGTCGCTGCGGCTGGTTCGACGCCCCCATCGCCCGCTACGCCACGCGCGTGAACGGCATGACCGACTACTTCGTGACGAAGCTGGACGTCCTCAGCAGCTTCGAGCAGATCCCGGTCTGCGTGGGCTACGACGTGGACGGCACGCGCGTCGACGAGGTGCCCACGACGCAGACCGAGTTCCACCACGCGAAGCCGATCTACGAGGTGCTGCCCGGGTGGGGCAGCGACATCTCGGCCGCCCGCGAGTTCGCCGAGCTGCCGGCCAACTGCCGGGCCTACGTGCGGTTCCTGGAGGAGCAGGCGGGCTGCCGGGTGTCAGCCATCGGGGTGGGACCTGACCGCGACGCCACGCTTGTGCTCAACGACCTGCTGCCCTGAGCCGATACCGGGGGCATGCGTCCCCGGTTGCTCACTGCTGCTCGCCTCGCCGTTGCCGGCGCGGTCACCCTGGGCCTGGCGGTGCCGGGAGCCGCTGCCCCGGTGGCCACCGCGGCCCCCGTCAGGGCCGCATCCCCGGCCGCAGGGTCGGTCCCCGCAGCGGGGCCGGTGCGTACCGGCACGGTCGTCACCCTGGGCAAGGGCTCGGCCTTCGCCCCGGGGGCTCGCGTGGCGCGCTTCACGACAGTCAACGACTGCACCCGCGACTACTACATGATCCGCTCCTGGATGGAGCACTTCGAGGCCACCGGCGGCGGCGAGCTGACCCTGGCGCCGGGCACCTACCGCATCCCGAGCACCATCTACGTGCCGTCGAACACCACGATCAGGCTCTCGGCGGGCACGACGCTGCTCAAGACCAAGCGGACCTGCACGAAGCGGTTCAAGGCCGCCTCGTCGATGTTCATGCTCGTGCCGCCGTCGCTGGGCAAGCGGCGCGGCGCGGTCGGCGGCTACGGCGGGGCCAGCGACATCGCCATCCTCGGCGCCGGTGGCGGCCAGTCCGTCATCGACCTGGCCGGGATCCGCAACTCGCTCGGCATCATCGCCGGGCACAACCAGCGGGTGCGGATCGAGGGCATCCGGTTCCTCACCATGAACAACAACCACTTCATCGAAATGGACGCCAACCTGGACTCGGTGATCCGTGGCAACGAGTTCCTCGGCGCGACCGCGAGCACCCGCGGGTCGGCCGAGGCCGTCAACCTGGACACTCCCGACGGGCTCACCGATGGGTTCGGCTCCGTCTGGAGCAACCTCGACGCCACCCCCAACGTCAACGTGCTGGTCGAGGGCAACGTCTTCGCGGACATGGTGCGCGGGGTGGGCACGCACAACTTCTCCGGCGGGCGGTACCACACCGGCATCGTCGTGCGGGGCAACCAGTTCCGGAACATGCGCAACGACGCGATCCGGATCATGAACTGGCGGGACTCCGCCGTCATGGGCAACACCTTCGACACCGTCTGGTGCCCCACCCGCGGCAACGACTGCCGCGGAATCCTGGCCAGCGGCGCCGAGAACCTGACCGTGCGCGACAACGTGTTCGCGAACATGGCGCGGGCGATGCAGTTCATGCCGTGGCAGAACGGCGGCAAGGCGGCGGTGTACGGCGTGACCTACAACCGCCTCACGCCCAACAACCTGCTGGACCTGGCGAACAACATCGCCGGACCTGGGCTGGTGCGTCCCGAAGCCATCGTGAACCCCGACTTCGGAGTCTGGGTGAATGCCCAGACGATCCGGTTCGCGGGGACGTGAGCCCCGGCAGGAACACTCCCCCCGCGCCTCGGGTCGCGGGTCACCTGACGCAGGCCCGACGCCGCTCGGGCGGCCACTACCCTCGCTGGCATGGCCCACCTGTTCGACCCGTACGAGCTGCGCGGCACCCGGGTGCGCAACCGGATCATGGTCTCGCCCATGTGCCAGTACAGCGCGGTGCGGGGGGTGCCGCAGCCCTGGCACCTGGCACACCTCGGCGGCCTCGCGCGGGGCGGGGCGGGGCTGGTCATGGCCGAGGCCACGGCGATCGTGCCCGAGGGCCGGATCAGCCCACGTGACACTGGGCTCTGGAACGACGAGCAGGTCGCCGCGTGGGCGCCGATCGCGGCGTTCATCACGGCGCTGGGTGCCGTGCCCGGGGTCCAGCTCGCCCACGCCGGGCACAAGGCCTCGACCTGGTGGCCCTGGGCGGCTGACCGCGGCTCCGTGCCGGTCGGCGATGGCCCGGAGGATGGCTGGCAGACAGTGGGGCCCAGCGCGACGGGCTACCCGGGGCTGGCCGCCCCGCGGGCGCTGGCCACCGACGAGGTGGCCAGCGTGGTCAGCGCGTTCGTCGCGGCGGCCCAGCGAGCGCAGGCTGCCGGGTTCGAGGTGATCGAGCTGCACGCCGCCCACGGCTACCTGCTGCACGAGTTCCTCTCGCCGTTGTCGAACGACCGGACCGACCGCTACGGCGGCGACCTGCTCGGCCGCTCGCGGCTGCTGCAGGAGGTCGTGGTCGCCGTGCGTGCCGCCTGGCCGGCTGACCGGCCGCTGCTGGTGCGCCTCTCCACGACGGACTGGGTCGAGGGCGGTCACACGATCGACGACAGCGTCGCCGTCGCTGGTTGGATCCGGGACCTGGGGGTGGACCTGGTCGACTGCTCGAGCGGTGGGATCAGTCCCGAGCAGCAGATCCCCGTCGGACCGGGCTACCAGGTGCCGATGGCGGCGCGGATCCGCCACGAGGCAGGGATCGCGACAGCTGCCGTCGGGCTCATCACGCAGCCAGCGCAGGCCGAGGCGATCCTCGGCGAGGGATCCGCCGACCTCGTGACGCTCGGGCGGGCCATGCTGCGTGACCCGCACTGGCCGCTGAGGGCGGCCCACGAGCTCGGTGTCGAGCTGCCCTGGCCCGCCCAGTACCGGCTGGCATCGCGCTGGTAGCAGCGGCCCGGGCCGCGGGCCTGGCGCCCCTCGGGGCGTCGAGTCCGTCCGGATCTCGGCGCGTCCATGCGCGGGATGGCGGACGAACTCGGGGCCGGGCCGCGGGATGGCGGACGAACGGCGGGCGGAGGTCGGGGTGTCCGTGGGATGGCGGACGGCCCGCCACGGGCAGCCCGGCCCGGCCATGTGCACGCCCAGCCCGGCCGCGCCTGCCGGCGCTCGGGACCGTTGGCCCAGTCCGGCGCCGCCGTTCGGCCCGGGCCGCCGACCCCTTCGGCCCCACTTGCCCGCCTGCGAGGCCCAAGCGCGGCACCCAGCGCTGGCCGCCTGCGGGCCACCTCCTAGGCTTCCCGACGGACCGCTTCGACGAGAGGACCAGTCGTGCGCATCGGTGTTCCGCGGGAATCCAAGCCCGGTGAGCGGCGGGTCGCCGCCACGCCCAAGACCGTCGAGCAGATCCGCAAGCTCGGCTACGACGTGGCGATCGAGTCCGGCGCCGGCAGCGGGGCGTCGTTCGAGGACGCCGCCTACGTCGAGGCCGGCGCCCAGATCGTGGGCGCCGAGGTCTGGGACGCCGACATCATCTTCAAGATCAACGCCCCCTCGGACGACGAGGTGCAGCGGCTCCACGAGGGCCAGACGTTGGTCAGCCTGCTGGCCCCCGCGCTGAACCCCGACCTGGTGGAACGGCTCTCGGCACGGGGCGCGACGGCGCTGGCGATGGACGCCGTGCCCCGCATCTCGCGCGCGCAGTCGCTGGACGTGCTGTCCTCGATGGCCAACATCGGGGGCTACCGCGCGGTGATCGAGGCGGCCAACGAGTTCGGCTCGTTCTTCACCGGCCAGGTCACCGCCGCAGGCAAGGTGCCGCCGGCCAAGGTGCTCGTGATCGGCGCCGGCGTCGCCGGCCTCGCGGCGATCGGCACCGCCAACTCCCTGGGCGCGATCGTCCGGGCCTTCGACGCCCGTGGCGAGGTCGGCGAACAGGTCGAGTCGATGGGTGCGGAGTTCCTGCGCATCGACGTCGAGGACAGCGGACCCAGCGCCACCGGCTACGCCAAGGAGATGGGCGAGGACTTCAACCGCAAGGCCGCCGAGCTCTACGCCGAGCAGGCCAAGGACGTCAACATCATCATCACCACCGCGCTCATCCCCGGCCGTCCGGCGCCACGCCTCATCACCGAGGAGATGGTCGCCTCGATGCGCCCGGGCAGCGTCATCGTCGACATGGCCGCCAGCAACGGCGGCAACGTCGCCGGCAGCCGGCCCGACGAGCGCGTGGTCACCGACAACGGCGTGATCATCCTCGGCTACACCGACCTGCCGGGTCGGCTGCCGACCCAGGCCTCCCAGCTGTTCGGCACGAACCTGGTGAACCTGCTCAAGCTCATGACGCCCGAGAAGGACGGCGTGCTCGTGCTCGACCTCGACGACGTCGTGCAGCGGGGCATGACCGTGACGAGGGCCGGCGAGGTGCTCTGGCCTCCCCCACCGGTGCAGGTCTCCGCCGCGCCGGCAGCGGCCGTCGCGCTGCCCCCCGAGCCGAAACCACCAGCCAAGCGCATGAGTCCCGGCAGGAAGCTGGCGTGGATCGGCTCGGGTGCCGCGGTGTTCCTGCTGGTCTCGGCGGTGGCCCCGGCGGTGTTCCTCGGGCACTTCATGGTGTTCATGCTCTCGGTGGTCATCGGGTTCTACGTGATCGGCAACGTGCACCACGCGCTGCACACGCCGCTCATGTCGGTGACCAACGCGATCAGCGGGATCATCCTCGTCGGAGCGCTGCTGCAGGTCGGTCACGGCGAGCTGTGGGTCACCGTGCTGGCGTTCATCGCGATCCTGGTGGCCAGCATCAACGTCTTCGGCGGGTTCACCGTCACGGGCCGGATGCTGCAGATGTTCAAGCGTGAGGATGCAGTCCGATGACGATCTCGCTGAGCCTGGTCCAGGGCGCCTACATCGTCGCGGGCCTCATGTTCATCCTCGCCCTCGCTGGGCTCTCCAAGCACGAGACCGCGGTGCAGGGCAACCGCTTCGGCATCATCGGCATGACGATCGCGCTCGTCGTGACCATCGTCGCGGCCGTCGCGGGCGTCGAGTCCACCGGTGGTCTGGTCGAGGTCGACGGGACCGGGGCGACCGGGCTGGCCCTCATCGCCGCCGCCATGGCGATCGGCGCGGTGATCGGCATCTGGCGCGCGCGCAACGTCGAGATGACCGGCATGCCAGAGCTCATCGCGATGCTGCACAGCTTCGTGGGCCTGGCGGCCGTCCTCGTCGGCTGGAACTCGTCGTACGAGACCGACGTGGCCTTCCCGGCCATCCACGACGTCGAGGTCTTCGTCGGTGTCTTCATCGGCGCGGTGACCCTGACCGGCTCGATCGTGGCGTACCTCAAGCTCTCCGCCAAGATCAACTCCGCGCCCCGCATGCTGCCGGCCCACAACGCCGTGAACCTCGGCATCATCGTGGCGTTCTTCGTGATGACGGTCGGTTACGTGCTGATCCCCGCCGAGGACCTGGTGCTGCGCCAGTCGCTGCTGGGCATCATGACGCTGCTGGCGCTGCTGCTGGGCTGGCACCTGGTCTCGTCGATCGGCGGCGGCGACATGCCCGTGGTCGTCTCGATGCTCAACAGCTACTCGGGCTGGGCGGCGGCCGCCGCGGGCTTCCTGCTCAACAACGACCTGCTCATCATCACCGGTGCGCTCGTGGGCTCCTCCGGTGCCTACCTGAGCTACATCATGTGTCGCGCGATGAACCGCTCGTTCATCTCGGTGATCGCCGGCGGGTTCGGCGTGGAGGCCGGCACCGTGGCCTCCGACGTGGACTACGGCGAGCATCGCGAGATCAACGCGGAGGGCGCCGCGGAGCTGCTCACCGAGGCGCACTCGGTGATCATCACGCCCGGCTACGGCATGGCGGTCGCGCAGGCGCAGTACCCGGTGGCCGAGCTCACCCGCAAGCTGCGCGAGCGGGGCATCGACGTGCGGTTCGGCATCCACCCGGTGGCCGGACGCCTGCCCGGGCACATGAACGTGCTGCTGGCCGAGGCGAAGGTGCCCTACGACATCGTCCTCGAGATGGACGAGATCAACGACGACTTCCCCGCCACCGACGTGGTGCTGGTCATCGGCGCGAACGACACCGTGAACCCGGCAGCCATCGACGAGCCGAACAGCCCGATCGCGGGCATGCCCGTGCTCACGGTCTGGGAGGCCCGCGACGTCATCGTGTTCAAGCGCTCGATGGCCACCGGGTACGCCGGCGTGCAGAACCCGCTGTTCTTCAAGGAGAACACCCAGATGCTGTTCGGCGACGCGAAGGACCGGGTCGAGGACATCATCAAGGCGCTGTAGGGAGCCGGGGGCGAGCGCCTCCCGCTCCTCCACGACCCCCGCATGCAGGCGCAGGCGGAGGGCGCCGGGGCGTCGGCCAGTGCTCCCGGCCAGCTGGTGACGGCGGCCGCGTTGCGCTGATATCGTCGCCACACCCTGCCCTCGACGAGGAGTCCGCATGTCCGAGCCCATTCCCGCCGCGGATCCCGCAGCCGGCGCCCGCGCCTACGAGCTCGACCGGGCGCACGTCTTCCACTCGTGGTCGGCGCAGGCGGCCCTGCAGCCGCTGGTGCTCGCCGGGGGGCTGGGCTCCTACGTCTGGGACTTCGAGGGCAACCGCTACCTGGACTTCTCCAGCCAGCTGGTGAACACGAACATCGGCCACCAGCACCCGAAGGTGGTCGCGGCGATCCAGCAGCAGGCCGCGCTCATGGCCACCGTGGCGCCCCAGCACGCCAACGCGACGCGCTCGGAGGCCGCCAGGCTGATCGCGGAGCTCGCGCCGGAGGGCATGAACAAGGTCTTCTTCACCAACGGCGGGGCGGACGCGAACGAGAACGCGGTGCGCATGGCGCGGCTGCACACGGGCCGGCGCAAGGTGCTCAGCTTCTACCGCTCGTACCACGGCAACACCGGGGCGGCGATCGTCGCGACGGGCGACCCCCGGCGCTGGCCGAACGAGTACGCCGACGACCACGTGCACTGCTTCGGGCCGTACCTGTACCGGTCGCACTTCTGGGCCGAGACCCCCGAGCAGGAGTCCGAGCGAGCGCTGCAGCACCTCGCCGACGTCATCCGGTTCGAGGGCCCGAGCACGATCGCCGCGATCCTCATCGAGACGATCGTGGGCACCGCCGGCGTGCTGGTGCCGCCGCCGGGCTACCTCGCGGGCGTGCGACGGCTCTGCGACGAGCACGGCATCGTGCTCATCCTCGACGAGGTCATGGCTGGGTTCGGCCGTACCGGGGCGTGGTTCGCGTTCGAGCACTTCGACGTGGTGCCCGACCTCATCACGTGGGCGAAGGGCTCCAACTCCGGCTACGTGCCGGTGGGCGGGGTCGTGATCTCCGATGCCATCGCCGCGACGTTCGACGATCGGGTCTTCCCCGGCGGCCTGACGTACTCGGGGCACCCGCTGGCGGCCGCCTCGATCGTCGCGAGCATCACCGCGATGCGCGACGAGGGCATCGTCGAGCACGCCGCCCACATCGGCGCAGACATCCTCGGCCCCGGCCTCGCTGACCTGGCCGAGCGGCACCCGGTGATCGGGGAGGTGCGCGGCCTGGGCGTCTTCTGGGCGCTGGACCTGGTCAGCGACCGCGCCACGCGCGCGATGCTCGCGCCCTATGGCGGCACGTCCGAGGCCATGACGGTGCTGGCGCGCGAGTGCAAGGCGCGCGGCCTGCTGCCCTTCACGAACTTCAACCGGCTGCACGTCGTGCCCCCCTGCACGGTCAGCGACGCTGAGGCCAAGGAGGGCCTGGCGATCCTCGACGAGGCGCTCACGCTCGTCGACCGGTACTACGAGGGCTGAGCGCGCTGCACAGCCGGTCGTCCCAGCCACGGGCCCGCTACGGTGCCGCGGTGAGGGGATCTCACCGGTGCGCAACCGGACGGCTGCTCGGGACATGACGTCCCGGCGGATGGGGACATGGCGAGCCGTGACCCGGCACGGTCCGCGCCGGTGAGGACGCGACGGCGTGCCCGGACCGCGGGATGGATGAGCGTCACCACGCTGGTCCTCGCAGGCTGCGGCAGCCTCGACGAGTTGGCCTACGACCCGCCGACCACCCCGACGCAGTGGTGCCTGGACCGCCCGTGCGTCGAGCTCGGCGGCACCGTCCTCAACGAACCGCTGGGGACCGCGCTGGTCGCGCTGCTGACGGTGCTCTGGCTGGCCGCCGGCGCCGGCTTCCTGGTCAGCCGACGCCGGCAGCGCTCCCGCACGTGGCTCGGCATCGCCCTGCTGCTCGCCGGTCTCGGAGCCGGGCAGGCCGGCATCAGCTACCAGGCCTTCGCGTACGAGCTCAAGTGCGCCGGATGGCAGACCTGCAGGCTCACGACCGGCTGGGAGGTGGGCTACAGCCTCACCCAGGCGGCGAGCGTGGCGGCGATGCTCGTGGCCGTGGCGTTCGCCTGCACGGTGGGGCGTACCCGACGGGGCATCATCACGTTCGCTGCGGTCGACGTCGCCGTGTACGCGGGCGTGGTCGCCCTCGGGGTCGCGCTGCCCAGCGCCACGCTGCTGTCGTTCACGGTGCTCATGGCGTTCGCGGTGCCGGGGATCGTGCTGGTGCTGGTCGTGGCCTCACGCCGGTTCCGTGCCACGCGTGACCCCATGGACCGAAGCCTCGTCATGGCCGCGTGGCTGCTCGTCGCCGTGCAGCTGGCCTACTTCGCCTCCTGGTTGTCGGGGGCGACCCAGCTGCTCTGGGACGGCGGTGCAGGCATCTACGTGTCCGAGAACGAGGTGCTGCACGTCGGGATGATCCTGTGGCTGGGGTACGTGCTGATCAGGCTGGGCCCGCGGCTGCGCGACCGCGAGGACGTGCCCGCGGGAGCGGGGACGGCGGGCGGGTAGCCTTCCCAGCCGTGGAGCTCCTCATCATCGGGTCCGGCGGTCGTGAGCACGCCCTGGCGCTCGCGCTGGCCGATGATCCAGCGGTCGGCGGGGTGCACGTGGCGCCGGGCAACGCCGGCACCGCCGAGGTCGCCACGAACCATCCGGTGGACCCCACCGATCCGGTGGCCGTGGTCGCGCTGGCCCAGCACGTGGGCGCCCAGCTCGTCGTCATCGGCCCGGAGGCCCCGCTGGTCGCTGGCGTCGCCGACGCCGTGCGCGCCGCGGGCATCGACTGCTTCGGGCCGTCCGGAGCCGCCGCGCAGCTCGAGGGGTCCAAGGCGTTCGCCAAGCAGGTGATGGCCGAGGCGGGGGTGCCCACGGCGATGGCGCACGTGTGCACCACCCTCGACGAGGTGGCCGCGGCGCTCGACCAGTTCGGTGCGCCGTACGTGGTGAAGGACGACGGCCTGGCCGGCGGGAAGGGCGTGGTCGTCACCCAGGACCGCGCTGCAGCCCTGGCCCACGCCGGGGCCTGCCTGGCGCGGCCGCAGGGCGCGGTCGTGGTCGAGGAGTACCTGGACGGCCCGGAGGTGTCGCTCTTCGCCGTCACCGACGGCATCACCGCGGTGCCGCTCGTGCCGGCGCAGGACTTCAAGCGGGTCGGGGATGCCGACAGCGGGCCGAACACCGGGGGGATGGGCGCGTACGCGCCGCTGCCCTGGGCGCCCACCGGGCTCGTCGACGAGGTCATGGCCCGGGTGGTGCAGCCGACGATCGATGTCATGCGCCACCGCGGCACGCCGTTCAGCGGGCTGCTCTACGCGGGGCTGGCCCTGACTCGGCGCGGCGTCCGCGTCGTGGAGTTCAACGCCCGGTTCGGCGACCCGGAGACCCAGGTCGTGCTCGCCCTGCTGCGCACACCACTGGCCGGCGTGCTGCGCGCGGCTGCCCGGGGGACGCTCGACGAGCTGGGCCCGCTGGACTGGCACCCGGGATCGGCGGTCACGGTCGTGCTGGCCGCACCGGGCTATCCCGACGCCCCGCGCACCGGGGGCGTGCTCACCGGCGTACCCGATGGCGGCGGTGACGCAGGGTGGGACGCGGCCTGGGTGGTGCATGCGGGCACCGCGCGGGGCGAGGACGGGGCGCTGCTCGCCACCGGGGGGCGCGTGCTGTGTGCCACTGCCCGTGCCGCGGACCTGGCCGGCGCCCGCGAGCGCGCGTACGAGCTGCTCGCCGGGATCACCCTCGAGGGCGGGCATGCCCGCACCGACATCGCCCTGGCGGCCGCCGAGGGCCGCATCCCCCCGCCCTAACCCCCCACCCCACGCCACCCGAAGTTCATCCACGTTCTGGTCGCTCGGGACCGGGTTGCGCCAAGTCCTGAACCACGAAACGCAGCGGAAGCTGGAGCGAATCGTGATCATGGCGGGGGGCCCTGCCGGAGGCTGGGGTGGGGCGTGTGGCCCGGTGCGGGACAATGCCCCCGTGGCGGAGATCCCCAACGTCCTGGCCCAGCGGTACGCGAGCGACGCGATGGCCGAGCTGTGGTCGCCCGAGCAGAAGGTCCGCCTCGAGCGCGACCTCTGGATCGCGGTGCTCCGAGCGCAGGCCGAGT
>DASVBK010000043.1:0-2101 GCA_036375875.1 Candidatus Nanopelagicales bacterium
TGGTGCCGAGGTGCTCGTCGTGAGCGGCCGCGCGGGCTTCGAGATCGTGCAGAAGGCGGCGATGGCCGGCATCCCGGTGGTCGCGGCCGTCTCGGCCCCGACCTCGCTGGCCGTCGACGTGGCCCGTGGCTGCGGCATGACGCTGGCGGCGTTCGTGCGCGAAGGCAGGATGAGCGTCTACGCCGGCGCCGAGCGGATCAGCTGAGCGCCGGCACGGCTGGCGGGCGCCGCGTGGGGTCCCGTCGCGGCGCGCGTGGCATCGTCGGCGAGGGTGCGCACGCGCAGCGAGTCGTAGATCGGCTGGCCGCCCGGGTGACCGGAAGGCCGGCGGGCAAGGACCCGCCGATCCGGTCAGCCCTCGGACTGCTGCGCCGCCGCCTCGGCATCGGCCATCACGAGGGAGTCGGCAGCGCTGACCCGACCTGCCGGGATGTCCGTGGCCCCCGCCAGCAGCCCGCGCAGCGCCGCGGCCTTGGCCGAGCCGGTCACCAGCCAGAGGAGCTGGTCGGCCCGGGCCAGCGCTGGGTAGGTGAGGGTCATCCGCCGACGACCCTGGTAGGGCTCCGCAGTGAGCGCGACGAGGCGATCGGTGACGTCCAGCACGCCGTCCCCGGGGACCAGCGACGCCGTGTGGCCGTCGGCGCCCAGGCCCAGGTGCACGAGGTCGAACCGCTCGGGCAGCGCGGCGGCATAGGCGGCTGCGGCGGCGTCGAGGTCGGGCGCCTCCACCGGCATCGGCAGGACCCGCGCCGGCGTCGCGCGCAGCACCTCGAGCAGCCGGCCTGAGTTCCGGTCCGGGTCACCGGCGGGCGCCACCCGCTCGTCGACCTGGTGGACCACGAGGTCCGGCCACGGCACCTGGCCCGCCGGCAGCGCCACGAGGGCCTCGAGCATCCGCCACGGGGTGCGGCCCCCGGAGACAGCGATCGCGCACCGGCCGTGGTGGGCCACGGCGGCGCGGGCCCGCTCGGCGAGGTGGAGTGCGGCAGCCCTGGCCACGGCCTCGGCATCGGGCAGGACCTGCAGCGCATGGCGCACGGGATCAGGCCTGCTTCTCGACGTGCCCGCCGAACGCGGCGCGCATGGCCGACAGGACCTTGCCCGTGAACTCGCCGTTGCCGCGCGACTCGAAGCGCTGGAACAGCGAGGCGGCGATCACCGGCGCGGGCACGCCCTCGTCGATCGCGGCGAGGACGGTCCACCGCCCCTCGCCCGAGTCCGAGACCCGCCCGGCGTAGCCGGAGAGGTGCGGGTCACGGGCGAGGGCGTCGGCGGTGAGGTCGACCAGCCAGGACCCGACCACGGAGCCCCGGCGCCACACCTCGGCGACCTCGGCCACATCGATCTGGTACTGGTAGGCCCGCGGATCGCGCAGCGGCGTCGTCTCGGCGTCGGCCTCACGCGGGACCAGCCCGGCGTCCGCGTGCCGGATGATGCTCAGCCCCTCGGCGACCGCGGCCATCATCCCGTACTCGATCCCGTTGTGGACCATCTTCACGAAGTGCCCGGCGCCGTTGGGGCCGCAGTGCAGGTAGCCGTCCTGGGCCGTGCCGTCGGTCCGGCTGCGGCCGGGGGTGGGCGCCGCCGCGCCTGCGCCGGGGGCGATGGAGCGGAAGATGGGGTCCAGGTGGCGGACCACGGCGTCCTCGCCGCCGATCATGAGGCAGTACCCGCGATCCAGGCCCCAGACGCCGCCGCTGGTGCCGCAGTCCACGTGGTGGATGCCCTTCGCCCGCAGCTGCTCAGCACGGGCGAGGTCGTCGCGGTAGTAGGAGTTGCCACCGTCGATCACGATGTCTCCGGCGTCGAGCAGCTCGGCCAGCTCGTCGATCGTCTGCCCCACGAGCGCGGCGGGCACCATGATCCAGGCCACCCTGGGCGGCTCGAGGGCGGCGACGAGCTCGGCCAGCGAGGCGGTGCCGATCGCGCCCTCCTGGGCGAGGGCAGACACGGCCGGTGGATGCACGTCGTACACCGCGCACGGGTGCCCGTCGCGCAGGAGCCGTCGGACGAGGTTGCCGCCCATCCGGCCCAGGCCGATCATCCCCAGCTGCATCGGGTGCTCCGTGCTCATCAGGTCCGCCTCCCGTCTCAGGCCAGC
>DASVBK010000199.1:0-14234 GCA_036375875.1 Candidatus Nanopelagicales bacterium
CCCTCCGGGCATTCCAGCTCATGACAGCGCTGCGCACACCAGCGCTCACGACCCCAGCGAGGACCCATGCCCACGCAGACCCTGACCGCCGCCGACTTCGAGTCGACGGTCCGCGACAACGACATCGTGCTCGTCGACTTCTGGGCCGCCTGGTGCGGGCCCTGCCGGTCGTTCGCGCCGGTCTTCGAGGCAGCGTCGGAGCAGCACGCGGACGTCGTGTTCGGCAAGGTCGACACCGAGGCCGAGCAGGCCCTGGCCGCCGCCGCGCAGATCACCTCGATCCCCACGCTCATGGCCTTCCGCGACGGCATCCTGGTCTTCGCGCAGCCCGGTGCGCTGCCCGCGCCGGCGCTGGAGCAGGTCATCACCGCGGTGCGCGGCCTCGACATGGATGAGGTTCGCGCCGAAATCGCCAGCCGCTCGGGGGATCCGCAGTAGCGTCGCACTGGTTGCCCCGATCTGGCGCATTGCAGCCAGGTCGTCCCGGTCCGCCGACACGGACCGGCCCCGGCGCCACGAAGGCTCGTCACCCCTCGACCCGGTGACGAGCCTTCGTCGTGTGACCGGCCCCCCTGCGGGGCGGGGCGAGGTCAGGCCCCGTCCGGCGTGGGCTCGGTCGGGGCCCCGGGCCCGGCGCCGCCTGCCCCACCGCCTGCCGAGCCACCGGCCGCCCCGCCACCGGTCGCCCGGCTGCGGCGCGCGGCGCGCCGGCGGGCCCACCAGATCACGAGCATGGCCAGCACCAGCGGCGTCACGATGAGCAGCGCGCGGCCCAGCCAGGTCCAGAACTGGCCCAGGCCCTCCAGGAACGCGTCCCACCAGCTCTGGTCCGCGCTGGGGTCCACGGAGGCCTTCGCGTCGTCCGGGCTCATGAGCGTGAGGCTGATCGTCGACATGGAGGTCTGCTCGGCCAGCGCGCGCTGCTGGGCACGCAGCGAGTCCAGCTCCGACTGGCGCTGGGCGATCGCCTGCTCGAGGGCGATCACGTCGCCCACGTCGTTGGCCTGGTCCATGAGCGCGGTGAGCCTGGCCAGCGAGGCCTCGAGGGCCTCGATGCGGGCGTCGACGTCCGCCACCTGGGTGGCCACGTCGTAGCTGGACTGCTCGAGGCGGACCACCTCGCCGGTCTGTCGCGCGGCAGCCAGCGCCTCGTCGTAGCGCTCGACGGGCACCGCGACCGTCAGCCAGATGCCGGGCCCGCTGGGGTACCAGGGGTAGGGGTAGCTCATGCCCATGCCGCCCACGGCCATGTCGCTGGCGGGCAGCGGCTCCGGGCCGCCCCCGGACCCCCCGCCGGTGACGACGGACTCCGAGGTGACGCGGCCGCCCATGGTGGTGATGGCGGCCACGAAGGCGTCGCGCTGGGCGCTCGGGTCGTCGGTGCCCACGAGCATCGTCGCGGTGCGCACCAGCAGCTGGTCGGGCACCTGGGCCGTGGGCGTACCGGTGCCGGTGCCCGTGGCCGCGCCCGCCTGGGGCGCGCGGGCGTCAGCGCCGACGGTCCCCTCGGCTGGGGCAGCTGCTCCAGATCCGGTCTCAGACAGGGAGGCCGCCCCGGCGCCGGAGCTGTCCGAGGCGGCGCTGTCTGCCGAGGCCAGTGAGGCGTCACTGCCACCACCGGCGAGCCCGGGCAGGATGGTGCCTGCCGCCAGCGCCAGGCTCGCGACCGCTGCCGCGCCAAGCAGCCAGGGCTGCCAGCGGGGACGGCGAACGGTGTGGGTGGCACGGGACTCGGCGGGCGTCTCGCCGCCGTCAGCCGCCCACGGGTGGGGCGGGCTGCCGACCGGCAGCGGGGTGCCGATCGGGTCGGCGGCCACGTCGGTGAGCACCCGGGCGAGCAGGTGCTCGGGCGCCGGGATGGTGGGGTCCGACTGGGCTTCTGGGTCGCTCGCCCCGAGCAGGGTGCGCAGGGCGTCGTCGGCGCGGTCCTGGGTGTCGTGGCTGGTCATCGGGGGTCCTCCGAACCGGTCGGTGCGTGCGCGGGCAGTGGGCCGTCGGCCGGGGGTGGCACGGGCAGGGGGTCGTC
Organism: Candidatus Nanopelagicales bacterium; assembly: GCA_036375875.1. Taxonomy (GTDB): domain Bacteria; phylum Actinomycetota; class Actinomycetes; order S36-B12; family CAIYMF01; genus Prado023. The sequence goes on from DASVBK010000199.1 coordinate 2,027, forward strand.
AGCGGGGGCGTGGACGCCACGGGCGGCCAGGGCGGTCCGCAGCCGGGTCCGGGCGCGGTGCAGCCGGGTGCGGGCGGTGCCGGGCGAGCAGCCGAGCACGGCGGCGATCTCGGCGGGCTCGAGCTGCTCCCAGGCCCACAGCCGCAGCAGCTCGGCATCGGACTCGGCGAGGTCATCGAGCGCGGCGACGACGGTGCCGCGTGCGGCCGTCGCCTCGACGACGACGTCGGCTGGGTCAGCCAGGCTGCCGTCGTCGCGGATGGGGCGCACCGTGGCGAGCCGTGCGCCCAGCCGGGTGCGTCGCGACTCCGAGCGGATCACGTGGGCGATGACGTGCGCGGCGGTCGCGTACAGCCAGGGCAGTGCCTCGTCGGGCACGTCGGCGCGCCGGCGCCACGCCGTGGCGAACACCTCGACGACCACGTCCTCGGCGTCCTCCACCGAGTCCACGCGTCGTCGGGCGTAGGCCAGGACTGCTCCGGAGTGCCGACCGAACAGGTCGGTGACCCATGCGTCGCCGTGCTCCGGCCCCGCCAGCGGCTGGTGGCCCTGCGCATCGCTGCTCACGACCGTATGTTCCCGCCGCGGGGCCGGCCGTTACAGCGGCCGCGCGGGTGGTTCAGCCAGTCAGGGCCGCGGAGACCACGTCGCGGGCCTCGGCCTGGATCCGCGCGAGGTGGTCCGGGCCGAGGAACGACTCGGCGTAGATCTTGTAGACGTCCTCGGTGCCCGACGGGCGTGCGGCGAACCAGCCGTTCGCGGTGGTCACCTTGAGCCCGCCGATCCTGGCCCCGTTGCCGGGAGCGGCGGTGAGCTTGGCGGTGATCGGCTCCCCGGCGAGCTCGGTCGCGGTGACCTGCTCGGGCGAGAGGCTGGCGAGCTTGGCCTTCTCCTCACGGTTGGCCGGCGCATCGACGCGGGCGTAGGCCGGCTCCCCGTGGCGCGCGGTCAGCTCGGCGTAGTGCTCGGAGGGGTCGCGGCCGGTGACGGCGGTGATCTCCGCTGAGAGCAGCGTGAGCAGGACTCCGTCCTTGTCGGTGGTCCACACCGTGCCGTCCTTGCGCAGGAACGAGGCGCCGGCCGACTCCTCGCCGCCGAACCCGAACGAGCCGTCGACCAGGCCCGGCACGAACCACTTGAACCCGACGGGCACCTCCACGAGCGTGCGGCCGAGGTCCGCGGCGACCCGGTCGATCATCGACGATGAGACCAGGGTCTTGCCCACGGCCGCGTCCGCCCGCCAGCCCGGGCGGTTGGCGTAGAGGTACTGGATCGCCACGGCGAGGTAGTGGTTGGGGTTCATGAGCCCCGCGCCCGGGGTCACGATGCCGTGCCGGTCTGCGTCGGCGTCGTTGCCGAAGGCCACCTGGAACTGCTCGCGCAGCGCCACCAGCGAGGCCATCGCGAAGGGCGACGAGCAGTCCATGCGGATCTTGCCGTCCCAGTCGAGGGTCATGAACCGCCACGTCGGGTCGACGCGCGGGTTCACCACCGTGAGGTCCAGGCCGTGCAGCTCTGCGATGTAGCCGTAGTAGTCCACGGCCGCCCCGCCCATCGGGTCCGCGCCGAGCCGCACGCCCGCGGCGCGCACCGCGTCCAGGTCCAGCACGTTCGACAGGTCGCGGGCATACGCGTCGAGGTAGTCGTAGGTGCCGGTGGAGTCCTGCGCCAGCGCCCTGGCCAGCGGGATCCGCCGGACGCTGCTCATCCCCTCGGCGATGATCTGGTTGGCGCGGTCCTGGATCCAGCCGGTGGCGTCGGTGTCCGCCGGACCGCCGTTCGGCGGGTTGTACTTGAAGCCGCCGTCCGGCGGCGGGTTGTGCGAGGGGGTCACGACGATGCCGTCTGCGAGGTCGTTGGTGCGCCCGCGATTGTGGGCCAGGATCGCGTGGCTCAGTGCCGGTGTGGGGGTGTAGCCGTCGCGCGCGTCGATGAGCACGGCCACGTCGTTGGCCGCGAGGACCTCCATCGCAGAGGTCCAGGCCGGCTCGGACAGGCCGTGGGTGTCCTTGGCCAGGAACAGCGGGCCGGTCGTGCCCTGCATCGCGCGGTACTCGACGATCGCCTGGGTCGTGGCCAGGATGTGCAGCTCGTTGAACGAGGTGCGCAGGCTCGAGCCGCGGTGCCCGGAGGTGCCGAACGCCACGCGCTGGTCGATGTCCTGCGGATCGGGCTGCAGTGCGTAGTACGCGGTGATGAGCTTGGCGACGTCGACGAGGTCGCTGTCCTGGGCCGGCTGGCCGGCGCGCTCGTGGGTCATGGCACCTCCTGGGCGGGCGTGGCGCCGGCTGGGCGCCGGTGACGGCCAGACTATTGAGCGCGGCGGCGGGAGGTCGCGGCGAGCGCCAGCCCCCGAGGCGAGTGCGCGAATTGGCCGGCGAAGGCTGCTTCGGAAGCGCCGAGGGCCATGCGATCATGTGCCGGTGACCGGCTCGACGCTCTACCGACGGCTGCCAGATGGCACCTGGGCGGCTGAGCGCGAGGACCAGGTCGCTGCCTCGTCCCCGCAGGGCGCCGGACCCCCGCCCGGCGCGTTGCCTCCCGACGCCGTGCCGGGCAGCCCGGGCCTGCCGACGGAGGCGCGGCGCCAGCGCCCACCCCGGCGCCGCTCCCCGATCCGCACCGCGCTGCGCGTCGCGCTCATCGCCGTCGTCGCCTTCGTCGCGTGGCTCGTGGTGCTGGCCGTGCACGCCGCGGTCTCGCTGCAGCACGTCGACGCGCTGCCCGCCGACCAGATCCCCGGCACCCCGGGCCAGACCTGGCTGCTGGTGGGCTCGGACAGTCGTGCCGACCTGAGCAAGGCCGAGCGCCGCGAGCTGCACACCGGTGGCGACGAGGGCAGCCAGCGCACCGACACGATCATGCTCATGCACACCCCGCCGGGGTCGCTCACCCCGACTCTGGTCTCGGTGCCCCGCGACTCCTGGGTCACGATCCCGGCCCACACCGCCGCCGACGGCAGCGAGGTCGGCACGCAGCAGGCCAAGATCAACGCTGCCTTCGCGTACGGCGGCGCGCCGCTGCTCACCCAGACCATCGAGTACAACACCGGCCTGCACGTCGACCACTACATGGAGGTCGGCATGCAGGGCATCGTCGAGATGACCGACGCGGTCGGTGGCGTCGAGGTCTGCTTCGACGAGGCGATCCAGGACCAGAACAGCGGCCTGGACGTCGCCGCCGGATGCCAGGAGCTCGACGGCAAGCAGGCCCTGGCATGGGTGCGCATGCGCTACGCCGACCCGCAGGGCGACATCGGCCGCATCCAGCGCCAGCAGCAGTGGGTGCGCCTGGTCACCGACGAGATCCTGAGCTGGCGGACGCTGCTCAACCCCGTGCGCCAGTGGCGCATCGTCGACGCGGTCACCTCGTCGGTGGCGGTCGACCAGGACACCGGACCGTTCTCGCTCGGCCGGCTGGGCCTGGGCATGGGCCGGGTCGCCTCGGGTGCCGGTGAGGTGACGACCGTGCCGACCCTGGACTCCGACCACTGGGTGGACGGGCAGTGGGTGCTCAAGTGGGACCCGGAGCAGGCCGACCAGCTGTTCGGCTCGATGGGCGGTTCCACGCCCCAGGCGCAGCTGGCGCAGTAGGCCGGCCGCGCACCAGGCCAGCGGCGCAAGGACGGCTGCCGCTGTGGGGCACCCGTACCCTTGGCCCATGGAGGCCGGCACCGTCCTGATCACCGGGATCGGCCTGGCCGTGGCCGCGGGGCTCAACGCCTACATCCCGCTGCTCATCGCCGGGCTGCTCATCCGATTCGACGTCGTGAGCTTCGGTGCGCCCTACGACCTGCTGGGCAGCACGCCGGCGCTGGTCATCATCGCCGTGCTGCTGGCGATCGAGGTGTTCGCCGACAAGATCCCGGCGGTCGACTCGGTGAACGACGTGGTGCAGACGGTGATCCGGCCTGCGTCGGGCGCCATCCTGTTCGCGGGTGCGGCGACCGGGATCGACTCCGAATGGTCGCAGGCCCTCGCCCTGGTGCTCGGCCTGGCCACGGCCGCCAGCGTGCACGCCACGAAGGCGACCGCGAGGCCGGTGATCAACGTCGCGACGGCGGGTGCCGGCGCCCCGGTCGTGAGCACCGTCGAGGACGGGTTCTCGGTCGGGCTGGCGCTGACCGCCCTGCTCGCGCCGGTGCTCGCGCTCATCCTCATGATCGTGCTGCTGGTCTGGGTCGTCGTGCTGCTGCGGCGGCGCTCGGCCAGGCGGGCGGCCCGCGGCGCGTAGCTCGGCCTGGTGGGCGGCCGCGTCGCTCGGACGGATCTCGGGCGCGGCTCGCACTGGCCCCCGGGGCCGGGCGCCTCGCCCTGACCGGGGCCGGGGAGCGTGGGGCGGTCGCCCCGTCGGGCGCGGGCAGCCCGGGGGCTCGGATTCCCGCCGGTACGCTGGGCCAGCATCCGCCCCCGTCGCATCAACCAGGAGCCGCCGTGGCCCGCTTCGTCGTCGACGTCATGCTCAAGCCCGAGATCCTCGACCCGCAGGGCCGGGCCGTGATGGGGGCCCTGGGCCGGCTGGGCCTGGCCGAGGTCGCCTCGGTCCGCCAGGGCAAGCGCTTCGAGATCGAGGTCGAGGGCGAGCTCGACGACGCGCTGCGGGCCCGCCTCGACGAGCTCGCCGGCTCGCTGCTGAGCAATCCCGTGATCGAGGACTACGTGCTGCGCGAGGAGCCTGCCTGATGCGCATCGGGGTCGTGACCTTCCCCGGCTCGCTCGACGACGCTGATGCGGCGCGCGCGATCCGGCTGGCCGGCGGGGAGCCGGTCGCGCTCTGGCACGCGGACCCCGGCCTGCACGGGGTCGACGCGGTGGTGCTGCCCGGCGGGTTCTCGTACGGCGACTACCTGCGCTGTGGCGCGATCAGCCGGTTCGCGCCCGCGATGGGCTCGATCATCGCCGCCGCACGCGACGGCCTGCCCGTGCTGGGCATCTGCAACGGGTTCCAGGTGCTGTGCGAGTCCCACCTGCTGCCCGGCGCGCTGACGCGCAACGCCGGGCTGCACTTCGTCTGCCGGGACCAGGCCCTGGAGATCGGCAACGCCGCCACGCCCTGGACCCGCGACTACGAGGCCGGCCAGCGCATCGTCGTGCCGCTGAAGAACGGCGAGGGCCGCTTCCAGGCCGACGAGGCCACGCTGGACCAGCTCGAGGCCGAGGGCCGGGTCATCGCGTACTACGCCGACGTGAACCCGAACGGCTCGCAGCGCGACATCGCCGGCGTCTGCAACGAGGCGGGCAACGTGGTGGGGCTCATGCCGCACCCGGAGCACGCCGTCGAGGCGCTGACCGGCCCGAGCACCGACGGCCTGGGCTTCTTCACCTCGATCCTGCGCCACCTGGTCGCGACGGGGTCAGTCGCTGCATCGGCCGCAGGAGCCCCGGCATGACCGACACCGTCGCAGCCGCCGCCGCCCAGCCCGAGGTCGCCCAGCCGTACGCCGAGCTCGGCCTCAAGGCCGACGAGTACGCGCGCATCCGCGAGATCCTCGGCCGCCGTCCGACCAGCTCCGAGCTCGCCATGTACTCGGTCATGTGGAGCGAGCACTGCTCGTACAAGTCCTCCAAGGTGCACCTGCGCCAGTTCGGCGAGAAGGCACCGGCCTCCGATGCGCTGCTGGTGGGCATCGGCGAGAACGCCGGCGTCGTGGACATCGGTGACGGCTGGGCGGTCACGTTCAAGGTCGAGTCGCACAACCACCCCTCGTACGTGGAGCCCTACCAGGGGGCGGCCACCGGCGTGGGCGGCATCGTGCGCGACATCATGAGCATGGGCGCGCGGCCGGTGGCCGTGATGGACCCGCTGCGCTTCGGCGCTGCCGATCATCCCGACACCCGGCGTGTGCTGCCCGGCGTGGTGGCGGGCATCGGCGGCTATGGCAACTGCCTGGGCCTGCCGAACATCGGTGGCGAGCTCATCTTCGATCCGGTCTACCAGGGCAACCCGCTGGTGAATGCGCTGTGCGTGGGGGTGCTGCGCCACGAGGACATCCACCTGGCCTCGGCGCACGGCGTCGGCAACCTCGTGGTGCTCTACGGCGCGCGGACCGGCGGCGACGGCATCGGCGGCGCGTCGATCCTGGCCTCGGACACGTTCACCGAGGGCGGGCCGACCAAGCGCCCGGCGGTGCAGGTGGGCGACCCGTTCATGGAGAAGCTGCTCATCGAGTGCACCCTGGAGGTGCTGCACTCCGGGCTCGTCGAGGGCATCCAGGACCTGGGCGCCGCCGGCATCTCGTGCGCCACCTCCGAGCTGGCCTCGAACGGTGAGGGCGGCATGCACGTGTGGCTGGACCGCGTGCTGCTGCGCGACTCCACGCTCTCGCCGGAGGAGATCCTCATGAGCGAGTCGCAGGAGCGCATGGCGGCGGTGGTCGCCCCCGAGCGGATCGAGGACTTCCTGGCGATCTGCGCCAAGTGGGAGATCGAGGCGGTCGTCATCGGCGAGGTGAACGACACCGGCAGGTTGACGATCGACTGGCATGGCGAGCGGATCGTGGACGTGCCGCCGCGGACCGTCGCGCACGAGGGTCCGGTGTACTCCCGCCCGCTGGCCCGGCCGCAGTGGCTGACCCCGCGCCAGGACGACGCCCCCACGCCGGAGCGGCTGGCGCGGCCGGCCACCGCGGGGGAGCTGCGCGAGGCGCTGCTGACGCTGCTCGGCTCGCCGAACGTGGCCGCCAAGGACTGGGTCACCGACCAGTACGACCGCTACGTGCAGGGCAACACCGTGCTCGCCCAGCCCGACGATGCCGGGGTGATCCGGGTCGACGAGGCGACGGGTCGCGGCGTGGCGCTGGCCACCGACTGCAACGGCCGGTTCGCCGCGCTCGACCCCTACGCCGGCGCGCAGCTGGCGTACGCCGAGGCCTACCGCAATGTCGCGGTCGCCGGCGCGGTGCCCCTGGCCGTGACGAACTGCCTGAATTTCGGCTCCCCGGAGGATCCGGCCGTGATGTGGCAGTTCGCGCAGGCGGTCACAGGGCTGGCCGACGCCTGCCAGGCGCTGGGCACGCCCGTGACCGGTGGCAACGTCTCGTTCTACAACCAGACCGGCGACGTGGCGATCCACCCCACCCCGGTGGTCGGCGTGCTCGGGGTGCTCGACGACTTGGGGCGGCGCACGCCGATGGCGTGGGGCGCCGACGGCGAGCTCATCTACGTGCTGGGGGAGACCCGCGACGAGTTCGGTGGGTCGGAGTGGGCGCACGTGGTGCACCGGCACCTCGGCGGCATGCCGCCCCACCTGGACCTCGAGGCCGAGCGCCAGCTCGGCCAGATCCTCGTGGCCGGGTCGCGCGACGGGTTGTTCAGCGCGGCACACGACGTCAGTGACGGCGGCATCGGGGTCGCGCTGGTCGAGATGGCGGTGCGCTCGGGCGTGGGCGCCCGGTGCTGGGTGCCCGACGGGCTGGATCCGTTCGTCTTCCTGCTGTCGGAGTCCGCGAGCCGGGCCGTCGTCGTGGTGCCGCGATCCGAGGAGCTGCGGTTCGCCGAGATGTGCGCGGCGCGGGGCTTCCCGGCAGCGCGGATCGGGGTCGTGGACTCCGGGCTGGGCGCCGACGCTGGGCTGGGTGAGGCGGCCCAGGCGCTCGTCGTGGACGGCGTGTACGGCGAGGCCGTGGTGCTGCCGCTGGCCGAGGCGGCCGCCGTGCGAGCCGCGACCCTGCCGGCGCTGTTCGCAGAGACCGAGGCCTGAGCCCCGACGACGCGTGCGGCTGGGCGGGCGCTCGCGCCGCCACGCCGCGCCGGGACCGCCCGCTCGTGCCACGATCGCGCCCCATGGGCCTCGACGACTACGAGCAGGTGCTGGTCACGTCGCGGCAGGAGTGGCGCGAGTGGCTGAGCGCCAACGCCGATTCCTCCCAGGGCATCTGGCTGGTCACCTACAAGCGGGCCTCGGGCAAGCCCTCGCCGACCTACGACGACATCGTCGAGGAGTGCCTGTGCTTCGGGTGGATCGACTCCACGGTCCGCCCCCGCGACGAGCACACCGCGATGCAGCTGGTGACCCCGCGCAAGCCCCGCTCGACCTGGTCGGCGGTGAACAAGGCCAGGCTGGAGCACCTGCTGCCCTCCGGGCTCATGACCGAGCGCGGGCTGCGCGCGATCGAGGTGGCCAGGGCGAACGGCTCCTGGGAGGTGCTGGACTCGGTGGAGCGCCTCGAGGTGCCCGAGGACCTCGCGGCCGCGCTCGACGCCGTCCCGGCAGCGCGCACGTACTTCGACGGCCTGCCGCCCGGGGCTCGCAAGCAGCACCTGTGGTTCGTGATCAGCGCGAAGCGGCCCGAGACGCGCGCTGCCCGGATCGCCCGGATCGTCGAGGCGGCGGCCGAGGGCCGCCGCGCGGTGGGCTGAGCGCAGCGGACACGGCGCTCCCCGCTCCCCACTGACCCGCGCTCCCCGCCGGCCCCCAGACCCCGCGGTCCCCACCGAGATGCCCCGTGACCGCACGTTGCTGCCGTCCGTCCGCGAGCATCTCGCCCTGCCGGGAGCAGCTGCCTCCATTCGGCTGGCGGGAGGCGCCCGGGCGCGGGGCCCACGTGGGAGGGGGGCAGACTGCGCGCGTGGACCCCCTCCTGGCCGTGGCGCTCCTGGGCGTCGCCGCCGGGGGGCTGGCCCAGTCGGTCACGGGGCTCGGGTTCGCGCTCGTGGCCGCGCCGGGGCTGATCGCCCTGCTCGGCCCCCGTGAGGGCGTCGCGCTCGTGGTGCTGCTCGGCACGATCGTCTCCGGGCTGTCGCTGCTGGGCCAGTGGCGGCTGGTCCGGGTGCGCGACGGGCTGTCGCTGCTCGTGCCCACCCTGCTCGCCACGCCCCTGGCGGCCGTGCTCGTCAGCGGTCTCGACACCCGGGTGCTGGCGGCTGCCGCCGGGGTCGGGGTGCTGCTCGGCGTCGCCGCGCTCTGGCGGGGCGTGCGGTGGCGGGGGCTGGCCAGCGTCCCGGGCGCGATCGGCACCGGCATCACCAGTGCGCTGCTCAACGTCATCGGCGGCGTCGGCGGACCGCCGGTCGCGCTCTACGCCTCGAACGCCGACTGGCCGGTCGAGCAGGCGCGCAGCACGTTGCAGGCGTTCTTCCTGGTCCAGGGCGTCGCCACGATCGCCGTCGTCGGCCTGGCCCTGCCGACTCCGGCGATGCTGGTGGCGCTCGTCGCCGGCACCCTGCTGGGCATCTGGCTGGCCCCCCGGATGCCGGCCGCCGCAGCCCGGCATGCCGTGCTGGCAGTCGCTGCCTTCGGGGGGGTCGCGCTCATCCTCGGCAATCGCTGAGGGCCGCGCGCGGATGCGCGCCTCCGGTCACTCCACGACAACAAGCGGCAGCCAGGGCGCGAGGTCGGCGCGCGTGCCGCTGGCCGTCACGCGACCGGCCGCCCGCGCCTGCTCCCACGTCACGTCGCCCGTCGCCAGCGCGAGCCAGGTGCCGGCATCCATCTCGATGACCGCCGAGGGCGTGCCGCGGCGGTGCGCGGGCCCGGCCACCGCCTGCACGGCCGCGAACGGCGGGACCCGGATCTCCACCGACGAGCCGGGTGCCCGTCGGGCCAGCTCCTCGAGCATCCAGCGCACCGCCACCCGCATGGTCGCGCGGTCCGCGGCGCCGCCAGGACCCGCCGCTCGCACGTCGGCCAGGGCCGCCCGCCCCTCGGCCTCGGGCACGGGTCGACGCGCGGCCATCAGGGGTACCCCGCGGTGATGGCCTCGGCCTCCTCTGCCCCGGCCCGAGCGGCCAGCACCCCCTGCAGCAGCAGTCCGGCGAGGATGAGCACGGCGCCGAGCACCGCCACCGGCGCGAGCGTCTCGCCGAGCACGAGCACGCCGAGGCCCGTGGCGACCAGCGGATCGGCGAGCATGAGCGTGGTGACCGGCCCGGACGTGAGCCCCTGGATGGCCCGGGCGAACAGCACGTTCGCCAGCCCCATGGTCACCACGCCGAGGTAGAGCGCCAACCCGATGCCGCCGGGCGACGCCAACCAGTTCAGCGGCTGGGCGAGCAGCAGAGGCAGCAGGAGCACGGCCCCGACCAGGAAGCTGCCGGCTGGCACCTCCAGCGCGCTCACGCCCCGGTCCAGCTGCACCTTCGCCGCCACGTTGTAGGTGGCGATCGCCAGCGCCGCGCCGAGGGCCAGCAGCAGCCCGACGCCAGCCCCGCCGTCCGTGGTGAGGTCTGGCGCGCACAGCAGCACCAGCCCCACCAGGCACACCCCGGTGGCGGCCAGCCACCCCGGCGTGGGCCGGTGGCCGAAGCGGGCCCACCCCAGCAGCCCGGCGAGCACGGGCGCGCTCCCGACCGCCACGAGGGTGCCCAGCGCGACCCCGGCGCGGCCCACGCCCCCGAAGAACAACGGCTGGTAGGCAGCGGCGGAGACGGCGGTGGCGAGCATCGCGGGCGTGCGCAGCAGGCGCACGAGCCGGCGCAGCGAGCCGCCGAGCAGCGGCAGGGCGGCGAGCAGGGCCAGTGCGCCGACCTCGAGGCGCAGGATCCCCACGGCCGTCGCCGTCGCACCGTCGGGGGCGAACGCGGCGGCGGTGCCGGCCGTGCCGAACAGGGCGCCAGCGCCCAGCACCGAGAGCACGGCAGCACGGGTCGAGGGCACCGGGCCACGCTACTGCCCGCACCCTCGCCGGGTTCCTGTGTCCGGCGGACCCCCGGGCCCGTCGTCCGCCGATGGCTCGGTGCGCCGGCGAGCGCCGGCCCGCTGGGCCCAGCCCGCCGCTCCCAGCGTCGCCTGCCCGCCGCACTCGCGGCCACCACCTGACGCTTCGGCCCACCCGGATGCGTTCGGCCCCGACGGCCCCGGCACCTACACTGCACCCCGTGGCGCGCGGCGACGGCAGGCTCACGCACGACCTGGATCCCCAGGAGCGGGGGCCACAGGACGCCTGCGGGGTGTTCGGGGTGTGGGCCCCTGCCGAGGAGGTCGCCAAGCTCACCTACTTCGGCCTCTACGCGCTGCAGCATCGCGGCCAGGAGTCCGCTGGGATCGCGGTGAGCGACGGGCACCAGACAGTCGTCTACAAGGACATGGGCCTGGTCTCCCAGGTCTTCTCGGAGGGCGCCCTGGCCTCGCTGCACGGCCATGTCGCGATCGGCCACTGCCGCTACTCCACCACGGGGTCCAGCGTCTGGGAGAACGCGCAGCCGACCTTCCGGGCCACGGCCACCGGGCACCTCGCCCTGGCCCACAACGGCAACCTCACCAACACCCACGAGCTGGCGGTCCGCGGCGCCGAGGCCGAGGCCCGGGCGGGCACGTTGCCGCTGGGCACCGCGATGCACGCCACGTCCGACACCGAGCTGCTCACCGTGCTGCTGGCCGCCCACCAGGGCGAGTCGCTGCTCTCGGCCGCGGTCGACGAGCTGCCCCATGTGCGTGGGGCGTTCAGCCTGGTGTTCATGGACGACACCACCCTGTACGCCGCCCGCGACCCCCAGGGCATCAGGCCGCTGGTGATCGGCCGCCTCGAGCGCGGCGGCTGGGTTGTGGCCTCGGAGACCGCGGCGCTGGACATCGTCGGGGCGGAGTTCCTCCGCGAGGTCGAGCCGGGCGAGGTGATCGCGCTCGACGAGCGCGGCCTGCGGACCGACAGGTTCGCCCCAGCCGAGCCCAAGGGCTGCCTGTTCGAGTACGTGTACCTGGCGCGTCCGGACACCCAGATCGCCGGGCGCGGGGTGCACGCCACGCGCGTGCAGATCGGGCGCACGCTGGCCCGCGAGCACCCCGCCGAGGCCGACCTCGTGATCCCCGTCCCGGAGTCCGGGACGCCCGCCGCGGTGGGTTACGCCCAGGCCAGCGGCCTGCCGTTCGCGCAGGGCCTGGTGAAGAACGCCTACGTCGGCCGCACGTTCATCCAGCCCTCGCAGACCATCCGCCAGCTGGGCATCCGGCTCAAGCTCAACCCGCTGCGCGACGTCATCGAGGGCCGCCGCCTGGTCGTGGTCGACGACTCGATCGTGCGCGGCAACACCCAGCGCGCCATCGTGCGGATGCTGCGCGAGGCCGGGGCGGCCGAGGTGCACGTGCGCATCTCCTCGCCACCGGTGATGTGGCCCTGCTTCTACGGCATCGACTTCGCCACCCGCACCGAGCTGATCGCCAACGACCGCACCGTCGAGCAGATCCGTTCCTCGATCGGGGCCGACTCGCTCGGCTTCGTGTCGCTCGAGGGCCTCACCGACGCCACGACGCTGGGTGCCGAGAACCTCTGCCG
>DASVBK010000201.1:0-3659 GCA_036375875.1 Candidatus Nanopelagicales bacterium
CTCGTGCTGGGCGCCGGGCTGAACCCCGACGGCAGCCCCTCGGCGTTCCTGGCCGCTCGCCTCGAGGTGGCCAAGGCGCTCTACGACTCCGGGCGGGCCCGCGTGCTGCTCGTCTCGGGTGACAACCGGGTGGCGAACCACGACGAGCCCACGGCGATGCGCGACTGGCTGGTCGAGAACGGCATCCCGGCGGATGCCGTCGTGCGCGACTTCGCGGGCCGCGACACCTACGACTCGTGCGTGCGCGCCAGGCGGATCTTCGGGGTCGACCGAGCGCTCGTGGTGTCGCAGGCGTACCACCTGCCGCGGGCGGTGACGACGTGCCGGGCCGTGGAGGTCGACGCCGAGGGGGTGGGCGACTGGACGGCCCGCAGCTACGCGCCGGTGTGGGCCGCCGGCGAGCGCCGCGAGAAGCTGGCCGCGGCCAAGGCGGTGCTCGACGTCGTCAGCGGCCGCGACCCCGTGCTCGGCCCGGTCGACACCTCGGTGCGCGACGCCCTGGCCGCGTCCGCACCCCGCTGAGCGTCCGGCATCCGGCCTGCCGTTCGAGGTGATCCGCTGCCGTGAGGGCCGCGGCATCACTCGAGCCGGCAGCGCGGGCGTCAGGCGTCGCGCGAGTGCTCGGTGACGGTGGCCTCGACGTCGGCGGCGCGGTCGCCGGCGGGTGCCTCGGGCGTGGGCGCACCGTGGCGCACGTCGTGGGTCTCGCGGGCCAGCAGCCACGGGATGACGGCCAGCAACGTGATGAGGCCGGTGATGCCGAACGCGAGCGGGTAGCTGCCGTGGTCGATGAGCAACCCCGCGAGGATCGGGCCGATGATGGCGCCGCTGTCGGCCGACATCTGGAAGGTGGCCAGTGCCGGGCCGCCGTTGCGTTCGCGGCCCACGATGTCGGCGAGCGCCGCCTGCTGGGCGGGGTTGAGCATGCCGGCACCGATGCCGGCCACGACCGACAGCGCCACCAGCACCGGCAGGTTGCCCGCGAAGCCGGTGACGATCGTCGCCAGCCCGCTGATGACGAGCCCGGCGACGATGAACGGCCGGCGCCCCACCCGGTCGGACAGCCGGCCCGACACGGTGAGCCCGACGGCGTTGCCTGCGGCGAAGACGGCCAGGGCGGTGCCCGCGACCCACGGCTCCTTGCCGATGACGACCGCGGCGAACAGCGGCAGGATCGCGTTGCGCACGCCGAAGTTGGCCCAGCCGTTGGCGAAGCCCGACCCGATCGACGCGCGGTAGGCGACGTCGTGCCAGGCGTCGCGCACGGCGAACACGGGGAGCACCGGGGCACCCTCGGCGGGCTGCAGTGACGAGCCGCTGATGAAGACGGCCACCAGGGAGGCCGCGACGAGCAGCGCCACCGCGTACACGAGGAACGGCACGCGCAGCCCGAGGTTGCCGAGCAGGCCACCCACGACCGGCCCGAGGATGCCGCCGAACAGGAACGCCGACGCGTAGACCGACGAGATGCGGGCCCGGATCGACGGCGGGGCCAGGCGCACGATGAGCGCGACGGCCGAGACGGTGAACATGACCGACCCGATGCCGCCCAGGCCGCGGTAGAGCAGCAGCTGCCAGTAGGTGTGCGCGAAGGCCGTGGCGCCGGTGGAGATGGCGACGATGACCAGGCCGGCGAGGTAGATGGGCCGCTCGCCGAAGCGGGCGATCAGCCGGCCGCCGGCCGGGGCGAACAGCAGCCGGAAGAACGCGAACGCGCTGACCACGATCGAGCTGGCCGTGGCCCCCACGCCGAAGCTCTGGGCGAACTGCGGCAGCACCGGAAGGATCAGCCCGAACCCGAGCGCGATGACGAAGGCGGCCGCCACCAGCACCCAGAGCTCGCGCGGGATGCGGACCGCCGCGGCAGGCTGGGTCAGGGAGGAGGCGGACACGATCCACCAGTATGCCGTCCGCCGCCGACAGCCCCGACCGCGCGAGCGGGGCGGCAACGGTCGTCGAACCCCACGCGCGGGCTTCCGGGGGGCCAGCCGGTCGGCGTCAGCAGGCTCCGTCCGGCGGACATCGCCAGGGCGCCGGCCGGTGCCCTGCCGGCGCCCTGCCGGTCAGAAGGGCTGCGTGATGATCATCGGCAGCCGTCGCGGCGGTCGCCGCGGGTAGTTGCGCCGCCGGAGCACCCACCAGACACCGCACCCGAGCACCACCAGCAGCAGCAGTGGGACTCCCCAGGCAAAGAGTCGTTCCTGCCACACGGCGAGGTGGTTGGTGACGGGTGTGCCGCGCAGCTCGTTGCCGGCGAAGGCCACGCACGCCCCGCCATAGCCCGAGGAGACCGCCACGAGCTCCCGGTGCGACGTGCCGTCGACCAGGCCGCGGGGGCGGTCGACGAAGCCGCTCACATCGCCGTCGGTCCTCACGGGCAGCCCGTCGTGCCAGGCCGGGCGGCACCCCCAGCCCTGCCACGACACCGCGCTCCCCTGGTCCCACGTCGAGGGATCGACGCTGCCGTCGGCCGACGGCATGCCGAGCTGTGCGCCGGTTCGGGGGTCGAACATCATCGCGTCCGTCCTGTCCAGCGCGTCGGAGTCGGGATTGGTCACGGGCGCGGTCAGGAGGAGGCGCTGGCCGTCGGGCGACAGCAGGGCGTGCAGCATCTCCGGGTCTCCCTCGATGGCGTCGCGCCAGGAGATGATCGTTCCCGGCGCCTTCCAGGCCCGCTCGCCGAGCGACCAGGTGCGCACCTCGAGCCGCGTGGTGCCGGGCCCGAGGTCGAGCAGGGCGTAGAGCGTGCGGTCGTCGAGCCACCCGGCGAACGTGGCCTGCAGCCCACCCTCGACCAGTGGCACCTCCGTGGTCGTGCCGTCGAGACCGATGACCACCCCCGAGGCGACCGGCGTTCCCTGGTTGAACGTCCCGATGAACAGCAGCCGTGAGCTCGGTGACCACCACCCCGGCTCCTGCAGCGGCGCCCATCGCTGCTCCATCCGCGCGAGGGCGGCAGGGGTGGTCGGCGATGTCCCCCGCACCAGGTCGGTGAGGGCGAAGCCGTCCGCCATCCACCGGCCGTCGGGCGACAGCGACGGGGCCGGCTCGAAGAAGGAGCGCGGCAGCGCCGACGGGGACAGGCGGCGCACGACGCCGGCCGGAGACGCCGCATACGTGCTCGCCGCATCTCCACTGGGGACCAGGGCAGCAGTCACCCCGGGGGCGGCGGTGGTCGGGATCGAGGGTGGCTTGGCGATGACGTCGGGGTAGGCGGTCAGCCGCGCCGTACCCCCGTCGTCGACCTGCACGGCGGGGACCGAGGCGCGCGGTGCTCCCGCCGGCCACAGGGTGAGGGCGACCAGGGTGGCGACGCACGCCATCACGAGGGCCGGGACGGCCACCGCGCGGACGCGACGCCGCCGGCCGGCGGCCCACAGGTCGATGGCGACGGGAGCCGCCAGGTCACGCTCGGCGTCGTAGACGAGGTCGCGCAGGGCCGTGCCCAGCAGGTCGGGGCTCATCGCAGGGTCTCCTCTCGGCCGAAGGTGGCAGCGAGCTCGGGCGCCAGCACCCGCAGCCGCTCCAGGGCGTGGCGGGTCTGGGACTTCACGGTGCTCACCGAGCAGCCGAGCACCCGTGCGGCCTGCACCTCGGTGCGGTCCTCGTAGAAGCGCGCGACGAGCACGGCACGCTGTCGCGGCGTGAGCCGGCGCAGG
>DASVBK010000206.1:0-9856 GCA_036375875.1 Candidatus Nanopelagicales bacterium
CGTGGGTCATGCGCTGCCCGGCATCGTCGTCGCGATCGCCATGGTGTTCGTCGGCGTGCGGCTGCTGCGGCCCGTCTACCAGGAGGTGCCGCTGCTCGTGCTGGGCTACGTCGTGCTCTTCCTGCCCCTGGCCGTCGGCGCGGTGCGCGCTGCCGTGGAGTCCAGCCCCCTGCGCGGCGAGGAGGTGGCGCGCAGCCTGGGCCTGTCGCGGGCGGCCGTGCTGCGCCGCGTCACGCTGCCGGTCGCCGCCCCGGGCGTCGCCGCCGGTGCGGTGCTGGTCGCGCTCACCACGATGAAGGAGCTCCCCGTGACGCTGCTGCTGCACCCGACGGGCACCCACACCCTGGCCACCCGGCTCTGGGACCACATGCTCGTCTCCGACCAGGCGGCCGCCGCGCCCTACGCGGCGCTCATCGTGCTGGGTGCAGCCCTGCCGGCCGTACTGCTCGGACGGATGGGCCAGCTCGGTGGCGGGCAGGCCGCGCGCCCGGACGGCGCCGGCCGATCCCAGGGCGTCGGGCCCAGCCGCCGGAGCGTGCCGGCCGACGCGGTCGTGGCCCCGTGACCGCGAGGCTGGCCATGCCCGGCAGGGTCCTCGGCGGGCACGACCCTCACCTCGTGCCCGCCATGCAGCCCGGGCAGGCGTCTCCCGGGGCCGCCCAGGACGGGCTCGCCGGAGTCCCAGCGGGGCTCGCGCTGCGGGTGCGTGGGTTGACCCGCAGCTACGGTGCGGAGCCCGTGCTGCGGGGTGCCGACCTCGACGTCCCCCGCGGGTCGGTGGTGGCACTGGTCGGGCCCTCGGGGTGCGGCAAGACGACGCTGCTGCGCCTCGTCGCCGGGTTCGACGAGCCGGACGCCGGCCGCATCGAGCTCGCCGGCCAGGTGGTCGCGCGGGCGGGGGCCGACCAGGGCGCCGGCACCGACCGGAGCGGCGGCACCGACGGAAGCAGCGGCCGGCGTCGGCGCGGCCGTGGTGGCCTCGCCGTGCCGGCCGAGCGGCGCCGTGTGGGCGTCGTGCCGCAGGAGGGTGCCCTCTTCGGGCACCTCGACGTGGCCGGCAACGTGGGCTTCGGGCTGCCCCGCGGCGGGCGGACCGATGCCGGTCGCGCCCGCATCGACGCGCTGCTCGAGCTGGTGGAGCTCCCCGGCCTGGCGGGCCGCCGCCCCGACCAGCTCTCCGGCGGCCAGCAGCAGCGGGTCGCCGTCGCTCGCGCCCTGGCCCCGTCGCCCGACCTCGTGCTGCTCGACGAGCCGTTCTCCGCCCTCGACGCGGGGCTGCGGGTGGGCGTCCGGGACGGCGTGATGGCAGCACTCCGCGCCGAATCGGCGTCCGTGCTGCTGGTGACGCACGACCAGGACGAGGCGTTGGCTGTGGCCGACCTCGTCGCGGTGCTGCTCGACGGGGTCGTCGTGCAGGTGGGCACCCCCGCCGAGGTGTACACGCGCCCCGTGACGGCGGCCGTCGCGGCGTTCCTCGGCGAGGCCGTCCTGCTGCCGGGGGAGGCACGAGGTTCGGTGGTGCAGTGCGAGGTGGGCGTCCTCGCGCTGGCCGTCGCCACCCACGGGAGGGTGCAGGTGCTGCTGCGCCCGGAGCAGCTGCTCCTGGCCCCCGACGCACCGGGGGATCCGGCGGGTGCGGGTTCCGGCGTCGCGGGGGGCGGCGCACCGGCGACGGTCACCGACGTGGCCTTCCACGGCCACGACGCCCTCGTCGGGCTGGTCATGCCCAGCGGCACCCGGCTGCAGGCGCGCACCCGCGGCAGCGAGGTGCCCGCGGTCGGGGAACGCCGGCGGGTGCACGTGCGGGACCACGCGTGGGCGCTGCCGGGCTGAGCCGAGCGTCGAGCCTGGTGGCTCAGGCGTAGATGGCCTCGATCTCGTCGGCGAGATCCTCGGTGATCACCGAGCGCTTGAGCTTCAACGAGGGCGTCACGTGCCCGGACTCCTCCGTGAACTGCATGTCGAGCAGCCGCCACGCACGGATCGACTCGGCGCGGCTCACGGCGGCGTTCGCGTCGTCCACGGCCGCCTGGATCTCGGCGCGCAGCTCGACGTCGTCGGCGAGGTCGGCCACCTGGGCACTGGGCCGGCCATGGGCCCGCGCCCAGGCCGCGAGGGCCTCCGGGTCCAGGGTGATGAGCGCGCCCACGAAGGGCCTGCCCTCGCCGACCACCACGGCGTGGCTCACCAGGCGGCTGGCCTGGATGCGGTCCTCGAGCACGGCGGGGGCCACGTTCTTGCCGCCGGCGGTGACGATGATCTCCTTCTTGCGCCCGGTGATCTGCAGGAAGCCGTCGGCGTCGAGCCGGCCGAGGTCGCCGGTGCGGAACCAGCCGGCCGGGTCGATCGCCTCCGCGGTCGCCTCCGGGAGGCCGTGGTAGCCGGCCATGACGTGGGGTCCCCGCAGCCAGATCTCGCCGTCGTCGGCGATCGCCACCTCCGTGCCGGGCATCGGCTGGCCCACGGTGCCGATCCGGGCGGCCTCAGCGCGGTTGAACGTGCCCGAGGCAGTCGTCTCCGTCAGTCCGTACCCCTCCATGACCGTGAGGCCGATGCCCGCGTAGAAGTGCCCGAGCCGCTCGCCCAAGCTGGCCCCGCCGGTGATCGCATACGCGAGGCTGCCGCCCATCGCCGCGCGCAGCTTGGCGTAGACGAGGCGATCGAACACGGCGTGCTGGGCCCGCAGCCAGGGCGAGGGCCGGCCGCCGGCTCGGGAGGACGCGATGGCCACGGCGGTCGCGCGGTCGAAGATCCGACCACGGCCCGCGTCGTGGGCCTTCTGCTGGGCGGCGCTGAAGATCTTCTCGAAGATGCGGGGCACCCCGACGAGGAACGTGGGGTGGAACGTGGCGATGTCCTGCACCAGCAGCTTCGGGTCCGGGCAGTGCGCGACCTGCATGCCGCCCTCTGCGCAGAAGAGGTGGGCACCGCGGCCGAGCACGTGGGCCAGCGGCAGGAACAGCACCGTCCGGGCGCCCGGGGTGGTCACCACGGGGCCGGTGGTCGCCACCAGCGTCTTGACGACGAACACCAGGTTGCCGTGGGTGATCACGCAGCCCTTGGGCCGGCCAGTCGTGCCCGAGGTGTAGACGATCGTCGCCGGATCCTCGGGCCGGGTGGCGTGCGTCCGCGCCGCGATCTGCGCGGGGTCGACCTCGGCGCCCTCCGCGGCCAGCGCCTCGAGGAGCCCGTCGGCGATCGTCCAGATCGGCAGCGCGCTGCCCCCGACACCGCCCACCCTGGCGGCCAGCGCGGGGGTGGCAGCGACCACCGCGACCAGCCCGCTGTCGGCGACGATCCACTCGATCTGCTCCTCGGAGGAGGAGTCGTAGATGGGTACCGCGAAGGCACCCGCGGCCCACAGCGCGAAGTCCAGGACGGTCCACTCGTAGCTGGTGGGCGCAAGGATCCCCACGGGGTCGCCGGGCGCGATGCCGCGGGCGACCAGCCCGCGCGCGACCGCCTGCACCTGCTCGTGGAACTGCGCGGCCGTCACGGTGCGCCAGCCCGAGCCCTCGCGCAGGGCGTAGGCGGGCCGGTGCGGAGCCCTGGCCGCGTTGCGGGCTGGGATCGTCCCCAGCGTCTCGGTGATCGGCATCGGGATCGCCGCTGGGATCGCGACCTCACGCATGGCTGCCTCCTCCACCGGCTGTGAGCCGCGCATCGGCCTCGGCGCGCCCTGCTCCGCACGCTACTCGCCGCCACCCCGGCGTGTGGGACGACCGGCGTGCAGCCCGCATGCCGCAGGCTGGGCAAGGGCGGTGGGTCCAGCACTGCCGGGGCGGCAGCGCCACGTGCTGCGGCAGGATGGCTGCATGGGCGACCAATCGCGAACGGGCGACCACCACCCGGCCCGCATCCCGGTGCTCGTGCGGCCGATGCGCGCCGAGGAGGTGGATGCAGCGCTCGACGCGCACGCGACGGTGGCTGCCGAGGGCCGCTGGCTCGGCACGGAGGCGGGCTTCGACCGCGCCGCGCGCCGCGCGCAGTGGCTGGCGAGCCTGGAGGACGTGGCGGGCCGAACGCTGGTGGTGGTGGATGCCGGGACGGGTCGCCTGCTCGGTCACGGCCGGGTGCAAGGCGCCCGCTACGGAGTTGCCGACCTGGGGATGTCCGTGGTGGCCGACGCGCGCGGCCGGGGCGTCGGTGGCGCCCTCCTGGACGCCCTGCTCGAGGTGGCCCGCGACCTCGGCGCCCACAAGGCCGCGCTGCAGGTGTGGCCGCACAACGAGCGGGCGATCCGGCTGTACCTGTCGCGCGGGTTCGTCGTCGAGGGCCGCATCCGGCGGCACTACCGCCGATCCTCGGGCCAGCGGTGGGACGCGATCCTCATGGGGCTGTCGCTGGACCCGGAGGGTGATGCGCCGGGCCCGGCG
This sequence comes from Candidatus Nanopelagicales bacterium, assembly GCA_036375875.1. GTDB lineage: Bacteria > Actinomycetota > Actinomycetes > S36-B12 > CAIYMF01 > Prado023. The sequence continues at coordinate 4,377 of DASVBK010000206.1, forward strand.
CTGCCCGACGGCACGGCCCTGCCCGACGCGGCATGCCTGCCCGCCGAGCTGAGGATCCGGGACTGAGCCGCACCCTTCGCGCTACGGTGCGCGCCGTGCGCATCAGGCCCTTCGCCCCAACCGATCGGGGGCCGGTGATCGACCTGTGGCACCGATGCGGCCTGGTCCGGCCGTGGAACGACCCCGACCGGGACCTCGACCGCAAGCTCGCGGACTCGCCCTGGGGGATGCTCGTGGGGGTGGCCGACCCGGGCCGCCGACCGGAGACCCGTGGCCCCAGCAGCGGGCCGGACTCCGGGGACGCGGCCCATGGGTCGGTCATCGCCTCGATGATGGTGGGCTACGACGGCCACCGCGGCTCGGTGTTCTACCTGGCCGTCGACCCGGTGCATCAGGGCCGCGGGCACGGCACGGCCCTCATGGCCCACGCCGAGCAGCTGCTGCTGGCCCGGGGCTGCCCCAAGCTGCACATCTCCGTGCGCGCCGACAACGCGGCGGTCATCGCCTTCTACGAGCGTCGGGGCTACCAGCTCGAGGGGGCCGACCACGCCGTCACGCTCGGGCGCCGGCTCATCGTCGACGGCCCCGGCCCCGGCCAGGCCGCCGCTGGCGCCGACGCGTAGCCCGCTCGCGCGCGAGGGGACCGCCAGCTCAGCCGATGCTCGACCGGAACCCCCGCAGCCGCAGGCTGTTCGTCACGACGAACACCGACGAGAACGCCATCGCCGCCCCGGCCAGCAGCGGGTTGAGCAGGCCGAGCATGGCCGCCGGGATGGCCGCCACGTTGTAGGCGAACGCCCAGAACAGGTTGCCCTTGATCGTGCGCAACGTGCGACGCGAGAGCCTGATCGCGTCGACCGCCGCGCGGGGATCACCGCCCACGAGCGTGAGGTCGGCCGCCGCGATCGCCACGTCCGTGCCGGTGCCCATCGCGATGCCGAGGTCCGCCTGGGCCAGGGCCGCGGCATCGTTCACGCCGTCGCCGACCATCGCCACGACGCGGCCCTCCTGCTGCAGGGCCTGCACCGCAGTCACCTTGCCCTCCGGCAGCACGCCGGCGATGACCCGCTCGATGCCGAGCTCGGCGGCCACCGCCCGCGCGGCCTGCTCGTTGTCGCCGGTGAGCAGCACCGGGGTCAGGCCCAGGTCCCGCAGCCGACGGATCGCCTCGGCCGAGGTGGGCTTGACCGTGTCGGCCACCTCGATCACCCCGCGCACGGCGCCGTCCCACGCCACCGCGATCGCGGTCCGCCCAGCCGCGTGCGCGCGGTCCCGCTCGGCAGCGAGCTCCACCGGCAGCGCCAGGCGCCACTGCGCGGCCAGCCACTCCGGCCGGCCAGCAGCCACCAAGCGGCCGCCCACCACGCCCTCGACACCCAGCCCCGCCGTCGCCCGGAAGTCCGTCACCACAGCCAGCGCCGCGGCACCGGCCGCTGCCGCGGCGATCGCACGACCGATCGGGTGCTCGGAGTGGTCCTCCACGGCCCCCGCCATCGCCAGCACCTCCGCGCGGTCCTGTCCGGGGGCGGCGAGCACGCCGACGACCTGCATCCGGCCCTCGGTCAGCGTGCCGGTCTTGTCCAGCACGATGGTGTCGACCCGGCGGGTGGACTCGAGCACCTCCGGTCCGCGGATCAGGATCCCCAGCTGCGCGCCCCGGCCGGTGCCGACCAGCAGGGCCGTGGGCGTGGCCAGGCCCAGCGCGCACGGGCAGGCGATGATGAGCACGGCGACGGCGGCGGTGAAGGCCGCCTGGGCCGAGTGCCCGGTCACCATCCAGCCGATGAGGGTGAGCAGGCTCAGCACCATCACGATCGGCACGAACACCGCCGAGACCCGGTCAGCCAGCCGCTGCACCGGCGCCTTGCCGGACTGTGCCGCCTCCACCAGCCGGGCCATGTGCGCCAGCTGCGTGTCGGCGCCGATGCGGGAGGCACGCACGACCAGTCGGCCGCCAGCGTTCATCGTCGCTCCGACCACCGCGTCCCCCGGTCCGACCTCCACGGGCACCGACTCGCCGGTGAGCATCGAGGCGTCGATCGCCGACGTGCCCTCCGCCACGACCCCGTCGGTCGCGACCTTCTCGCCGGGGCGGACCACGAACAGCTCCCCGACCACCAGCGCACCGATCGGCACGCGCTGCTCGACGCCGTCGCGCAGCACCGCCACATCCTTGGCGCCGAGGTCCAGCAGCGCGCGCAGCGCCTCCCCGGAACGGTGCTTCGCGCGTGCCTCCAACCAGCGGCCGAGCAGGATGAAGGTGGTGACGGCGGCTGCCGTCTCCAGGTAGATGTGCGGCATGCCGTCGTCGGCGGGGCTCAGCACGGACCCGGTCATGGTCATGCCGGTGATGCCGGCGCCGCCGAGGAACAGCGCCCACAGCGACCACAGGTAGGCGGCGGTCACCCCGACGCTGATGAGCGTGTCCATGGTGGCCGCCCCGTGCCGGGCGTTGACCAGCGCGGCGCGGTGGAACGGCCAGGCACCCCAGACCACCACCGGCGAGGCCAGCGTCAGGCAGGCCCACTGCCAGTAGGTGAACTGCAGCGCGGGCACCATCGACAGCAGCACCACGGGCACCGTCAGGGCCGCACTGATCACCAGCCGCTGGCGCAGGGCGTCGGCAGGTTCGTCGTGCCCGGCGTGCTCGCTGCCGGTCGCCCCGCCGGGGTCGCCGGCCATGGTCCGGCCGGGTGGGGGAGCAGGCAGGGCAGCGGTGTACCCCGTCGCCTCCACCGTCCGGATGGCCTCAGCGACATCCACGCCCTCGGGCAGCACGACGTGCGCCCGCTCGGTGGCGTAGTTCACCGTGGCCTCGACCCCGGGCATCCGGTTGAGCTTCTTCTCGATGCGGGCCGCGCACGAGGCGCAGGTCATGCCGCCGATGTCCAGGTCGATCGTCCGCCGGGCGTCCGGCAGGTTGAGGTCGGTGCTCATGAGCGCACCAGCCGGGTGATCGCGGCCGACGCCTCACGCAGCTTCTCGTCGGCCACCTCGCCGCCCTCGGCGACCGCGTTGGCCACGCAGTGCGAGAGGTGCTCGTCGAGCAGGCGCAGCGCGACGGACTCCAGCGCCCTCGTGGTGGCCGAGACCTGGGTGAGCACGTCGATGCAGTAGGTGTCCTCGTCGACCATGCGCTGCAGGCCGCGGACCTGGCCCTCGATGCGGCGCAGCCGGCGCTGCACGTCGTCCTTGGTCGCGGAGTACCCAGGGGAGGTATGCGTCATGCAGTGATGCTATACCCCACGGGGGTATATGTCGAGCGACTCGTCACCGAGTCCGGGTGCGAGCCCAGGCCGGGGGCTCGAACAGCGCCTCCCGCGGATCGGGCCACCGCCATGCGGGCCCGGTCGCCGCACCCGACCGTGCGCAACCGTCGCCACCCGGCCCCGTCCCCTCCAGTGCCTGCGCGGGCGTGGCCGGCTCCGGTGCCGCGGCCGCCGGGCACCGCAGCCGCACCGTCACGTCGATCTCGTCGCCGGCTGCGAGGACCATCGCCCCGTCGCGCGCGACCCCCTCGCTGCGCTCGTCGAAGGGCTCGGCTGCGCAGGCCGTCGCGGTCGGACCGGGGCGCACCACGAGCCGGTAGCCACCAGCTGGCACGGGGCCGACCACCCGGCGCTCGGGGTCCACCCGGTCCGGCGCCGCGAAGTTGCGCCCCGGGCCGTAGCCGCCGGCCTCGATCGCGCGGGAGGCGGCGGTCGCCGGGAGGTCGGCCGGGCGCAGCTGCGCGAGGTAGTCCGTCAGGGCGGACCCGCCGGCACCGAGCACCCGCACGCTGAGGGTGGCACCGCGGGGAAGGGTCAGGTCGACCCCGGTGCGCACCTCGCCGGGCTCGAGCGCGAACCGCGTTGCGTCGCGGGCCCGACGCGCGTCGTCGAACCACGTGCGGAACTCGCCGCCTTGCCAGGCCGTGAGGGTCAGCTGCTGGCCCGGCGGGATGCCCGCGATGCGGTAGCGGCCCTGGCCGTCAGCGGGCACCGCCACCGGGCACACCACCTCGCACCCGCGCACCTGCACGAGCGCCCGGGGCAGCGGCTGGCCTGCCTCGTCGCGGACCGTTCCCTGCAGCTGCGCCGCGCGCAGCAGCCGGATCGCCACCTCCGGCTCGTGCACGTCGGCAGCGATGGCCAGCGGATCCGATCCGGGGTCGGGCGCCGGCCAGTACCAGGGGCCCAGGTAGGCGGTGTCCGGGGGCAGTCGCACCTGCAGCTGCACTGCGATGGGGGGGAGGTTGTCGATGCGGAAGCGCCCGGCCCCCGCCGTCGGGTTCACGTCGCCGACCGGCTCCGGCACCCGCTGGCCGGGGACGATCGCCACGACGCTCGCGCCCGGGATGAGCCAGCCCGCGACGTCATCGACGACCCGCCCAGTCACCGTCCTGCCGGTGGGCAGCTCGACGTCGGCCGTGACCGTCCTCGCCCCGACGCTCAGGACGCCGGCCTCCCGGCGGCTGAACGCCGCCGGCCAGTACGTGTCCACCAGGGGCTCCCCGGCGGGGGCCTGGACCAGGAGTCGGGCCCGCATCGGTGGCAGGCCGACGAACGCGTATCGGCCGCGCTCGTCGGTCGTCGTGCGCACCCCGGCGGCCCGCTGACCCCCGGGGGCGGCCACCGGCATCAGGCGGACCCAGGCGTAGGGCACTGGCGCGCCAGCGGTCGTGGTCACCCTGCCGGCGATCGTGGCGGTGGTGGGCCTGGCCCGTGCCGCCGTGCTCGGAGCCGTCGGGGAATCGCTGACTGGTCCGAGCGCCGGTGCCGAGCCAGCGGGGTTGGCCGCTGCAGACTGCGCACCCAGGCCGACGATCGTGCAGAGCGTCGCGGCAAGGACCAGCCCGCGTGCCCGGTGCCGGCAGGACCTCACCCTGAGGCGGTCGCGGCGGTCCTTGACCACGGCCCACCTCCCGTGCGCTCGGATGCCGGCCATGGTGCCCCCGCCCGTCGCCGCCGGCAACGGCAGGCGGGAGGCGGGGTGAGGGGCAGGCGCCCGCACGCGCCCGTCAGCTGCCGCGCACGACCAACCCGTCGAGCAGCCGCTGGGTGGCCTCGGCGATCGACGTGACGGCCTCGTCGAAGGCCGCCTGGTTGTGGGCTGCCGGCGTCCGGAAGCCGCTCACCTTGCGGACGTACTGCAGGGCGGCGGCGCGAACCTCGGCGTCGGTCGGCTCGTCGTGGAACGGCGGGCGCAGGGTCTGGATGCTGCGGCACATGGTCGGCAGTCTGCCCCCTGGCGCGGTCATCGGCGCCCCGGCCCACCGCCCCCGCACCCTGTCCCCGCCCCCGCCCCCGGCCCGTCCCTCCCGGCACCGCCCTCGCCGCCCCGTCCACCGCCCCCCTGCCCCCGCTCCCGGCCCGTCCCTCCCGGCACCCGCCCCCGCCGCCCGTCCACCGCCCCCTGCGCCCGCCCCCCCAGCGCCCAGCCCGCCGCTACCCTGCCCACGTGCCAGAGCTCATCGCCGCCGTCGACCTGTGCACGGCGAA